>CAMOGP010000066.1 GCA_946614175.1 uncultured Prevotella sp. | reverse complement strand
ATACCGGGATAGTTGCCCTTGCGCTCACCGATGGTGAGGGTGCGCGCCTTATCGTCCCACTGGAAGGCAATAGTAGCGTACTGGCCCTTCTCGTAATTGTAGTTGTCGCCCTCGTCCTCATAGAGTGTGAAGCGGCCGTTGGCACCGGGATAGACGCGCATCTCGAGGTTGTCCCATGCCTTCTCGCCAACATACTGCATCTCAGGACCGAGGGGCAGGATGCTGCCTGCACGTACGAACATGGGCACGCGGTCGAGTGTGGTTGCGAGGAGCACGTCTTGTCCGCCTGCGTAGTATTTGCCTGTCCAGAAATCATACCAGGCTGCACCCTTGGGCAGGTATTTCGTGGCAGTCTTGGCCTCTGCCCAGTCGATGCCTCTTCCATCTTCCTTCTGGCCTTTGGCATCTTGTCTGTTCCAACCGGTCATAGCATCGGTGCGGATAATCTTCTCCTCCGTATACTGTGCCTTCACGATGGGGGCAGCCAGGATGCTACGGCCAAACATGAACTCGTCGTTGATATTCCATACTTTCTTGTCGGCAGCAAAATCGCTGAACAGGGGACGCATATAGCTGTCGTTATTGCTGGTTACCTGCCAGGCGGTGCTATACAAATAAGGTATCAGGCGATAGCGCAGGCGTATCTGCTTCTCGATGGCATCATAGATGGGTTCGCCCTTCTTGCCGAACTGCCAGATTTCGCGAGGGGCATCGGCACCATGACTGCGGAATACGGGGCAGAACAGACCATACTGCATCCAGCGCACGTAGAGTTCCTGGAACTGTGGGTTGCGTGGTGCAGAACCGCTGCCTTTGGTGTTGTAGGAGCCACAGAAGAATCCACCGATGTCGGTATTGAAATTGGGATTGCCCGTCAGAGAATAGCTCAGTCCGGCAGGCACCTGCTTGCGCAGCATGTCCCAGGAGGAGTTGACATCGCCGCTCCACATATTTGAGCCGTAGTGCTGCTGACCGGCATAACTGGAACGTGTCATGATGAAGACACGCTTCTGGCCATAGTCCTTGCGCTGTGCCTGATAGATGCCGCGGACGGTCTCCAGAGGGAAGGCGTTGCGCTGTGAGCGCCAGGTGCCACCATAGACCTTATGGGCATAGTCGCTCTCACGCGGATTGAAGAAGTCGGGGTCGGTAGAGTCCATCCACCAGGCATCGGTACCATAGTCGTAGAGGGTCTTCAGGTATTTCCAGTAGATGGCGCGGGCTTCGGGATGGAAGGCGTCATAGACCTTTACGCCTGAGGGATACTTCATGACGGGAGGCCAGATGTGAGAGATGCCGCTCTGGGGCCAGGTCTCGAAAGGCATGAGCAGACCTTTCTCGTTGAGCTCGCGGTACTGCTGGGTCATGGGACCGAAGCTGGCCCAGATGCTAATCATGAAATGTGCATGCTTGCGATGCACGTTCTGTATCATCTGTTTGCCGTTGGAGAAATCTTCTGCAAGGAAATCCATTGCATTCCACAGATAGTTGGAGCCCCAGTACTGCCAGTCTTGGATGATGCCGTCGAGAGGCACGTTCAAGGCGCGATACTGGTCAACGATGCCCTCGGTCTCGGCGGCACTCTTATAGCGCTCTTTGGACTGCCAGAAGCCGTAGGTCCACAGAGGGAACATCGGTACGTCGCCGCTGAGATAGCGCATCTGGGCAATGACGCCGTCGGCATTCTTGCCATACATGAAATAATAGTCCACGCCGTTGCCTACCTCGGCATCGAAGGTCATACCCTCGGCATTGTCTTCAAAGAGGGTGGGAGAGTAGTTCTCCCAGTAGATGCCGTAGCCCTTGATGCTTTGGAGCACATTCTGGAAGTCTTCAAGGTTGGACTGCTCCATGCGTTTCTTCTCGCCGCGGCGGTTCATCTTGCCGTTCTGGATGGTGCCCAGTCCGTAGATGGCCTCGTCTTTGTCGAGAGTGAAGGTCTGACGTGCCTCAAGCACGTCACAGTCCTTTTCCTTGAGCAGCACCTTTCCCTTGGCTGTGAGGAAGGTGAGGTTGCCTTTGGCATCCTGCTTCACGGTGAGTTCCTTACTGGAGGTGGTGTTGCCTTTTTTTGTGAGAGCCACGTCCTGAGGCTTTGCTGTCACCACCAGTGTCTTGGTGGGCTGGCCCTTTACCACGTGTACGATACTGGGCGTGATGAACTCAATCTTCACGTCCTGCGCCTGGGCTTCTGCCAGGCCGATAGCCATAACGGCTAGGGATAATAGTCTTTTCATTTTTGTAGTTGTTAGTTATGAGAGTTATTTAACAAGAAACTTCTTGTTGTTTCTGATATAGATATTCCCAGGATGGGCGTCGCCCGTGACCTTCATGCCTGAGAGGGCATAGACTGCGTCGCTGGCATTTCTTGAAACGGCAGGTGCCTGAATGGCCGACAACTCTTCTTTGCTGGCTGTATGGATGCTCAGGTCTGAAAGGGTGACGTTGACGGAAGCATCCTTGCGGGTGATCGTCAGACGGTATTCGCCCCATCCGTCCTCCACCTTGAAGAGGATGTTGATATCACCGTTGATGGCCACGGTCTCGTCGATAATGGTGTTCTTGGCGCCTGTCAGCTTCTGCAGTTTTACGGCGATGGTCTTGTCGGCATCACCCTCGGCCTTGAAATGCAGTTTGTAGTTGCCGTTATTGAACTGAAGGGTGCGATACACGTTCTGCTTGGTGCTGGTATCGGGTGTCTGGCCGAAGTACAGCACGTAGGTACTGTTGTAGAGTGATATGCCATGTTTCTTGGGCTCGAATCCCTCGGTCTCGATACGCGGGCGCCATTTCAGGGTGGTGTCGCAAGGCGTGTCGAGGGTGTACTGCTTGAAGAAGTTCCACATGGTCTTTGCAGAATTGCCGTCCTCTGTGTTTGCGGTATAATCGTTGTGTCCCATACCGTCAACCTCGTAGTATACATAAGGGAAACTGCCTTCGCCAGCCTCGTAGACACTCTTGTCGTATTTGCCGGAAACGGTGGTCTTCTGAGGTACGGGGTTGGCACCAAGGCGAGCCACCATCTCGTCCACAATCGTAGGCATGAGTGAGTATTTCACGAAGTCATCGTTCTTGCCGTGGATATGCAGGAAGGGCACTGGGCGCCAGCCGGTATGACGGAAGTGGAACTCATTGAGCTGGAATCCGCTGATAGAAGCAAAGGCTGCAAAGACATCGCTGCAGGCATTGGTCATGGCGTAGGTCATCATACCGCCATTGGAGAAGCCACAGCAGTAGATGCGCTTGCGGTCAATGGTGTAGGTCTTGGCCACATCCTCGATAACAGCCATGAGGAACTTGGCATCATCGTTGAACTCGCCAGAGGCATCCCAACCCGTAACCGTTCCTCCGAATACAGGGAAATAGATGTCTTTGCCCTGAGGATAGACCACGATGCAGCCTGCCTGGTCGGCAACGCCGGTGCCAAACGGACTTCTGTCGGTGCTATGGCCGCTGGCGCCATGGAGTGACACCACCAGCGGACAGTTGTCTGTGGCGTTGTTGGGAACGTAGAGCTGGTACTTACGTGTCTCACCATTGACGGTGATGTTGACGTTCTTGTCAACCTTGGCAGCTTGCGCCATCACGGTGCAGCATACGGTTGCGAAAATGATAAATAATTTCTTCATAGTTTTTATCTAGTGCTTGATAATTTTCTTGCCGTTGATGATGTTGAGGCCCTTCTGGGGAGCAGAGAGCTGCTGACCTAATATGTTATGGGTTTTATGGGGCTGATGGGCGTCGCGGGCGTTGTGGATGCCGGTTGACTTATAATTTTTTTCGTAGATGCGGTATTTGCCGCCTGGTACGGTCTGGAGATCGTATTCGTAAACTTTCTTGACTTTCAGCGAGGGCTTTTCGCTTAGCGATTTGGCCAGCAGGGGCTCCTTGATGTCAGCAGGGGCATAGAGCGGGTTGGGACAGTCGCCCTCAGCAGGAGTCAGTCCTTCGCCCTCCAGCTCTACGTAGGAGCGCAGACGGGCCGTGCCGCCAATGGCAGAACGCAGTACGGCAGCGGTGAGCTTGCCTTCTTTCCACTCCATGTCTACCTCGAAGGCACCTCTGGCTTTCAGTCCGCTGATGCTACCTTCTTTCCATGCGCTTGGCAGAGCGGGCAACAGGTGGATGGCGCCATCATGACTCTGCAACAGCATCTCTGCGATACCTGCCGTGGCACCGAAGTTACCGTCGATTTGGAAGGGCGGGTGCGCATCAAAGAGGTTGGGGTAGGTACGGCCGTTGGGATACTGGCTGGTGACATCATCGGATGGCAGCAGACGGAGCATATTCTTCAGGATGGTGAGGGCATGGGTGCCGTCGAGCATACGTGCCCAGAAACAGATCTTCCATCCCAGACTCCAGCCTGTGGCAGCATCACCACGGTCTGTTAGGGTCTGCTTGGCAGCAGCATAGAGTTCGTTATGGTTGAATGGTGATATCTGGTTGGAGGGGAACAGGCCGTAGAGGTGGGAGATATGACGGTGCTGCATCTCGCTGCCATCGGCATCGATGAGCCACTCCTGTAACTGTTTCCTGCTGCCAATCTGCATGGGAGGAATCTTTGAGATCTGGGTCTTGAGTTTTGCGATGTATTCTTCGTCCTCGCCCAGTATCTCTGCAGCTTTCAACGTGTTTGTCAGGGCATCAAACACAATCTGGTTGTCCATGGTGCAGCCGGCGGTAACGGGGGTGGACTTGCCGGCAGGACCCTGTTCGGGACTTACCGACGGCACCACAACGAGCCAGTTGTACTTATCCTCTGCCGTGATATTCTTCGCAAAGACACAGTCCTCAGGAATAGGTTGCATGTAGTCCATGTAGAAGTCGGCCGTGCCCTTGATGACGGGGTACCACTCGCGCAGGAACTCTACGTCGCCTGTATAGAGGTAGTGCTGCCAGAGGTGGGTGGCCAACCAGGCGCCGCCATTGGGATACATACCCCAGAAAGCACCGTCGACAGGTCCGGCAATACGCCAGATGTCCGTGTTGTGATGGGCTACCCATCCGCCACACCGGTACATATTCTTTGCAGTCTTCGCACCCGTTTCGCTCAGGTCGCGTATCATGGAGAAGAACGGCTTGTTGGTCTCTGTAAGGTTGCACACCTCCGAGGGCCAGTAGTTCATCTCGGCGTTGATGTTGATGGTGTATTTTGAGTCCCAGGGGGCATCCTTCAGGTTATTCCACAAGCCCTGCAGGTTGGCAGGCTGACTGCCAGGCTGACTGGACGAGATGAGCAGATAGCGGCCATAGTTGAAGAGCAGGGCCACCATGCCCCAGTCGGTACTTCCGTAAAACTTGTCCAGACGTTTCTCGGTGGTGAGCTGGCTGTTGGCCTGTGATGATGGCAGCCAGAGGCGCACACGGTCGTATTGCTTCTGGTAAGCCTCCACATGGCGGCTCAGCAGTTCGTCGTAGTTGTGCTTCAGGGCTGAGTTCAGATACGACAGCGCCTTGGCAGACCCCTTGCCAGATGTATTGTTATACTTGAGATAATTGGTGGCAGCCGATATGTAGATGGTTGCCCAGGTATAGTCCTTCACCGTGACGGCACTTGACGTGCCATAGGTCACCTCGCCATCGCTCTCCACACGATAGCGCAGGTAGCCCTTGAGTTTATAGGCTACGCCTTCGTGGTCTACACCCGTGATGATGGAAAGCCATCCGTCGTCACTTTTCGACGCACTTCTGGTGAAGTCGGAAATGATGTGGCGCAGGGTGAAACTGGAAAGTGTGTCGGCCTCCAGACGGACAACGATGATGCTGTCGGGCATCGTGGCAAAGGCGGTACGACGGTAGTGGTGCCCATGATGCTCGAAAGAGACGGTAGAGAGTGCCTTCTGCAGGTCGAGCTCACGACGGTAGTTGGTCACCTCAGCGTCTGTGATATTGTTGTGGGTCATCCTCAGACTGCCCAGATGCAGGTATTTCTGGCCGTGCGGACCTTTGATGAACTGCTGGTTAATCAGGTCCTCAGCCTTCTTCTCCTGTCCGTTGAAGATATAGTTGCGCACTGTGGCCAAGTTGGATGCGGCGGTACTGCTGTTATTATTATGGGGACCTCCGCTCCAGAAAGAGTCTTCGTTGAGCTGGATCTCATCGACGCGCGGTCCGCCGTATATCATACCGCCTATACGGCCATTACCAATAGGCAGGGCCTCGAGCCATATCTTTGCGGGCTTGTTGTCCCACAGACGGTTGGTGTTGTCGGTGTCCTGGGCTGCTATCTGACTGCAGAAACCCAGAAACGTCAGAAGGGTGAGGGTGATTCTTTTCATTGTTGTGACAGGTTATTTGATGATTTTCTTACCATCGATAATCTTGATGGCATGGGTGATGTGATTGCTTGTTCTGCGTCCTTGCAGATCGTAGGTGGTTTGGGGTTTGAGGTTTGAGGCTTGAGATTGGAGATTTATGGTCTGGGGTTTGATGCCGGTTGGCTGTTCAAAGAACTGCCACTTGTCGAAATCAAAACTTGTTGCGGTTGTGCCTGCGAAGGTGAAGAACAGATCCTGCACGCCGGTGATGGGGGTGGTGAGGTCAACTGTCACTTCCTGCCACTCGCCGTCGGTTGACGGGATGTTGACTTTTCCTTTCGCAGTACTGCTTGCTGTCTTGACACGTATCAGGATAACAGCATCGCCTGTGGTACGCACCACGGCCTTGAATGATTTGGCTCCAGCCTCGCCAAAGTCCACGTTGCGCACTTCGATATAGCTGCTCTTGGTGATGTTGGAGGCATAGCAACCGTTATGGTCGCCCAGGCACAATAAGCCAGAACACTTGTTGATGGTCTCGGCCTCCTGCAGTTCAAAGGGGTTCAACGTCTGGATAGGTTGGACGCCAGTGGTGGTGAACTTGATGCTGGGGATGGTGCCGTCCTCGTTGGGGGTGAATTCTTCCACGCAGGTAGAGCGCTTAAAGCCACCGCCTCCGCTCAGTTTGCCGTTGTGATAGAACATATAGTGATGTCCCTTGAACGCCACGCTTCCGCCATGAATCGTAAAACTATTGTCGGCTTGTCCTAAGATTTTTCCTTGGTAGGTCCAGGGACCTGTTGCTTTGTCGGCTGTGGAATAAGCCCAATACTCAGGAACGCCACCGGCGGCATACTCCAGGTAGTACTTGCCGTTGCGCTTGTAGATCCATGATGCCTCTTCAAAGTTGGTCTTGGGGGTGCCGTCGTCATTATAGCCTTTATATGGTCCGAAGGCTGTCTCGTCCTTGGTCTTGACCTCATTCTCATTGCCGGTGAACGACGTCATGTTCTTGTTGAGCTTGACGTACCACAGCATGTTGTTGCCGTAATACAAGTAAGCCTGCCCGTTGTCATCGATGAAGACAGACGGGTCAATCTTGAACCAACCCTTTACGAGAGGTTTCTTGATGGGGTCTTTATAAGGACCGGCAGGATTATCGGCTACTGCCACACCAATGCCTGGATAGGGTTGTCCCTTGATGGTGGCCGTACAGTACCAATACCACTTGCCGTTGCGCTCTATGCATTGGCTGGCCCAACAGTCGTTGTCCTGCTTGGCCCATGAAGAAAAGGTTTTCGAGGTGATGGGCGTGCCGCGATAGGTCCAGTTGACCATATCCACGGTACTGTAGAGCAGCCAGTCTTTCATTGTGAAATAGTTGTTTTCCGTCACTTTCTCGTCATGATCCACGAAAAGATAGAGGGTGTCACCATGCACGTAGGGTGCCGGGTCGGGGGTGAAACGGTCGTGGATAATGGGATTTTGAGCCCATATGGACAGGGATGCAAGGGTGGTGATGCCTGTGAGTAGCAACCCTTTCATGTTGATGAATCTGGTCATGTTGTTTCCGCTTTTAGTTATTTTGGTGGCAAAATTACAATAAAAATCTCAATGGTGTCTTTTTTTTTGTTTCAAATCCTTTTCAAATAAACGAAATATGGCACGTAATCACTACGTGCCACACTTTCAAACCATAAATTACTATTATACTAACTTACCAACTAAAAAATATTAATGGTTGGTTTAGTCTTGAGTCGAATTAATCTGGGTGCAAAGGTATGAATAAAGAAACGTTTCCAACAAGGGAAACGTTTCATGGTTATGCGGAATTTTGTCAAATGCGTAAGGTGTCCTCGTTTTTCTTATTGAAATGATAGGATAAAACTGTAATGATGGGGCTGGTTGCCGTCAATGGTGTACTGGGGAAGGGTGCGCTTGCCCCATGTGTCTGTTCCACCTACGCCGTGAATATTGGCATCGATATTGAGATTGACGAAACGACCGTGCTGGATATCACTGGGATGATGAACACCTTCAAGATCTTCCTCACCATAGTCCCATGCTCGGATGCAGAGGGGCTGACAGCCCTCGATACGCAGGGTTCTCGCCGCAGGAGACCCAACTGCCGCAGGAGCGGATGAAATCTCAAACCAGCGGATGTCGCATCGGTTGCCGTTGTCCTGTGGATGGAGATAATCAGTCTCGTATGCCGATAGGGGCATCTGGTACTTGCCGAGGAAGGCAGAACGCTTACGGTCTGGATAGTTCTCCCAGGGACCGCGGCCATAATATGTAATCGCGGTGTAGTTGGCGGGCAGACGCATCCTCATGCCGAATTTTGGCATCACGGGGCGGTCCTGTGCTGCAGGTTGATAGTCCACCTCAACAAGAATGCTGTGCTCGTTGATGATGGTGTAGTTCACCTTGACATCTTTTACTTCCTTCCAGATGGCTGTACGACGGGCAAAACCGGCTGCGCTCTGGTTGTCATTTTCTGGTTTCCAGAAATAGGGCTCCAGCGGAGCCTGTAGTACCTCGTGGCCATCGACGATCCAAGAGGTGAGGGCGTTTCCGCTGATTGTGAATGACTTAGTCTCTTGCTTCTCCTTGTGGTGGAGGGGCATTGCGACTTCTGCCTTGTTTTTCCAGTTCCACGCCTGTAGAACGAACTGCTCTCGAGCAATTGTAAACCCTTTCTTGGCCCAGGGCTTATCCTCTTTCAGGTGGGCGGAAACATTGAGTACCACTTCGCTATCATAGCGCAGGGTGTCGTAGGTGATATCATACTCGTCAACAGTGGTAAAACTGTCTCGGTTGACGATGCGGATGGTGCCATCTGGTTCGCGGAGAAACTGCAAGGGCTGATACACCTTCTGTACTTCATAGTAGTGGGGGTGGGGCGTACGATCAGGGGCCAGCAGGCCATTGAGGCAGAACTGCCCGTCGTTGGGCTTGTCGCCAAAGTCACCACCGTATAGGTATGTTCCATCTTTTTCTATTCCCTGGTCCACCCAGTCCCAGATGGCGGCGCCGCAAATGGAGGAGTCGCTGTATATCACATCCCAGTACTCCTGCAGATTACCACAGGAGTTACCCATAGCATGAGCATATTCGCGCATCATGAAAGGTTTGTCGTTTACCGTCTGGGCATTCTTCTTCAGTTCGTCGGGATAGAGATAACTGTCGTCCCAGATATCAGAATAACGACGGTCGCTGTCGTAGAAGGCCGGACGGGTTGTGTCGAGCTGCTTCACCTTGTGATACATGGCTTCGATATTGGGCCCTTGAGCACCCTCGTTGCCAAGACTCCACAGAATGACGCAGGGGTGGTTGAAGTCGCGCTTCACCAATGACTCGGCTCTGTCCACATGGGCTTTCTGGAATGAAAGGTCTTCGCCCATCACTTTGTTTGCATAGCCATAACCATGAGTCTCGTGGTTGGCCTCGTCCATCACGTAGATACCCCATTTGTCGCAGAGCTCGTAGAGGTATTCGCGGTCTGGATAATGACTGGTACGCAGAAAGTTGACGTTGGCCTGCTTCATCAAGCGGATGTCTTGTTCGTAGGTGGCATTATCAACGTAGCGACCTGTCTTGGGGTGATGGTCGTGACGGTTCACACCACGCAACTTCACGTTTTTACCATTAATCTTGAAGACCTCGCCAACGATTTCGACCTTCTTTACACCGAAATGATAGGCAAATTCTTCATTATTCTTACTGTCCTTCATGCCAAGCAGTTGCAGGGTGAAGGGATAGAGCCAAGGCTTCTCGGCAGTCCAAAGACGAGGCGGGGTGTCATAGTGATACGTGAGTTCTACGACAGTGGTATCGCCAGCATGCAATTTTGATATGCAATGGTTGGCTATGTTCCTATGGTTAGGATCGACGTTGACGCCATACAGTTCGGGACAAGCCATCTGCAACTGAACCAGCAGGTCCTTTGCTGTTTTCTTGCCAGTATTGCATACAGTAATCTTAGCATTAACTGTGAACTGCGAGTAGTCGGCATTGGGAATAGCCTCTATCTTGTAGTCGGCAATGTGTACCAATGGACGTACCCACAGTTGAACGCTGCGGAAGATGCCACTCAGACGCCACATGTCCTGACATTCCAAATAGGAGCCGTCGCTCCAGCGATAGACTTCAACGGCAATCTTGTTTTTGCCTGCCCGCATGTACTTTGTGACATCAAATTCTGCAGGCGACATGGAATTCTGACTATACCCCACCTTCTGGCCATTCACCCATAGGTACATGGCTGAGTGTACGCCTCCGAAATGGAGAATCAGGTTTTTTGAGAGCATATCCTTTGTCACGTCGACAAACGTAACATACGATCCCACAGGGTTGCGATTCTCGTAAGCGGTCCAGTCCTTGGGTGGCTCACTAGTTACGCTGGGACGGTCTTTGGCAAAGGGATAGTTCATGTTTACATAGATAGGCGTGCCAAAGCCTTGCAGTTGCCAGTTGCCAGGCACGCTAATCTTCTTCCATTGGTTCACGTCATAATCCTCTTTGTAGAAATCTGCAGGACGCTCCTCGGGCTTACGGCTCCAGTGGAAGAGCCATTGTCCGTCGAGTGAGATAATCTCCTTGCATTCTTTCTGCTTGGATGGCAATTGAAGCGTGGCGTGATAAGGCAGTTTGTTGATGCCCAGCACGGCGGGATTCTCCCAATCGTGCGTCTGTGCTTGTGCTTGCAGGGCTAACAATGCTACCAGTACAATGAGGGCTCTTCTCATCGTTTATTTCGTTTTTATGGTCAGACTGGCCGTAGGCAGACTGCTCTTGATGCTGATCTGTGTATTACCTTTCTTATGTGTGCTGCGTACTACCAGCAGGGCACGTCCTTTCCATGTCTTTACACGAGGCGAGGTGTAGGGCTCGATGTCCTTGAGGTCGGCAGAGGCAAGCGACAATAAGGTTCCTTGTCCTTTAACAAAGGCTTCGCAGGGAATGACAGCTTCGGGACATATGCGACCGTCCTTGTCGACTACCTCGATGGTGACAAAGGTGAGGTCTTGGCCGTCGGCAGTCATGATCTTTTTGTCGGGAGTTAATCTTAGTTTTGCGGGTTCGCCGGCAGTCTGAAGCAGACTGGTTGAACTGGTTGATACTGCCTTCAATACACCAGGCTCATAGTTGACGGTAAAAACAGCCTTGAACTGGGTCTCACGGCTCACCTTCTTGGTGCCGATAAGTTGGTCGTTCAGATAGAGTTTTACCTCTGGCTCTTTTGTATATACCTCTACTTCAATAGGTTTGCCTTCCCATCCTGACCATGTCCACGACTCCCATGTGGGCCAGACACTCCACATCGTCGTCTTGATTTCTCCGTGGTAGCCGTTGGGCTCCTTGACAGCCATATAGAGAGGTGTTTCTTTGTTCCACAGCATCTCGCGGTAATGGCTGATGGGCTTGCGCCAACCGGTGATGTCGACA
>CAMOGP010000065.1 GCA_946614175.1 uncultured Prevotella sp. | reverse complement strand
GACCGGCGAGGCTATCCATACCATTGCCTACTACCCCAACCGCAATGCGAAAGCAGAACTGAGCGAAGCAGCAGGCACTTTCAACTGGGACGACCGCAGTGGCAAGAACGACAAGGGCGACTACGGCAACCGCGGCGAGCGCTATCTGGCTGCCACAGCCTATCTCGACGGGTCCGATAGTAACCCTTCTGGCATCTTCTGTCGCGGCTATTATACTTACGCTTATGTATGGGCGGTGGACTTTGACGGCAGTCAGTTGAAGACGCGTTGGCTCCACATGAGCGACACAAAGACGCAGTACAAGGTGATGGATGCCAGCGGCACAACAAAGACCTATACGGGAAAGACGTGTTTCTCAGGACTGGGACGCTACACAATGTATGCCAACGGCAACCATAACATGTCGATTGCTGATGTTGACGGTGACGGAAAGGATGAGATTATCTGGGGTTCGGCAGCATGCGATGACGACGGAAAAATGCTCTATGCGGTAGGTTTCGGTCACGGCGACGCTATCCATCTGGCCGACCTTGACCCAGACCGTCCAGGTCTGGAACTGTTTGATATCCATGAAGAGAAGGGCACTTATGCCTGGGATCTGCACGACGCTGCTACTGGTGAGATTATCTGGAAGGGTGGACAGAGCGGACAGGACAACGGACGTGGCTGTGCTGCCGACATCGTGGCTGATAAGAGAGGACAGGAATTCTGGTCGGCTTATGGCGGTTTCGACAGCAGCGCCCGTATCCAGAATCCGTTTAGTTCCGTCACTGGCACGCAGGCTGGCACCAGCAAGCCGTCAATGAACTTCCGTATCTACTGGGATGGCGACTTGCAGGATGAACTGCTCGACGGCACTAATGTAACAAAGTATGGGGGAGGCACACTGGGCGTCGGTTCCACACCTCTCGCCAATATCGGCAGTCCGTCATCATGCAACGGTACAAAGGCTACACCTTGTCTGTCGGCAGATATCTTCGGCGACTGGCGTGAGGAGGTTATCCTATGGAGCACCACCGACAATGCCACACTGAACATCTACAGCACTGTCACTACCAGCAACTACCGCATGCCTACCCTGATGCACGACCATACTTACCGTATGGGCATCTGCTGGCAGAACACGGCTTACAACCAACCACCTCATCTGGGCTATTACCTGCCTGATGCCATGCTGCCACGGTTCCTTGAGAAAGAGTTTACCGTCAACATGGGTGAGGAATTTCAGCTGGAAATAAAAACCCGCTATGTCAAGTCAGTGACACTGAAGACCAGCACCTTGCCTGATGGCACCACGAAATCGTATCTTCTGCCCGATGGCATGACGCGCTCTTTCGACAGCAACAGTAAGGTACTCTCTTTGAAGGGTATTGCCGACCAGACTGGCGACTATCAACTGGCTGTAGGTCTGATGCAACTGGGTGGCGGAAGCGTAGCCGATACGATTACGATTCACTCGGTAAATACTACAGGTATCGAGACTGTGAACAATGAGTCACGCTCTGCCAACCTGTACTACGACCTACAGGGACGACAGCAAAAAGCCCTAAAGCCAGGCATCAACATTATCCGCCAAGGCAATAGGGCTAGAAAAGTTTTCGTAAAATAAGGTAGTAAGTGACGTCTTAACTCCTTAACTTCTTAACTCCTAAATTACTTAGAATGCATCAACCGACCGTCGCTGGTAACCCCGGCGGCGGTCATTCGTATGCGGGTCTCCTTACCGTTATTATAGAATGTGGCAGTGAAACGTCCTTGCTCATCGGTCACCGCATTGGGATTCCAGTAGAGGGTACGACGATAGTCTGCAGGTTTCTCATCAAGCGAACGGTTGCTATAGTCGGGCTGATAGAAATCCTCAGCCATATTGAAGCCCCGGAATACGATATGACGGTCACGGAACGAAGGCTGCACGCCATCATTGGGAATTGTTTCCATCTCCACCGTAGCGTCAGCCAACAGGCTGCTGACTACCATTGTGGAGTCTTCTGTACGGGGCTCGTAGTCAGAGAACACACGAATATTCTGCAGGCGCTTCAACTTCAGCTTCTTGTAGAGAGACTGTGAGGTGCGATTAGCACGGAAGATACCGGCCTTCTCTGCATCTGAAGCACCATTCGTAACAGGGGAATAGTTACGATAATAAGTTGAACCGTCAATACGTCCGTCCACATTGAACTTCACATAGCGGTTCATATTTCCATACAGATACTTACATACCTGTACAGGGAACTGGCGCATATCCAGTTTACCGAATGAAAGTCCGCGGTCGGTAATCTCATTATAAAGTTCATAGGCATCCATCACAAAGGCAGGCTTTTTCCAGTCAATAGCCCTGCGGCCACGGCGACGACCTTTCACATTAATATTCTGCAACTGATGCACATCATTCTCCATAGAGAATTCCGACACGGTGTCAATCAGCATCTCGTCAGTATATTCAGGCTGATGCTTCTCGTAATAGGTATAGTCATGGGTGTACATCGGGAAGAATACCTCACGCTTCACATAGAAATCGGGGAAGGCATCCTCGTCCAGGACCTTCGAATCCTTCCTGGCCATCATACTCTTCTTGATAGAGTCGTTCTCCTTATAGGCTTTCATATTCAGATAAGCACTGCCATAGAATGGGGGCACGTCAAAAAGGAAATGTCCTCCCTCTGTCTTCTGCACACCGCCAACAAAGACACCACCAACAGAAAGTTCAGCCTCTATCAGCACCTCATGCCGCAGATTGCCATGATTGACGCCCAGATGATCATTGGCATTACCAATAGAACCATATTCAAAAGTCGAGGCCGATGTCCAAGTATCTTCCATGTCAGGAATCTCATCCGTAGATGACAACAGTTCATCTTCACTATCAGTATTATCCCCAAAAGGATCAACGGGGTCTTGTTCTTCTGCAGCCTTACGTCCCAGCACACCTACGCCATCCTGCCAGTTGAGTATTTCGTCGGGCTCAACCTCATTCAAGCTCAGCATCTTATAGACATAACCTTCTATCGTCATACCCTTTTCTGGCTGATAGCGCATCTGACGAGCCGTATCACTCAGTTCCGCCCAGTTATACTTACGCCAGCCCTGTACCATCATCAGCAGATCCAGATGGCGGCGATGCAAAGCATCATCACTCTCAAAATAATGGGCAGGGTAAGCTATAAAACCTTTCAGCTCACTGGAAAGGAGCAGGTCGGTCATGATATTGCCATCATTATAGGTTGGCTCATCCGTATTGGTATCAAAGATGGAAAGAGAGAATACCGTTGGTTCTGTCGTTGAAGCCAACTGCACAGGGATATCTACCTTCTCATAAGGTTGATAGGTATGTGTCGGATCTATCTCTGCTGTGACGATATTTCCATCATTCTCATGACGATTTACAAAGAACAGACGGTCGGCCAGAATCTGTCCGTTGCTGTCAAAGATGGTCAGGTCATTCACGCCAGTAGACAAGGAATCGATGGGAAAAGTGATTCTGGTTGTACTAGTTAAACTAGTTGAACTAGTCGTACTAGTAAACCCTGTGATACCTGTAAAATACTTCAGCTTTCCCCTGCACAGCACAGAAAGGCCATACTCACACTCAGGAAGCAGCTGACGCATATGAATCGTGACCTGATTATCCTCCAGTTGTATGGCAACGCCCTCCTTTTCAGCCTTTGGCAGACTGAAGCTATATTCTTTGTCATGGAAAGTAAAACGGGCCTTGAGACGCTTGTCCGACGGAGTCACCGTAAAGGAGCCACGCCCCATATACTCTGTCTTGATTTCCATATCAGCCATACCGTCAGCACTCAGCGTGCCTTTTATATTGGCAGCCTCTCCATGCTGGTTGACGGCTTCGAAAGCCACACGGTTTTCCACGCCCTGTATCAGATGGCCGCCCTCAGGATAGAACGTCACTATCAGGTCCTCTTTCTTCTGCTTGGGAATGCGGGTCTTAGGACGCTGGTACATACTGCGCACATCATAGTCGCCAGCCTCCTCTGGTTTACTGTATATAGGAAACACACGCGAATAGAGGCCGTCCCATACACGGAAATAGTCGGCAGCCATCTGCTTATTATAGAACGACCAGGTCTCATCCCTGCGATAACGATGATGACGCACATTGAAATTGAGCATCCAGCGGGTATAGGCGCGTAACTCATAATAACCAGAATAGAGCGAGTCACGCAACGTGAACTGTCCGCAGGTATACCCCTGAGAGTTGATGATAATATTCTGACGCTCCACAACCAATCCGTCGGGCGACAGTAGCTCTACATACAAGATACGGCTCATATCGGTAGGCTGCAGATTATCAGCCCTCACGACATAAGCCTTATACCATAGTGTGTCACCAACGAAATAGCACTGGTTATCCGTATGGACAAACACCTTTTCCTGTATCTGCGAAACCGACGAATGTTCTAATGCCTGACGGATATCATCAATACCACCTGCATACGACCTGACAGCCGTCAAAGAAAGCAATAGGATAGAGAGTAGTAATTTAGTCATTGTGCACATCTTTTATATGTATGACGGAAAAAGGCCGGTTTCGTTTAACCAGCCTTTTCAATTTTTATGATTTTAATTTAAAGGAATGTTCAATGCTATTCAACTCTTCCACGAAAGCCTTGTCCAACTTCATGCGCTGCTCGATAGCTGAGCAACTGTGAATCACTGTAGAGTGATCACGGCCACCAATCAGCTGACCGATACGTGATGCTGGCATCTTCGTGTATTTCTGAGCCAGATACATTGATACCTGACGCACCTGCACATAATCGCGCTTCCGACTCTTACTGAGCACATGCTGCTGAGAGACGCCAAAGTGCTGACAGACTTTCTCCAGAATATCATCAATGGTAAGGGGGTGATTGTCCACCTTCACGGCACGTTTGATAACACGCTCAGCCAAATGCATGTCAATATTAGAGTTATAGACAATACTATAGGCCATCAGAGAATTGAGCACACCCTCCAAGTCACGTACAGAACCATTGGCTGTCTGAGCAACAAACTGAATGACCTCAACAGGTATCTTCAAGCCATCACGACGACACTTTGAGTTCAGTATATCCACACAAAGTTGCACATTGGGCTTCTCCAACTCTGCAATCAGACCACAGGAGAAACGTGTAAGCAGACGGTCTTTCACACCAACCAGATCTACTGGAGGACGGTCACTTGCCAGAATAATCTGCTTGCCAAGGCGGAACAAATGATCAAAGATATGGAAGAAGGTATCCAATGTCTTTGTTGCATTAACCCATTCCTGAATATCATCCACTATCAGCACATCAATGGTCTGATAGAAATTGATAAAATCATTCGTGGTATTCTGACGAACAGAGTCTGTAAACTGCACCTGAAACAGACGAGCAGAGACATAAAGCACACGCTTCTGCGGATACATACGCTTACACTGAACACCAATAGCATTTATCAGGTGGGTCTTACCGCAGCCGGAAGGACCATAGACAAAGAAGGGGTTAAAGGTAGATTTACCCGGGTGTTCCGCAATAGACAGACCTACCGTGCGCGGCAGCTTATTTGAGTTTCCCTCAATATAATTGTCAAATGTCTTTTTGGGATCCAACTGAGGATTCAGATTCTGGGGTACAGCAGCATCAAGGATTGTAGGCGACTTATTGCCACGTGTTGTTGGGCGGGGTGCCTCGATATCACTGGGCGCGTCACTCTCCCACTCCTGATTCTTCTTATTCTCCTTATCTGTGACCAAGCGGTACTTCAGACGCACATTAGCCTTGAAACTATTCTGAAGTGCCCACGCCATTAGACGCACGTAGTACTGCTCCAAGTATTCGTAGATATACGGACTTGGAACCTGCACCAATACGGTTTTCTCTTCTTCGTCGTAAGACTCAAAGACGATTGGCTCGAACCACGTTTTAAAGATCTGCTTAGTGACGTTCTGACTGATGAGATGCAGGCAGTTGTCCCAAAGCGCCTTATGACTATTTTGCATCTAGGCGTTATATTTTTTTTGTTGTTTATTATAATTCGCTATTCCTTAATGGCAAGATTATGACTTGCGAGTGCAAAGTTCGCAAAAAAAAATGATACCTGCAAATCACCCCAAAACGGAGATTGTGTGTACAATTATCATAACTTACTAAAACTACGGCATTTATAGTGTTTCACGTTTTTTCACTAAAGAAGCCTGTTGTAGGTTTCAAATCATCTATTATTCAGTTAGTTACAAAACAACAATAGGGCGTTTTCGCCCTATTTGTTATTTAGACAAAATTAAATTTAATTGCTTTTTCTGCCGAAAACTGAGAAGTGAACATAGCGTTTTGGATGCTGCCTCAAGTCTATCAGCAGAGAGTCTGCACTACGCATGGTGGCATTCATATTGTCATAGAGCCCAGGATCACGCATCAGCAGACCAAGAGTACCCTCGTTACTATTCAACTTTGCCGTGGTCTGCTCTATGTTACCGACGGCACGATCCACTTTTTGCATCGTTGCTCCAAGATCCAACTCATTCAGTTGGCGGGTCACACCCTCTGCATTAGTAAGCACGCCATCAACCTTTGACAACATCTGAGGCATCTGATGGTTCAGCTGTGTAGACAACTGATTCAGCTGATTTGTGGTGGCACCAAGATTTGTCGTAATCTGATCCACGTTATGGACAGAACGCGTGATTGCAGAATCATGCAACAAAGTATTCAGTGCGGCTAGAATAGAATCCAACTTGGGCAACATGACTTCTACCTGAGGTATCATATCTGCAGCCTTATCCATCAATCCACTGGCCATACCACCATCAATGGTATCACCTTTTTGCACCAAGTCAATAGGATTGGGGCCAAACTTCAGTTCCAATTTCACATTTCCAAGCAGATCGCTTGATATCTCAGCTCTGGTACCTTTCGGCAACATCAGATTCTTATCAAGTCCCATCACGGCAACGATATTGTTAGGCTGAGAATAGTCGTACAGAACTTTCTCTACGACGCCCACCTTATATCCGTTGGCATAAACAGGACTTGAGGCCGACAAGCCACTGATATCAGTGAAACGTACATAATACTTATCTGCAGAAGAGAATATATTGAGTCCCTTCAAAAACTGCATACCTGCAAACAGAATAATGATACCAGCTATAGCTGCTAAGGCTATTTTAACTTCTTTTGTCAAAAACTTCATAGTCGAATATTTTATTAGATTTCTTACTTCTTACGTTGTGACTCTCTGATAGCCTTCTGCGTATCTGTCTTCTCGCCGTTTTTGAAAGCCACGATAAATGCCTGGGGGAATACCTTTACCACTTGTGCACGGAGTTGTCTTATCTCAGCATAGCTCTCTGTCGCACCCACCGTATATTTCCAAAGACCACCCTCTTGATAGCATTCAACACTTTCCAATCCCTTGAAACGGGCATCACCAGCCTTTATCCTGGTATTACTTGCCAGGAACTGAACCTTAAAGACCGGAGCTGCAACTGCAGCCGCCTTAACGGTATCAACTTTTGCGACCTGTTCCTGCTTGACGGGTGTCTCTTTCAGTACAGGTTGTCCCTGTTTGGCTGGTATCTCTTGCTTAGCCGGTGCCTGTTGCTTAGCAGCGACCTCTGGTGTTTCGGGCGCTATTGGCGTCTCCTGGATTTCCTGTTTTACGGATGTATCTTCCTTCACGTTTTGCTCTGGAACATCAGGTCCCTCCACTTTTACAGGCACTGGCTGATGAGTAGCTCTTGCCTTATATTCCACAAAAGCCTGATAGATACCACGTCCCATAGCATCCTGATTACTTGGTGCATTCAGATAAGCTTCTTCCGATGGTGTCGTGATATAACCCAACTCTATCAGACAAGCAGGCATCGAGGTCTCACGAAGCACGAGGAAGGCATCTTGCTTCACACCCTTGTTGGGACGATTAGCAACACGACACACATTCTTCTGAATTCCCTTAGCCAGCTCCACACTCTCAAGCATATTCTTATCATTAAGAACCTCGAACATGATATAACTTTCCGGCGAACGGGGATCAAAACCAGAATAATGCTGCTGATAATTATCCTCAATAAGAATGACATCATTCTCACGCATAGCCGCACTGAGTTTCTCGCCAGAACGACGCATACCCATTGTATAGGTCTCCAAGCCCGAAATAGGCTTCTTACTGGCTACAGAGTTGGTATGTATACTGATAAACACGTCAGCTTTATTTCTATTTGCAATCGCAGCACGCTCATGCAAAGGTATAAACACATCTGTCTTGCGTGTATAGATGACCTTCACGTCGGGACAGTTTTTCTCTACATAACGACCAAAAGCCAAAGCTACCTTCAGATTGATATTTTTCTCATAGGAGTATTTTCCGGGTGCGCCAGCATCCTTACCGCCGTGACCTGCATCAATCACCAGCGTAAACGGACGTTTCGCCGCAAATGAAGTCACGACGAAACAACATATCAACAATAGAAAAATATAAAATTTTCTACTCATAATTTATGGAATCGACTGCAAAATTACGGCTTTTTCACGAAAAAACCGACAATCATTACAGAGTTTTATCATTTATTAAATGTACACAGACACCTGCTCCTGAAGTGTCTGCACCCATCGGTGGATTCAATTTCGTTAATGTCAAGTCAATAGACTCTGCCAAAGGGTATTCCTTGAAGATGGCCTTTCCGATACGGGCAACCACATGTTCCAACAAATTCGAAGGACTAGCCATCTCCCGTTTTACAATATCAAGCAGATGCGCATAGTTCAAGGTATCGGTAACATTATCAGACTCCATGGCCTTATATATATTATAATGTACGCGCAAGGAGACAGAATATTCGCCTCCAACCCTACGCTCTTGCTCTAATACGCCATGATAAGCATAAAGACGTACATCATTCAGGAAGATTGTACTTTCAGCAAGTTTCATTCCTCTTGTGGCTCATCAATATCACTACTGCCAGGTGCATACTTCTTCAAAGCGCGCTCCACACCATTTTTCCATGTATTGATGCTCTCAGACTGCAGCTGCAACGAGCCAACCAACTTAATGACATGCTCTATGGGCATCCTATAGCGCAACACACCACTAATCAGTTTGGCATAATTCCAATATTCAGGATTAAATTTCTCTGACAGCCCCTCTACCGTAATCTTATAGCCACGCGTATTCTCAAACTGGAAGTCATAACGCTTAGTGCCATCAGGATTTGTCTGCTTGATAATCTTACCTTTGGTCACAGACTTAGGCAACACGATGCCCTCATCATCATCCTGCAAACCGGTAAATATCTCATAAGGATAGCCATCGAGCAGACCAACCAAAGCCACCCATTTCTCCTTGTTGTTCTGGAAACGCACCACATCACATTCCAAGGCCATAGGACGAACCTCTGTAACCTGAGGGCCCAGGCAAGCATTCATGTTTCCAATAGGTTGTATATCGCAAAAATGCTCCCCTAAACGTTTCAGTTGCTCCTCCGTAACGGGTTTCTTACACCCCGCTTCACGCTTTAGCAATTCACTAACAAGACGCTCCTCACCACCATAAGCAGCTACTAACGCCTGGAGAATGGTGTCGCTCGACATGATTTTCTGTGTTTCCATTTTGTCGCCTTATCTATATCTTGACATTTTTATTGCTGCAAAGTTACTATTTAGTGGACACAAAACAAAGAAAAAAAGACCTAATTTTTGTTTTGCGTCCGTTTTTTCGTACTTTTGCAACCAAATTAAGCACCAAAAAGACTTGGAACAGACAACGATGGAACTAAACGAACTGATTACCTCCATAAATGATGCCGTATGGGGCTATGTATTAATCTTCGCACTTGTAGGATGTGGAATATGGTTTACATGGCGCACGCGCTTTGTACAATTCCGCATGGTGGGCGAGATGATACGCCTGCTGACAGACTCGGCAGTAGATACCGTCGAGGATCAGACACGAGGAAAGAAAGACGGAGAGTCAGGCAAGCGGAAGCATATCTCCTCATTCCAGGCCTTTGCCGTTTCTGTAGCCACCCGTGTAGGCACTGGCAACCTGGCAGGCGTAGCTACAGCCATCGCCATTGGAGGACCAGGCGCCGTCTTCTGGATGTGGATTATTGCCTTGGTAGGTTCTGCCACCGCCTTCGTAGAATCAACCTTGGCCCAGCTGTTCAAGCAGAAACACAAAGACTCGTTCATTGGCGGACCGGCATACTATATCCAGCGGGGCCTGCACCAGCGATGGATGGCCGTGCTGTTTGCCATACTCATCACACTGCAGTTCGGACTATCCAACAACTCCATACAGGCCAACACCATCTGCGGCGCCATGCAAGAAGCTTTCGGCTGGTCACCCGTCTGGGTTGGAATCATACTGGCTGTTCTCGGCCTGTTCATTGTCTTTGGCGGCATCCAGCGTATCGCTCATGTCAGTGCGGTACTGGTACCCATGATGGCTATTGGCTATGTGGTATTGGCGATTGTTGTCATCGCCATGAATATCAATCTGATTCCCCACGTCTTCAAGGTTATCGTACTTGATGCCTTTGGCATTGAACAGATTGCTGGCGGTGGTATTGGCGCAACCATCATGAATGGTGTCAAGCGCGGTCTTTTCTCCAACGAGGCTGGTGAGGGCAGTGCTCCCAACGTGGCTGCTACCGCAACGGTATCACATCCCGTCAAACAAGGCCTCATCCAGGCATTGGGCGTCTTCACGGACACACTACTGGTATGCTCATGCACGGCATTTATCATCCTGATAAGCGGACTCTATAACGTCCCGGAACTCAACGGCATCGCACTCACACAGTCTGCCCTGCAATCAGAGGTAGGCAGCGCCGGTCCCGTCTTTGTAGCCATTGCAATCTTCCTGTTTGCCTTTTCAAGTATCATTGGCAACTACTATTACGGTGAGGCCAATATCCGTTTCATCACCCCTAACACGAAAGTGATGACAACATACCGTATTTTCTCTGCAGGCGTGATGGTCATATTCGGTGCTTTGGCCAGTTTCGAACTGGTATGGAATATCGTTGACTTCTTCATGGCCTTCCTCACGGCCTGCAACCTCATAGCCATCGTGCTCCTGGGACGCTATGCCTTCCGCCTGCTCGACGACTATCGCAACCAGAAGCGCCAGGGTATTAAAGAGCCTGTATTCCACAGGGAATTACTACCTGAACTGGAAAAAGAACTTGACTGTTGGGAATCATAAACAAAAAGATATCTATATGAAGAACCTGCTTACACGCCGCAGTATTCGCAAATACAGCGAGAAAGAGGTCAGCGAGGAACTGCTGAACCGATTAATGAATGAGGCTGCACGCACACAGACCATGGGCAACCTGCAGCTCTACAGTGTAGTCATCACCCGCTCCAACGAGATGAAGGCGAAGTTGGCGCCAGCCCATTTCAACCAGCCTATGGTGACCGAGGCACCTGTCGTACTCACCATTTGTGCTGATTTCAACCGCACTTCCACCTGGGCACGTTGTCGTAATGCCAACCCTGGATACGATAACTTCCTGTCGTTTATCAATGCTGCCACTGATGCACTGCTCTACACGCAGACACTCTGCAACCTCTTTGATGAAGAGGGACTGGGCTATTGCTACCTGGGCACCACCGTCTATCAGCCGCAACAGATTATCGACGTACTGCGTCTTCCCCAACTCGTCATGCCAGTGGCCACCATCACTGTTGGCTGGCCAGCCGAAGAGCCTCCCCTCTCCGACCGTCTGCCACTAGAGAGTTTCATTCACCAGGAGACCTACAACGATTATCTGGCTATGGATATTGACAGATACTATGCTGCGAAGGAGGCTTTGCCTGAGAACCAGCATTTCGTGGAGAT
>CAMOGP010000064.1 GCA_946614175.1 uncultured Prevotella sp. | reverse complement strand
TGACTGATAAACAGGGACGTCGCTGTCCGCTTGATAACCGGATGATACATTTCTCTCTATGGGGTGAGGCCCGATGGATTGGCGGCATAGAAACTGATGCTATGTCCCTGCCCTTGGAGTGTGGTGTGAACAGGGTGTTGCTACGCACTACCACAAATGCAGGTGAAATAAATCTTGCTGTCTATGCCGATGGTGTGAAACCGGCGTACGTCTCGTTGAATAGTAAAAAACCTGATTTCGTAAAGTCGGGAAAACTGAGCAGTCAGTTAGACAGAGGAGAAACACCGATAACTCCTTCATACAAAGAGCTGGCTCGTGGTATAGATATCGTGTCGGCTAAGGCTGGCTATGATAGTGAGCATGCCATTCGCAGCTATGATGATAATGAACTGTCGGAATGGAAAAACGACGGACGACTCTCTACGGCTTGGATAACCTATAAACTGGCGAAGAAAACGGTTGTTGATGATATTTGCCTGAAGCTGACCGGTTGGCGTCTGCGCAGTTATCCGATAGAAGTGTATGCTGGCAAACAGCTTATCTGGAGCGGTGAGACGGAACGTAGTCTGGGATATATCCATCTGACACCTACCAAGCGTGTGAAGACCAACGAAATTACCATCCGTCTAAAAGGTGCCGGTAAGGACAAGGATGCTTTTGGGGGAATAACGGAGTTGGCTCAACCTGTCGCTGGCGAGCTGGATTTGTTCAAAGCCAGGAACGGTGGAGAAGCAAAGAGTGAGTTGCGCATCGTAGAAATAGAATTTATTGAACATATAAAGTAGGAGAGTCAGATTTTTTTTGTACTTTTGCACCTCGTAAACAGACCATTAAGTAGTATGAAGAAATCTTTTATTCTGATAGCGCTGACAGCAGGTGTTCTGAATGCTGGGGCGCAGGTGAAGACAACGGTGACGGAGTTTAATATGGCAGGTCCCTTTGCTGTGCAGGCTCCTGTGGGTATGGACTCCGTAGATGTGAACGGCAAGAAGTTTGACGAGAAGAGCTTGTTGGGCGGCTTGGCACTCTCTGCAGAGCCTACCGCCGTGTTCAGCGGGAAGGTGCTTCCGTCGCTGAAGGACAGCAAGAGCGTTGGCATCCTTTCCTTCTTTGTGAATAATAAGGACTACGTGAAGGGCTCGGTCAGCGTGAAAGGTCCAAAGAACTATAAACTGTTTGTTGACGGTCAGGAGGCTGGGGGAGAGGTGAAACTTGCACCTGAGCATCATACGCTGGCTATCAAATACCTGGCAGAACCATCGGATACCGACAGCGTACAGGTGACGATGGATATGATGCGTGAGGTGGTGCCTACACTCAGCAAGAAGCATCCCTACATGGTGCACGACCTGACGGATGGCAAACGTGTGCGTGGTATCTCGCTCTCTGCAGATGGTAAATACGTGGTGGTGTCTTATCAGACCACGGCACGTGGCGGTAATAGCCGTTGGGATTATGAATTGCGCGAGGTGAAAAGTCAGCGTTTGTTGCGCTATCTGAGTAAAAATGTGACATGGATGCCGCGCTCTACTGCCTATATTGAGGAAGAATATCAGGGGGATAAGCGCGTGCTCTTCAAGGTGGATCCGCTGACGGGACAGCGCACACAGTGGGCCTACGATATTCCACGTGAGAGTTATGTGATCAGTCCTACAGAGGATTATCTGATTATCTCGTGCAGCGAGGAAGGTCCAAAGGAGGATGCAGATGTTTACCAGGTGCTGGAGATGGACGACCGTCAGCCAGGTTGGCGCTCACGCAGCTACCTGAAGAAATATGATTTGAAGACGGGTATCTGTCAGCGCATCACGTTTGGTCATAAGGGCGAGCATCTCTATGATATCTCTCAGGATGGTAAGAAACTGCTGGTGGTGTCGTCTTATTCTCGCCTTGCGAAGCGTCCTACTGAGGTAGAGGATGTCTATATCATGGATGCTCAGACGCTGAAGATGGATACTGTGTTGCAGGGTGAGGGCTTCCTTGGCGGCTGCTCTTTCTCGCCTGATGCCACCCAGATTCTCTTCAGGGGTAATCCGGAGGCTTTCAACCGTATTGGCTGTCAGTTGCCCGAGAACGTGACACCAAGCATGACGGAGTACGAATTGTTTCTCTATGATATCGCTTCAAAGAAGGTGACACCGCTGACGAAGGATTTTGATCCCTCTATAGAAAATGTTGACTGGTCATTGGCTGATGGACAGATTTATCTGACGGCGGAGGATCGTGACTATGTGAATATGTTTGTGCTGAACCCCAAGACCGGCAAGATAACCAAACTGCCTATCAAGGGCGACTATGCCTATCGCTATGATTTGGCAGCACATGCTTCCGTGGTAGGCTATCTCTCGTATAAGACCATGGAGCCTGCCTCAGCCTATGTGATGGATCTCTCTGGAAAATCTGGAAAATCTGGAAAGTCCGGAATAACTTTCTTCAACGGCGCTGAGGCCCTTGGCGATGCCGAGATTGGTACTTGTGAGGACTGGAACTTTACGAATTCCAAGGGTGATACGGTCTATGGCCGTCTCTACCTGCCCAAGGATTTCGATGCCACGAAGAAATACCCCATGATTGTGTATTATTATGGTGGCTGTTCGCCCGTGAGCCGTTATTTCGAGTCGCCCTACGCCCCTCAGTACTGGAACTCGCTGGGCTATGTGGCCTATATCATTGAACCCAGTGGTGCTACGGGCTTCGGACAGGAGTGGGCCTCACGTCATGTGAACACCGCTGGTCGTGGACCTGCTGAGGATATTATTGAGGGCACGAAGAGAATCTGTGAGGCTCATCCTTTTATTAATAAGGATAAGATTGGATGTATGGGTGCTTCATACGGAGGTTTCATGACGCAGTATCTGCAGACGCAGACGGATATCTTTGCTGCTGCTGTGAGTCATGCTGGCATTGCAAATCATACCAGTTACTGGGGACAGGGCTACTGGGGCTATAACTATAGTGAGGTGTCGATGGCCAACAGTTATCCTTGGAGTCATCGTCAGTTGTATGTGGACCAGAGTCCGCTGTTTAATGCCGACAAGATTCACACACCTTTGCTTCTGCTGCATGGCGACGCAGACACGAATGTACCTTTGGTAGAGAGTCTGCAGATGTTTACTGCCTTGAAACTCCTCGGTCGCGAGGTGGCCTTGGTGCAGGTAAAGGGTGAGAATCATCATATCCTTGAGTATTCTAAGAAAGAGAAATGGTTGGCCACGCAGATGGCATGGTTCCAGAAATGGCTGAAGGACGATGCCTCATGGTGGGATGCCCTTTATCCTAAGAAGAACCTGTAAGAATAAGAAACGGATGCTTTTAACACTGAAAAGCATCCGTTTTTATTATGATGATTGAAAAAAAGTGTGATTCATTAAATCTTTTTTCTTACCTTTGCGTCTTAATAAGTAAAAACCTCAAAACGATGAACGAAGAAACGGAACAGTTGCTCACAGAATTGGAGCGGATTGTCACAGAACGGCAAGATTGGCTCTTCCGTTTCGCGTATATGCGTATCGGCATCAGGGAAGATGCAGAGGATGTGGTGCAAGAGGTGCTGCTGGGCGTCTTCCGTAGGTTGAGGGAAAAGACGCGGGTTGACAATATGGAGCAGTACGTTATCCGCGCCATCAGTAATGCCTGCACGGATTACTTCCGCAGAAAACCGCTGCATGTTGTACTGCTCGACCAAGCCAAGGAGGTGGCGGTGAGCGATCATGACAAACAGATTCATGAGGAGTTCCTGAGGGTGAACCGACTGCTGGATACTTTGCCCAGGGAACAATCGGAGATAGTACGTCTGAAATGTTATGACGACCTGACGTTCAAACAAATAGCGGAACTGCAGGATATCCCGGAAGCAACGGCAAAGTCGCGCTATCGCTACGCTATCATGCATGTTCAACAGATGATGAAGAAAGGAGAAAAAAGATGAATACAGATCACTTTGACGATATTGAGCAGATGCTGAAACCGCAATGCGAGTTCAAGGCATCGGAATCGCTGAAACAGAATGTGATGGCGAAGGCACGCCAGGAGTTTCGTCCGCATCGCACCATCAGACTATGGCCCTGGGTAGCAGCAGCGTGTGTGGCTGGCTTCCTGATGCTCTATTTCATGCCACCAGAGACGGCTTCTCGTGATGCGGCGCTTCATGCCCGATTGGTGAAAGCCTATCAGACAGATCGCCAGCAGACGGCTTATGTGCGCACCTCTGACTTTGAGTCGTTTGACGTCATAGAGCACAGAATGAAAAGTCGGGGTGAGCAAATTAAAGAGGAAATCGAAAATCTAAGGACTTATAAAATGATAGAATAAAATGAAGAAAATCATCATATTATCAGGTGTACTGCTGATGGGCTTGTGCGCCTGCAAAAACAATCAGAACGTAAGTGAACAGCCTGTGCCAGAGACCTTCGAAGAGTTTATGGATGGCCTGAATGACCTAGAGGAGTGTTTTGAGTATTCTGTATCGAGCGACGACTCTGTTACCACCAGTTTCCTTACATACTGGTGTCATCGTTACGATATGCGAAGCTATGACCCCAAGGAAATACATGACGCCGAGGAAATCAATGACTCCGTAGCCAGTCTCCTGGCAGAAGAGAAAGCGATCAACGACAGCATTCTGGAGAGCGAGACGGCCATCATGCACTATGTGGACAACAGCATGAAGTATCTCTGCGATAAGTATCGTCCAAAAGCTGCAAAATACTATGCATACGAGACGCATCGCAAGAATGCCGACACGCTGGAATATATCATTGCGCCCAAGGAATTGGAAGATACCTTGCCCGAGTATTATCAGGGTACGGACTTCAAGGAGAATTTCAGGTATTACCCAGAGTTCCTTACTTTTAATCGTGAGTCCCAGGCTACGAAGAAAGGTCAAAAAATCATGGATTTGGTGACGTATCACAAAGAGGAAAAATGTCCTGCCAAAAAACTGACCAACGAGGAAGAGATTAAGCAGATTTTCCTGGAGCGTATCTCAAACGTCAAGGGAATGAAGGCAGAGCCTGTGAAATACCTCTCGGATGATGGCAAGGGCTTTGATGTCCCTACGATGTCATTCGACTGGCGATTGAAGAATGAACAGGTGACTCAACTGGATGGCGTGCTCTATGAACTGCCGCTCAACGGAGAGCAAAAGGTGGCACTCCTAAGAGATTTGCGCGCGGCATTGCTGGACTTCATGAAGACACACTATGCACCGTATATGGAACTGAATTTCTACCACGATTTCAAACTGGCTGATATTCACGCTTATCGTGAGGCATTGATGGGCCTATCCATCAATAATAACCGTGTATCAGGACATGGGTCCCATGTTCAGGGGTTATTCCGGGTGCAAGTTGGAAATGTGTTTGACAAGAGTCTCAAGATTCTCTTCCTGAACGTCAGAAATGAGCACTTTATGATTCCGCGTGAGTGGATGGAAATCAAGGAAATCCATAACGACACCATCCGCTGGTTGCCCAACGGCATCTATCACAACGGCACGGTGACTACAACGAATGGAAAACAGATAGAATAATAGAAAGAATAAAGGAAGGCTGATGATTCGGCCTTCCTTTATTGTTGATTTTTTTTGCTTTATCCGATGGTAATCGTGTATTCACTCATGAAAGAGGCACCTGGCTGCAGGTGGTTCATGTAGGGCTTGTCCTTGAACTCACCGTCATAGCCGCGATGGTCGCCCAGACCGTACCATGGCTCGATACAGATAAAGGGCGCCTGCTTCTTGTAAGGACTCCAGAAGGCGATGACAGGACAGCGGTAGTCGAGTGTTACGGCTGGTGTGCCGTCGGGGTTGAGCAGGATAGCCTGTGAGGTCTGGCTCTTGTGGAACTTTACGCTGTCATCCGCAAAGGTCTCGTCATTGATAGCCAGCATACCGTCCTTGGTCTCAGCCTCTATCTCGGTCAGTTCGTGAGAACCGTCGATATAGCTCTTCAGGTTCTGCATCTGTTCTTTATTGTCAAACACGATGACGCCCTTCAGGGGCTCGTCTTCCTTACAACCAGGAGCCAGGAATGCGGGGTGGCCGCCAATCTGGAAGTGGATATCACGCTTGTCGGTATTCTCTACGTGCCAGATAACGTGTATTTTGTTACCTTCCAACTTATAGGTTATGGCAAGGTTGAAACAGTAGGGGTATACCTTCAGTGTCTCCTCACTCTCGTGGAGGGCGTATGTCACACGGTCTGGTCCCTGGGCAATGAGCTTGAACTCGGTATCGCGTGCAAAACCGTGACGGGGAAGATGATACTCCTTGCCATCTACGCGATAGGTATCATTATTGACACTGCATACGATGGGGAACAGAATAGGAGAGCGGCGTGGCCACTTCTCGCCAGCCTGCCACAGATATTCACGTCCGTCACTATCTTTAATGCTCTGTAATTCGGCACCCATGGCCGACACCTCTACGGTGAGTAGTTCGTTTTGAATTGTTTCCATAATCGTTAGATACTTTTAGATTGTTGTGAGCGCAAAGGTACAAACATTTCCTTAATCTACCAAACTTTTTGCATAAGCATTTGGATGGGTAAGAAAAAGTTCATACCTTTGCACCCATGAATAAAAATGAATTGGAAGGTAAGCGCATTGCTGTGCTACTGTCAGGAGGCGTTGACAGTAGTGTGGTGGTGTATGAGTTTGCGCAGCTAGGACTGCATCCAGACTGCTTCTATATCAAGATTGGCTCTGACGAGAAGGACGAATGGGACTGCTCGATGGAGGAGGATATGGAGATGGCAACAGCTGTGGCGCATAAGTACGGCTGCAAGCTGGAGGTGGTGGATTGTCATCACGAATACTGGGACCAGGTGACGAAATACACGATGGATAAGGTGAAGGCAGGTCTGACACCTAATCCAGACGTGATGTGTAACAGGCTCATCAAATTTGGTGCCTTCCACGAGAAACGTGGCCATGACTATGATCTGATAGCAACGGGACATTACGCGCAGACGGAGATGATTGACGGACAGAAATGGCTGGTGACGAGTCCTGACCCTGTAAAGGATCAGACGGATTTTCTGGCACAGATCTATGACTGGCAGTTGCAGAAGGCTATCTTCCCGATAGGACATTACGTGAAAGATGAGGTGCGTCAGATCGCAGAGCGCGAACATCTGGTGAATGCCAAGCGTAAAGACTCACAGGGCATCTGTTTCCTGGGAAAGATTAACTACACGGACTATATCAAGATGTACGTGGGTGAACAGAAAGGAGATGTGCTGGAACTGGAAACGGGGAAACGCATTGGACAGCATAAAGGACACTGGTTTTATACCATAGGTCAGCGTAAAGGCTTAGGCTTTGGTGGTGGCCCTTGGTTTATTGTGAAGAAGGATATAGAAAAGAATATTCTCTATGTGTCTCATGGTTATGATCCAGATACGGCCTACAAACAGGATTTCCCTATTCATGGATTCCATAGCATCAACGGAGAGATGCCGGAACGTGAGATTACATTTAAGATTCGTCATACACCTGAATATCATCCCGCCACATTAGAGGATTTGGGTGATGGTCGTTATATGGTGCATTCTCAGGACCGTATCCACGGTGTGGCACCAGGACAGTTCTGTGTGGTTTATGATAATCGCCACCACCGTTGTTACGGCAGTGGCGAGATTACCATCTAATAATCAAAGATTTTAAACTCATATCCCTGTTCTTTGAGCCAATGGATGCTCTCGGGCAGGGCTGTTTTCAGTTTCTCAATAGACTTCAGTGAGTCGTGGAAGGTGATGATGGAGCCGTTGCGTGCGTAGCGTTTCACATTATTCACCACATCCTCGGCAGTAAGCCATTTTGAATAATCACGTGTGACGAGGTCCCACATCACAATCTTGAACTTTCTGGATAGCCAAGCATAGTGTGGCAGGCGCATCCATCCATGGGGCGGACGCATCAACCGACTGTGGATATAGGCATTGGCCTTCTCAACGTTATAGCTATACTCCTTGATGGTATGGCGTATGCTACCGATATGATTGTGGGTGTGGTTGCCCACTTGATGCCCTTCATCCAGAATCCTTTGGAAGAGCTCGGGATATTTACGCACATTATCACCGACACAGAAGAAGGTCGCTTTGATACCTTCGTCACGAAGGGTGTCGAGAATAAACGGCGTAGCCTCGGGGATGGGACCGTCGTCGAACGTCAGATAGACTGCGTGTTCGTGACGGTCCATTCTCCACAGGGCATTAGGATAAAGCCATCTGAGGTATATCGCTGGTTGTTCTATGAACATGTGATGATGTCTGCGATGATATTACTGCTGTCCACCGCCTTTGCTGATGAACTTCTGCCACTGCTGTTCAAAGCGTGGTGCATACTCATTAAACTTCTTCTCATCAATATGCTCAACCAACTCTGTGATGCGCTTCATCATATAGAGGGGCAGCTGAATGCTAGGCTCTGCTACCTTGAACTTCTTGCGGTCAAGAGAGTTGTAGTAGACCATATACTGGTCGTACTTAGACCACAACTGCTGGAGGATATCCAAGGCCTTTGTCTTGTCGCCAATGGCGGCATAGGCCTGTGCCATCTCCAGTGAAGAACTCTGGAAGTCGTGAGGCACATTGCATGAGGGGAACTCCTTGTCGCATCTGTCAAGCACCTCTTTGGCCTTGGCATCCTTGCCTTCCATGATGAGGTGTGAGGCAAGTTTCACCATCAGACGACGATGGGTATAGCACATACGCATCACGGTCTCATCAAGATAGATGCCTGGTGTATTCGCTCCACCGAACTTGAATCGGTGCATCACGTTGTTGTAAGTCTTCTCGGTATCGAAATTGGTCATGCCTGGGATAGGCTGATCGTTGATGTTGGTGGTGAACGGTGTGATACGGTTGGTGAGACCTTCCTGTACGAAGTTATCACCAAGGTTCATGTAGTTCTCCTGACCAACGGTATAGGCTACGTAGATAGGACGACGCCAGTTGGCATTGGCTACCATCTCGAGCATCATCAACTTACTCTTGTCCAGTCCGCCAAGACCTGCGAGTGAAATCGTCATACGGTCGGGGATGGCTGCATCAATATCTACAGAGTCATTACCCTGCTCAATACCTTGAATCAGCATTCCGCTCTCCTTTACTGCCTGTTTGTCAATCGTGATAAAGACAGTGTCGGTAGGTATGACGCAGAGTGACTCATCCAGACTATAATACTGGTCATTCATCACTTCAGGCATCTTTGTGAATGCAAACTCGATAGCATTTCTCTGGCGTTCTTTGAGCTCGCTGCTGCGGTGATCACGTACCCAGTATTCAAGTACATTCTTCAATTCGAAGGGATTATCACCGAATAGCTCAGTGGTCTCCTTTGGATAGTCACGCATCAGCAGTTCAATAGCCTTGCGAATCTTGTTGTCCACGCGTACATATTCGTTTGTGCCAGAACAGTATTCCAGTCGGCTCCATGAGATAGGCAGAGCGGGAGAGTCGTAGGCAGGACGAATCATCTGATCTATATACCAGTCGGTCTGCAGGTACGACAGATTGCATACGCGGGCATCGGTACGCACACCTTCAGTATCTTGGTTGTACCAGAGGGGGAAGGTATCATTATCGCCATTGGTGAAGATGATGGGGTTACCTTCTTCCTGCAGAGACATGAGGTAGTTCTGACCGAAGTCACGACAGGTGTAGCGTCCGCTACGATCGTGGTCATCCCATGTCTGAGAAGCCATCTGAACAGGTACCAACAGAGCTGCAGCACCAATCACGATAGCAGGGATGAGCTGGTTCTTCTTAAAGATATCCCATGCCATCTGAATCAGGGCTGCAACACCCATACCACACCAGATAGCGTAGGCGTAGAATGAACCGGCATATGCATAGTCACGCTCACGGGGCTGCTCTGGTGTCTGGTTCAGATAGAGCACGATAGCCAGACCTGTCATGAAGAACAGGAAGAATACCACCCAGAACTGCTGAACGCCTCTCTTGCCGCGCATAAAGAGCTGCCAGAAGATACCGAGAATACCCAGAAGCAGAGGCAGGCAGTAGAATACGTTATGTCCCTTGTTGTTCTTCAGGTCATCGGGCAGCAGAGACTGGTCGCCCAGACGAGCATTGTCGAGGAACGAGAAACCGGTAATCCAGTTGCCGTGTTCCAGTTCTCCATGACCTTGGATATCATTCTGACGACCGGCGAAGTTCCAAAGGAAATAACGCCAGTACATCCAGTTACACTGATAGGCGAAGAAGAATTCCAGATTCTCCATCTGTGTAGGTATCGTTACAAAAGAACCCTGACGATAGTTTGATGGTTCCTTCTGTCCCTTAATGCCGCCAACCCAACTGTTGTATGCAGCGATATGACGCTGGTTGTTGGAATACATGCGTGGGAAGAACATGTTCTGTGCATAGACGGGCTTGTCCTTTGTGCTAACAACAAAGTAGGTATCGGGCTCGTCGGCAGATTTCTTCTCCTTGCGCTGATAGATAGGTGCACCTGCATCCATCTGTACATGGCCACTCTGGTCAATCTTGTATTCTGAACTATAGGCCTGACCAAATGCCAGAGGGCGATAGCCATACTGGTCGCGGCTCAGATAGTTACCAAGGGTGAAGATATCCTCGGGTGAGTTCTGGTCCATTGGTGGGTTGGCTGCAGAACGGATGACGATAACGGCATAGGTGGAATAACCAATCATCAGCATCAGCATGCAGAGCAACGTGGTGTTCTTGATGCGGGGTGAAATAATCTGCTTCTTCATGCCGGGCAGGAATAATACTGCAGCGATGGCGAGTAATACAACGATGCCGATGAAGAAGGCGCTCCAGCCAAAACCATAGAAAGGAATACCTAACATGCCAATGGCCACAAGGAAAGCCACGTTCTGACGTATCCAACTTCCTTTTGTTTCCTTGGCCATCTGTGTCTCGTAGATAGCCCAAATAACGAGGGCAACCAACAGGAAGAGGTAGATATACTCACCAGTGTTGAACGACATGCCAAGTGTGTTGATAAAGAACAATTCGAACCATCCGCCAACGGTGATGATGCCTGGTACTACACCATAGAGTACGGCTGCAAGCAGTACAAATGAGATGAGCAGGGCTACAATACTACCTTTGACATTGGCATTGGGGAAACGCTTGAAGTAGTAGACCAATACAATGGCTGGCAGACACAGCAGGTTCAGCAGGTGCACGCCAATGCTAAGGCCGGTCATATACATAATCAATACCAACCATCGGTCGCTATGGGGCTCGTCGGCGTGATCTTCCCATTTCAAGATCAGCCAGAATACCACTGCTGTGAACGCAGAAGAGTAGGCATATACCTCGCCCTCAACGGCAGAGAACCAGAATGTGTCGCTAAAGGTGTAAATCAGAGCACCTACCAGTCCGCTGGCTTCGATAGCTACGAGTTTTGCCGTACTCAGTTCCTCCCAACTGTTGATAAATAGTCGTCGCACCAGATGGGTGATGCTCCAGAAAAGGAAGAGAATACATGTTGCTGACAGAAGAGCACTCATGGTGTTGACCATACGTGCCACCTGGGTTGGATCACTGGTGAATTGTGAGAACAGGTTGGCTGTCAGCATAAAGAAAGGTGCACCGGGTGGGTGTCCAACTTCCAAACGATAACCTGTAGTAATAAACTCTGGACAGTCCCAGAAAGAGGCTGTCGGCTCGATGGTTGAACAATATACGAAGGCGGCTATTAAGAATGTCAGCCATCCGAGGATATTGTCCACGAGGCGGAATTGTTTCATCTTAAAAGGTTTATTTTTAACGTTAAAATTGTTTCTGACGTGCAAAGGTAGTAATTATAATTGAAAATTGATAATTGAAAATTGATAATTT
>CAMOGP010000063.1 GCA_946614175.1 uncultured Prevotella sp. | reverse complement strand
GGTTCTGGAAGTCTTCGGTCCAGATCAGCTCAGGACCATCCCACACGGCACCACCATTGACGCAGGTCTGTTCCATCACGGTACCGATACCTGCACTGCCGGGGTATTTCTTGCCATGACCCTCGCCCAACACCTTTGTCAGCATGTCGTTATAGCCACAGTTGTCATAGCGTACACCATAGTTCTTGGTCAGACCGGCGATAAACGGACCGAAGCAGACACTCTCGTTGTTATAGAAACTGCTGCAATGGGTGTACTTGTAGAGAAACAGGATGGACTCGGGATATTTCTGGCAGGCAGCCAAGAACTTGGGCTCGGTCTTCAACTCTGCCAGAGGGTCGGTGTCGAAATGGTAGATACCACCACACCAGCTCACCGTGAGAAAGCCGCCATACTTATGAGACATCTCAACAAGGTTGGCAAAGAGATTCCAACGACTGGACTTGGTCATGGAACTCAGGTCGCCTGCATCGCCAAAGGCCCAGAACTGCTCGGCATAGTTCCATCCAAGGAAGTTGGGGAAGGTCTTGAAGAAATACTCGAAAGTCTGCAGGTCGTTATCCTGAATATGGGTGTGACCGCCAGAGGCAGGCTGACAAGAGAACCACATATTGTTCTGCTGACAGACAGTGGCCCACGACTTATAGGTTCGCACTGCATTACGAGGCATACGATACATGCCGGTCTTCGTGTCAAACTGACAAGAGAGCGACAGGTTCAGACAAACATAAGGTTTGATATCTGCTGGTATCAAATCAATGATTTTTTGTGGGTCAGCACTGTTCCACACATCAACGTGGACCAACCATAACGGATGCTGATTGTCAATAGGACGACGCTGTTGGGCCTGGATGCCCTGAAAGGCACAGACGCTCAGCATCATCACTAAAAGAAATGAGTAAATTTTTCTAATCATAATTCTTAGGTTTTTAAATCTATGCTGCAAAAGTACTAATATTTCCTCTAATAATTATACGAAAATGTTTCATTCGTTTTGGAAATTGTACAGACTACACTCCATTTTCTAAAATTTTCAAAATAAATGAGTGAAACAACAACTGTTTCACGGAAATTATGTATCTTTGCAGTTCAAATCCATAGGAGAAAAATTAAAAATGGGAAAGATTATTGCACTTGCTAACCAAAAAGGAGGCGTGGGAAAGACCACGACAACCATTAATCTGGCAGCATCACTGGCTACGCTGGAAAAAAGTGTACTGGTGGTCGATGCCGACCCTCAAGCTAACGCATCCAGCGGACTGGGTGTTGACCTGAAAGAGGTGGACTGCTCGCTCTACGAATGTATCATTAATCATACAGATGTACGCGAGGCTATCTATACAACCGACATCGAGGGACTGGATATCATACCCAGCCATATAGACCTGGTAGGTGCCGAGATAGAAATGCTGAACCTGAACAATCGCGAACGCGTCATCAGAAACATGCTCGAACCTATCCGCAATGAATATGATTATATCCTGATTGACTGTTCACCATCACTGGGACTCATCACCGTGAATGCCCTGACAGCTGCCGACTCCGTCATCATCCCTGTGCAGTGTGAGTATTTTGCTCTGGAAGGTATCTCAAAACTGCTGAATACAATCAAGATCATCAAGTCGAAACTGAACACGAAGCTCGAGATTGAAGGCTTCCTGCTGACAATGTATGACTCACGTCTGCGTCTGGCTAACCAAATTTACGATGAGGTGAAGCGCCACTTCCAGGAACTGGTGTTCAAGACCGTGATTCAGAGAAACGTGAAACTGTCTGAGAGTCCCTCACACGGTCTGCCTGTCATCCTGTATGACGCTGACTCAACAGGTAGTAAGAATCATTTAGCATTGGCAAAGGAAATTATCAGCAAAAACAAATAATCATCATGGCTGTTAGAAAGAAATTTGATAAGAGTGTACTGGGCAGAGGTCTGGACGATATCAGCACAGGTCGCGGACTGGATGCCCTCATAGATACAAGTGACGTCAAGACACAAGGGTCATCAAACCTGAACGAGATTCCCATCGAGCAGATTGAGCCCAACCCCGACCAGCCTCGTCGTGAATTTGACGAGACGGCCATGCAGGAATTGGCTGCAAGTATCCAGACAATGGGTATCATAGCTCCAATCACCCTGCGTCAGGTCAGCGATAATCATTACCAAATCATTGCCGGTGAACGTCGTTGGCGAGCATCGCAGATTGCAGGTCTTAAGACTATCCCCGCCTATATCCGCACAGCCAACGATGAGAGCGTGATGGAGCTGGCACTGGTAGAGAATATCCAGCGTGAAGACCTGAACGCTATCGAGATAGCGCTGGCCTACGAACATCTGGCTGAAACCAGCGGCATGACACAGGAGAAAATCTCAGAGCGTGTAGGCAAGAGTCGTACGGCGGTGACCAACTATATGCGTCTGCTGAAACTGCCCGCTCAGATTCAGATGGCACTGAAAAACCGCGAGATTGACATGGGGCACGCCCGCGCGCTGCTGTCACTGGATTCTCCCTCGCTTCAGCTGAAACTCTTCAAGGAGGTACAGAAGAATCAATACTCCGTACGCAAGGTTGAGGAGATGGTACAGGCTCTGAAGAATGGTGAAGACGTGCAGACTGCACGCAAGCGCATCACGACAAGGGTACCTCTTTCAAGCAGTCTGAACGAGAGTAAGAACCGTCTGACAAGCATGCTCAACACAAAGGTGCAGCTGACCTGTTCGCCCAAGGGTAACGGAAAAATCAGCATCACGTTTGCCAATGAGGAGGACCTGAACCGTATCTTGAGTCTGCTGGAGAAATAAGCAAGTGGTTGATATGAATATAAAAAAGGTATATAGAAGGAACGAACGGGTAACAAAGAGCATTCTTTTTTGCCTCTTAGCCTTTTTACCTTTTACGGCATCGGCCCAGAACGCCCTACCCGACTCTATCGTGATGGCGATGGACTCCATCTACGAAGCACTGCCTACCGACACGGTTTTCATTGGAGACTCTTTGGAAGAGGGCAAACTGACCTTCGTGAAAGATGAAGCACCAATGAAGGTGGCACGCGACTGGAGCACATGGCGACCAGACCCGCAGAAGGCTCTCTGGCTGGCGCTGGTCATACCTGGCGGCGGTCAGATTTATAACCGCAAATACTGGAAACTACCTATCGTATATGGTGGATTCGTGGGTTGCATCTATGCAATGATGTGGAACAACATGATGTACAAAGACTATTCGCAAGCCTATCTGGACATCATGGACGATGACCCGGGAACAGCCAGTTACAATAAGTTTCTGCACCTGGGCAAACAGATAACACCCGCCAACGAAGAGCGCTACAAGCAAATCTTCAAGAGCAGAAAAGACAAATACCGCCGGTGGCGCGACCTTAGTTTCTTCTGTATGTTGGGGGTCTACGCGGTATCCGTGATTGACGCCTACGTGGATGCAGAACTATCGTCGTTTGACATCTCTAAAGATTTGAGTCTAAAGGTACGTCCTACGGTGATCAACAATAGGTCGGTTGACAATCCGCTATATGCCACATCGCTTGGTGTCAACTGTAGTATTAATTTCTAAACACGATAAAAAACAACGAATAATGACAAAGACATATATTACAAAGCTATTAGACAAAACAGTAAGATGGTCACTGCCACTATGCATGGTTGCACTGCCCCTAAACGGCGCTGCACAGGTTGTGGTTGACGAGAATGATGACGACGACGAAATTGAGGTCGTCGACGAGATGGGCAACAAGGAGGAGATAGACTTCCCTGAGGCTATGACCTACGATATGGATAGTCTGATGAGCCAATATATGTCGAAGACTTATCTGGCAATTGACAACGACTGTCAGATGAAGAACGAGGATGTCAGCTATGAGAAACAGGTGTATATCGACCGCCTGCACCGCATGCCTACCATTATGGAGATGCCCTACAACGAGGTGGTGCAATCATGTATCGACAGATATACCTCGCGCATGAGACAATCGGTGAGCTACTTCTTGGGCGCGTCAAATTTCTACATGCCCATCTTCGAGGAAGCTCTCGACCTGTATCAACTGCCCCTGGAACTGAAATATCTGCCTGTCATCGAGTCGGCTCTGAATCCTACTGCCGTATCACGCGTGGGTGCCACAGGACTGTGGCAGTTTATGCTGACCACAGGCAAAGCCTACGGACTGAACGTGAACACACTGGTAGATGAGCGTCGTGACCCCGTAAAGGCATCATATGCTGCAGCCCGCTATCTGCGCGACCTATACAATATCTTCGGTGACTGGAATCTGGTGATTGCAGCCTACAACTGTGGTCCTGAGAATATCAACAAGGCTATCCGTCGCTCTGGCGGCGAGAAGGACTACTGGAAGATTTATCCTTATCTGCCCAAGGAAACGAGAGGGTATGTGCCTGCTTTCATTGCTGCCAACTACGTGATGAACTACTACTGCGAGCATAATATCTGTCCCATGAAGAGCCAGCTGCCCGTAAAAACGGATACAGTCATGGTTGACCGCAACGTGAATTTCAGTCAGATAGCCAGTGTCTGCGGACTTGACATCTCCATGATCAGAGCGCTGAACCCTGCCTACAGACGTGACATCGTGCCTGGTGCTACGACGCCATCGCCCATCCGTCTGCCTATCAGCGATATCTCCACATTCATTGATAGGCAGGATTCTGTCTATGCAGCAGAGTCGAGCACCGAGAAGCGTCTGGAAGTGGCAGTAGAAGAGGTGACGGTGAAGACCAGCACGACGAAAGACAGAAAGAGCAGCAGAAAAGCACAATGGCATAAGGTACGCTCTGGCGATACCCTGAGTGCCATCGCAAAAAGAAATAGAACGACAGTCAGCAAGATAAAGAAATTAAACGGACTGCGCAATAGCAACCTACGTCCCGGACAGCGCCTGAGAGTACGTTAAAGAGGAAGATAGAAGAGAGAAGATAGTTAGTAGTTATTTTTTTACAAGAGGAGGATGTCTATGACTGATGATGAGCAGAAATTAAAGGAACAAGAAGCAGCCGATGAAAAACTGATAAATGATGCGTATGAAAAACTCATCAATGACTACCTGAACTCGCGTCATCGCAAGAAGGTGGACTTGATTGGAAAAGCATTTAACTTTGCACGACAGGCTCATAAAGGTGTGAGACGACTGTCGGGTGAACCATATATCATGCACCCCATCGCCGTGGCACAGATTGTGTGCTCGGAAATAGGACTGGGATCTACCAGTATCTGTGCAGCCCTACTCCACGATGTTGTGGAGGATACCGACTTCACCGTTGAAGACATCGAGAATATGTTTGGTCCCAAGATTGCCCAAATCGTTGACGGACTGACAAAGATTAGTGGAGGTATCTTTGGCGAACAGGCTTCTGCACAGGCAGAGAACTTCAAGAAACTGTTGCTCACCATGAGCGAGGATATCCGTGTGATATTAATTAAGATAGCCGACCGCCTGCATAATATGCGCACACTGGACTCTCAGCCAGCCAACAAGCAATACAAGATTGCCGGCGAGACACTCTATCTGTATGCCCCCCTCGCCCATCGTCTGGGACTCTATAAGATTAAGTCGGAACTGGAGAACCTGAGTTTCAAGTTCGAGCATCCAGAGGAATATGCTGTCATTGAACGTAAGTTGGAGGAGACCCGCGTGCTACGTCATCAATCGTTCGACGAGTTTACGCAACCCATTGAGGCAGCGCTCCAGAAAATGGGATTCCACTATGAGATTAAAGAACGTGTGAAGACGCCCTACTCCATCTGGAGCAAGATGCAGAAGAAACATGTATCCTTCGATGAAATCTACGATATCCTGGCTGTACGTATCATCTTCACCCCCAAGAATCGTGAGGAGGAAGTGGACGAGTGCTGGAAGATATACGTCGCACTGACAAAGATATACAAATATCACCCCGACCGTATACGCGACTGGCTGAATAATCCTAAAGCCAATGGCTATCAGGCTCTGCATGTGACGCTGATGTCGAAACAAGGTCTCTGGATTGAAGTGCAGATTCGTTCTGACCGTATGAACGAGATTGCAGAACAAGGACTTGCTGCCCACTGGAAATATAAGGACGGCAGTGAGTATAGCGAGGACGAGGGTGAACTGAATGAGTGGCTTCGTACCATCAAGGAGATTCTGGATGACCCACAGCCCGACGCGATGGACTTCCTGGATGCCATCAAACTGAATCTCTTCTCCAGCGAGATATTTGTCTTCACTCCCAAGGGTGAGATCAAGACGATGCCTGCTGATAGTACCGTGCTCGACTTCGCCTTCTCTATCCACACCTTCCTGGGGTCACACTGTATCGGTGCGAAGGTCAACCATAAGTTGGTGCCGTTGAGCCACAGACTGGCCAGCGGCGACCAGGTAGAGATTCTCACATCCAAGTCACACCACGTACAACCTTCATGGGTGAACTTCGTGACAACGGCAAAAGCCAAGGCAAAGATAGAGGCAATGCTGCGTCGCGCCAACCGTGAGATACAGAAGAAGGGGGAAGAAAAACTGGACAACTGGCTGGCCAAATATAATATCGAACAGTCACCTGCCGTCTTAGACCGTCTATGCAAGATGTTCGATGTGCCTCGTCGTGAATCACTCTATCAGGGCATCGGCGAGAATTCCATCCTGCTTGGCGAAAAAGATATCGATGAAATAAAAGGCAAGAAGAAAAAGAAAGCAGACAACAACAACGGTGGTGGCTGGCGCAAATTCGTACCATTTGTCAAAGCCAAGAAAGAAGAGAAAACAGAAGAACAGCCTGAGCTGTTTATCGTACCCGAGAAATTCAATCGCAAAAAGCCAATTTATATCAACGAGAAGAATATCCGTCAATACATCTTCCCCGATTGCTGTCACCCCATCCCCGGCGACGACACGCTGGGCTATATCGATAATCGTAATCGCATTGAAATCCACAAACGAACTTGTCCGATTGCCAACAAACTGAAAGCCAGTTTCGGCAACCGCATACTGGATGTAAAATGGGACATGCACAAGACTTTATTCTTCGACGCCACCATCCGTCTGGGCGGTATCGACCGTCGTGGACTAGTCAATGAGGTGACAACAATTATTTCAAACCAGTTGAACGTTGACATCCGCAAACTTACGTTTACAACAGAGGATGGTATCTTTGACGGCGTCATCGACCTGCGCGTTCACGACCGCGATGACGTGGCTGAAATTATCGACCGTCTGAAGGAAGTGGACGACCTGAAAGAAATTTCACAAATCATGTAATACATATTATGAACAGACTACTACAAACTATCATCTTCCTGCTATTGACAGGCATCACCTATGCCGCCTCACCCTATGATAATCCCGACACGATTATTGTGGCACGCGACGGCACAGGACAGTTTCGTAACATTGCAGATGCCATCGAGGTGTGTCGCGCCTTCATGGATTATCACAAAGTTATCTACATCAAGAAAGGTACCTACAAAGAGAAACTGATTATCCCACAGTGGGTACAAAACATCGAACTCTGTGGCGAGAGTCGTGAGGAGACCATCATCACCTACGATGATCATGCAAACATCCTCTATCCTCCTACAGGAAAGGGTATGGGAACCTTCCGCACCTATACGGTCAAAGTGGAAGCCAACCATATCACATTCAAGAACCTAACGATCGAAAACAATGCCGCACGACTGGGACAGGCTGTTGCCCTGCATACACAAGGCGACTGTCTGAAATTTGTGAACTGCAGATTCCTGGGCCATCAGGACACCATCTATACCGGTATGGAGGGTACGCGTCTGTACTTTGACCACTGCTATATCGAGGGCACCACCGATTTCATCTTTGGTCCGTCGACAGCATGGTTTGAGCAATGTACAATTCATTGCAAAGCCAATAGTTATATCACGGCAGCCTCCACACCCAAGCATATTCCCTTCGGCTATATCTTCAACCAATGCACCATAACGGCTGCAAGCGATGTACAGAAAGTCTATTTGGGTCGCCCCTGGCGCGATTATGGCTATACCCTGTTCATGCATTGCGACCTGCCCAAGCAGATTCGTCCTGAGGGATGGCACCACTGGCAGAAAGAGCGCGAACAGACAGCTCGCTATCTGGAGTTCGAGAACACTGGCGAGGGCGCTGCCACAGAAAAGCGTGCTAGCTGGAGCCGACAACTCACCAAGAAAGAAGCAAAAGGAATAACACTGGAGAACGTGTTTCTGAGAAATGAAGAATGGCATCCTTGATGGATGCCATTTTTGTCGTTATTAAGTTATCACGACAGGCGTTGTCTCGTTGTCACGAGATCTACTGCAGCCCATCAAGTTGCTTTTTCAGCGCTTGCAGGTCGTCACGTACGCCCATCAAACGTGTCAGCACCTCAGCTTTTTTATTGGCACCATCACGATTGGAACTGATGATTTTCTTAGCAGCAGCCAACTTAAATCCGCGTACCTTAACCAAGTTGTGAATCAACCTAATCTGCTCAATATCCTTCTCAGTATATTGACGAACCTTACTTGGCCCAGCCGTCTTTGGTTTGAGATACGGGAATTCCGTTTCCCAAAAGCGCAAAGTACTCTCGTTAAGGTCAAACATCTCAGCCACTTCCTTAATGGAATAGTAGAGTTTCAAGTTCTTATTCAGATTTAGTGCCATAAAAACATCATCATTTGGTTGCAAAGATACGAAATTATTCTAATTCATCATCGGTTTTTCGCAATTATTTTGTAATTTTGCACACAAAATTAAAAATTAGCAAAGATTGATAATGACTGCAAAAGAAATTCGCGACTCGTTCAAACAGTTTTTCGAGTCAAAACAACATGCCATCGTGCCCTCCGCACCAATGGTTATCAAGGATGATCCCACGCTGATGTTCACCAACGCGGGCATGAATCAGTGGAAAGATATTATCCTGGGCACACGTGACCCAGAGCCTCGTCGCCGTGCCGATACCCAGAAGTGTCTGCGCGTAAGCGGTAAGCATAATGACCTGGAGGAAGTAGGTCACGACACCTACCACCACACCATGTTCGAGATGCTGGGTAACTGGAGTTTTGGCGACTATTTCAAAGAAGGAGCCATCGATATGGCATGGGAATACCTTGTTGACGTTCTGAAGTTGAACCCCGAGGACCTGTATGTAACCGTGTTCGAGGGTTCACCCGAAGAGAACATCCCTCGCGATGACGAGGCAGCGAAATACTGGTCTAAGCATGTGCCTGCCGATCATATCATCAACGGAAATAAGCACGACAACTTCTGGGAGATGGGCGACACAGGTCCTTGCGGTCCTTGTTCAGAGATTCACGTTGACTCACGCACACCCGAGCAGCGCAAGGCCAGTGGAAAGAGCGGTCGTGAACTGGTAAATCAGGACGACCCTCAGGTTATCGAGATCTGGAATATCGTGTTCATGCAGTTCAACCGCAAAGCTGATGGTTCACTGGAACCCCTGTCAATGAACGTGATTGATACAGGTATGGGCTTTGAGCGCCTGGTACGCATGATGCAGGGCAAGCACTCCAACTATGATACAGACGTCTTCCAGCCTATCATCAAGGCCGAGCAGCAGATTACAGGTCTGAAATATACCACCTTCGAGGAAGAGACAGAGAATCCTATCAGCAAGGAGCAAGACGATATCAACGTGGCTATGCGTGTTTGCGCAGACCACCTGCGTGCCGTTGCCTTCTCTATTGCCGATGGTCAGTTGCCCTCAAATGCCAAGGCCGGTTACGTGATTCGTCGTATTCTGCGCCGTGCCGTACGCTATGCATACACCTTCCTTGGCCAGAAGGAAGCCTTCCTCTACAAGCTTCTTCCCACCCTCGTAGAGGAAATGGGCGATGCCTTCCCAGAGTTGAAAGCTCAACAGACCCTCATTGCCAAGGTCATGAAGGAAGAGGAAGATTCCTTCCTTCGCACATTGGAGAAAGGTATTGGCATGTTGAACGATGCCATGGAGCAACTCAAGGCCGAAGGTAAGAAAGAACTCGACGGTGTACAAGCCTTCCGTCTGTTCGACACCTACGGATTTCCGCTTGACCTCACCGAACTGATTTGTCGCGAAAACGGCTTCACCGTCAACGAGGAGCAGTTCAATACAGAGATGCAGAAGCAGAAAGACCGTGCCCGCAATGCCGCTGCAGTAGAAAACTCCGACTGGGTAGAGTTGGCAGCAGGCGAACAGCAGTTCGTAGGCTACGACTATACAGAATACGAGTGCCGCATCCTGCGCTATCGCAAGGTGACACAGAAGAAGAACGAGTTCTACGAGTTGGTTCTTGACAACACCCCATTCTATGGTGAGATGGGTGGACAGGTAGGTGACCAGGGTGTTCTGGTATCTGAGAACGAGACCATCGATATTATCGACACAAAGCGCGAGAACGGCCAAAGCGTACATATCGTCAAGCAACTGCCAAAAGACACAGCAGCCCAGTTCATGGCCTGTGTAGATACAGATAAGCGAGACGCCAGCGCCGCCAATCACACCGCTACCCACCTGCTCGATTATGCCTTGAAACAGATACTGGGCGACCATGTGGAGCAGAAGGGTTCCTACGTAAGTCCAGACACCCTGCGTTTCGACTTCTCACACTTCGAGAAGGTCACCGACGAGCAGATTCGCGAGGTAGAGCGCATGGTCAACGACATGATTCGTCAGGATATTCCTCTCGATGAGCATCGTGACATGCCCTTCGACGAGGCAAAGAAACTAGGTGCTATCGCCCTCTTCGGCGAGAAATACGGTGACAAAGTGCGCGTGGTTCGCTTCGGACCTTCATGCGAGTTCTGTGGTGGTGTTCACGCCAGCAGCACTGGACGTATCGGTTTCTTCAAGATCATCTCCGAGAGCAGCGTAGCAGCTGGCATTCGTCGTATCGAGGCAAAGACAGGTAAGGAGTGTGAAGAGCTCCTGTATCAGACCGAGGATATGCTGCGTGCCGTGAAATCCTTCTTTAACAATGCCAAGGACCTGCAGGGAGTTATCAAGAAATATATCGACGAGCATGACGCTATGAAGAAGGAAATCGAAGCCTTCCAGGCACAGGCTGTAGAGCGTACTGCCAAGCAGTTGGTAGAGAAAGCCCGCGAGGTCAACGGTGTGAAGGTGATCACCGCTGTGCTGCCCATGGCTCCTGCAGCAGCCAAGGATTTGGCCTTCAAGATTCGTGCAGCCGTGGATAGTTCTCTACTCTGCGTACTTGGCACACATGCAGACAACAAGCCCCAGCTCTCTATCATGATGAGCGACGACATGGTGGCCGATCATAAGTTGAATGCTGGTCAGATGGTTCGCGAAGCAGCCAAGCTCATCCAAGGCGGCGGTGGTGGTCAGCCCCACTTTGCACAGGCTGGCGGTAAGAGTGTTGATGGCCTCAGCGCTGCTGTTGACAAAGTGATTGAATTAGCAAAACTTTAAAAGGTAAAAAGGTAAAAAAGTAAAAAGGTAAAAAATGAAGCATCGAGCTTTACTTTTTACCTTTTTTTCTTTATTCTCTTATTTTACTTTTTTACCTTTTTACCTTTTTACTTTTCCTTATCGTACGCGTGTGCCGGATAGTCAATGGTGTAATGCAGTCCTCTACTCTCCTTGCGCTCCAGAGCGAAACGGGTGATCAGATAGCCCACATTAATCATATTACGCAGTTCACAGATATCCCTTGTAGCCTTCACACGCTTAAAGAGGTTCTCTGTCTCCTCGTAGAGTGTGTCCAGACGCACCCATGCACGATGGAGACGCAAGTCAGAACGAACAATGCCAACATAATTGGACATGATCTCACCCACCTCCTTCACACTCTGAGTGATGAGCACCTTCTCCTCATTCGTCAGCGTACCCTCATCATTCCATTCAGGCACCTTTTCATTGAAGTCGTAGAGGTCCACATGCTCCAACGAGTGCTTGGCAGCAGCATCCGCATAGACCACGGCCTCAATCAGTGAGTTGGAAGCCAAGCGGTTACCACCATGCAAGCCAGTGCATGAGCATTCGCCGATAGCATACAGGCGCTCAATACTTGAACAACCGTTCAGGTCGACCTTGATACCACCGCACATATAGTGGGCAGCAGGACGCACGGGGATATAGTCCGTGGTGATGTCAATACCCATTGACAAGCACTTCTGATAGATATTGGGGAAGTG
>CAMOGP010000062.1 GCA_946614175.1 uncultured Prevotella sp. | reverse complement strand
TAGATGTTTTCTCATATGCTATATAATTATCAGTTTTTGTTATGGTTACAAAGATGCTAAGGGTTCCACGTGTCATGGATGGCGAAGACAGCCTCACGCGTAATCATCTGAGCCTCTTTCTTAGTGAGTTGGCGACTCCACGAGACACGCTTGTCGGTAGCAGCACCATCACCTCGGTTGTTGTACTCCAGATAGCGGGCAGTCTTGACGGCCTCAGGGCGCCACTGGTGCCAGCCCTCAGGCAGAATCTGACGGGGCAGTTCGCAATTCATGAAGAGGGTATAGCCATAGTCGCGCCACGGACGTCCCAGATAAACCTTGTTAACATTGGCATCAGTTGTGATACGGCATTTGTTGAAGATGTAGCCGTAAGGAACGTCTTGTGGGGTTGAGGCAGCAGTGATATAGGAGTTTGCCTTGCAGAAGATGTCGCAGTTCTCAAACCAGGCTGTGGAGGGACCAAAGATAAAGTCGGTGGTACCTTCGATGTAGCAGTTGTTGAAGAAGAGGCGCGTCTTGGCATTACCAGTATAAACGGTGTCCTGATGACCCAGGAAACGGCAGTTGATAAAGGTAAGACAGTCGCCTTCAGTATGCAGGGCAACAGCTTGTCCCAGTCGGGCTGCGTTGTTCTCGATGGTGATGTTCTTCAACGTGATATGGCTGCCCTCTATCTTGAGGGTGAAGGTGCGGAAGGTGCCTATCTTTTTGACATCGCCCTGAGCTGTCAGTGGGGTGATGTCAGCTAGGATGTTGGCGTGATCGTCCCAGGTGATGATGGTGTTGTCACGATCTTCTCCGCAGATCTCGATGTTGGTCAGAAATTGAGGGACAACGAGTTTCTCCTTGTAGATGCCTTTCTTGACGAAGATGACCTTATGGTATTCCATAAAGGCACGACATACCTCAATGGCGTCGCTGATATTGCGGAACTGTCCTGTGCCATCGCGGCTAACCACGAGAGTGTCAGGGTTGTCGTACTTGTTTTGGGCCTGTACGCTCACGATGGCTATGAGTGCACAGATTGTGCAGATAATTTTCTTCATTTTAAATGTTTTGATTGTCGCTGCAAAGATACGGAAAAACGAGAGAAATGCAAAAGAAAAACTTGTTTTTCTTTCATTTCCGAGTGCATGGTAAGTTCGGTGAAGGAAAAGATACGGAACAATCTTATGTTTGTTATGCTTAAAGAGTAAATATCATTCAAAAATTCTCAGTTTCCATGTCAATTTGAAGAATGGACACTGATAATTGATTCTGAGAAAGTTTCAATTTTTGCGCAAAGTGTCACTATTTAACTTAACTAACAGATAATAAGTATGTTAGATATAGTGATACTTTTTCTTAAAGTGTCACCACTCTTTTGTGATAGCAAAACAACTTGTTTTACCTTTGAAAAAGCTATCTTTTCGACAACAAAACAACTTGTTTTGCTTTTTAAGCAGATATCTCTTTATGCCAAAGCCTGCATCTTTTATTGCGCTCCCTATGTCTGTAAATCTGAGAAAATGGTATCTGTTTCATCTATATATGTTAGTTATTTTCAAAATAGTGATACTTAGTGTAAGTTTGAAACAAAGTGTCACTGCGTATAAACCATTGAAATTCAGATTGTTATTTCAAAAAGTGATACTTTGATTATTTTGTTAGAAAAAATTTTTTTGGGGGGTGATGCATCGCCGAAGTCAGGAAAATATTATCTGCCACCACTCTGTAAGGCCTTTATATAAAGGTGTTTTCAAAGAGTGGTGGCAGAGTGGTGGATAATCTATAATTGTAATGTAATACCCATTAGACCGATGACAATGTCATTAGACAATGTGCGCACGGTCAGACTTTTCAGTGTCTTCTTATTGTTGAGTGGCATATCGAGGATCACACCAGCACCCTTTTCGAAGTTCCTCTGCAGGTAGCCATAGCGCTCACCCATTGGCATGAGCTCACGGCTCACTTTTGCTGTTGCGAAGTCAATGCGATAAGGTCGTGGATGGGCAGCATGAAACTGAAGACCGTCCTCGAAATAGTCCTGTTCGATGGGGCACCAGTTGTGAGGATTCTGCAAGGGCAGTTCATCGGTGCTACCGTCGGTGTAGGTTACAGTGATGATACCATTGTCGATACGGCTCTGCATATGGTTGGTAGAACCTGCCATCAGCAGATAGGCATGACTGGCATTACCTGTCAGGGGAAAATCTATGGCGTCGGGATAGTTGTCCCAGAGTGAGGTATAGGCGATATTTCTGTCATTCTGACCGATGCGGAACGGGATGCCTCCTTCAATATCTACGGTAATGGTATTATCCTTGGCTTTCTGCAGAAGCCCTTTCTCTTCAATGGTTGCCGTAAACTCCGGATGACACCACTCGCCGATGCCATGAACTGGTATCATCAGCGTCGTACGTTTCGGACGCGGCGACAGGTAGAAGTTTTTGAAGATGTCACTCACCTTGCTGTTATACTTCGAGTCGATATTGACGGTTCTCATCTTGTCTGTCTGCACATCGTTGAAATTGTTACCCCATGCCTTGCCGTCAATGCGATCAGAGGTAATCATCGGACGTGGTGCGGGCTGCCGCTTAGCATGTGTCACGACTATGGTCTGTTTCTTTTCCGATGTACCAACAGTCTCGATATAACCGTTGCCAGTGTTCTGTCTGAGCACAATCCTCAGGGGTTGGGCAAAGTTCTGCTCAATCTCGTAAATCTCTTTGTTACCTTGACGTTTGAAGATATATTTCATGTAAGGTGTGGAGATAGAGGCATGATCCCACTCTGCAGGGAATCCCGGACGGATGACGCAACAACCGTTGAGGGCATCGGGTACGATACCATAGAGCCCCTGGATGAAAGCGCGTGAGGAGATACCGGTATTGTCGGAGAAATCACGGTACAGCTCACCACGGGCACGGTCATAGTAGCTGATTTGTCCGAAGTTGCCTGGACTGCCTCCCAGATAGGCCTGATCCATGATGTTGGCCTTGAGCAGTGAGAAGCCTTCATTGGCACGTCCTGCCTGGAAATAGGCTAGTGCCGTGTGCATTACCTCTGCTGCAGCTACATTATTGATACTCCAGTCGTAGGGATGCCAGTCGGTAGTGGAGAGGGTATAAAGCGGCTTTTCTTTCTTCGATAGCTTCATACCTTCATAGATAACGGGGATATGGGGTATGCAACTGTCAACATACTGTGTGGCGCGGATGGCCTGTTCTTCAGTAGCCATACCACAGTCGATAGGGGTATAGATACTCCAGAGCGCAGCATGCTCATGCTTGCGCTTCAGGCCCATCAGGTCCTCATACTCTGCCCAGTGTCCACGGTTCTTCAGCCACAAGCGTCCATTCATCGTTTTCAGTGTCTTCTCGGCCTCGTTTTTATAATAGGTGGGATCTTCCCCGAGAATCTCCGCTATACGGGCAGCCATACGGAAAGTACGGTAGTTGTAGGCTGTGGAATGACTCACGGCACCACCGTTGTAGTAGAGCGCATCCGAAGCCCAGATACAGCAATAGGCATCATACAGACCATCGTCATCAGGGTCGAAGTTGCGTTTCTCCCATGCCAGATGCAACTTGATGACCGGCCACATCTTCTGAAGGTACTCCTTATCTGCATCATACTGGAAATGCATTAGCAGCTCATCGATATAGTTCAGGTTCATATCGTAGTGATGCATGATATCCTTACGGTTGGGGTATCTGACGATATAACCGTTGGAGTACATCTGTGTGCCCCATGTCTTGGCCTCACGGGCCAGTCCTTTCTCCGGGTCGGGAGTAGGGGTGGGGATGACAGGTTCCACATCTGTCAGCTGACTGGCAGCATAGGCCGAGAAATGAGACTTAGCCCGTTCCGGCATACCTAGCAGGTCACCGAGGAAACCGGCTCTCCAGCCATTCAGTTGCATACGCCAAACGATGGCTCCGTGTAGCCACACCAGTCCGTCCCAGGCACCATCGGCTGCTGCCATGAGAGCACCGCCTAAAGTGTTGATATATGGATCTGGGGTGTCAAAGACAATCTGGTTGGCCAACCACTCATGGTGTTTCATAGCCTTGTCGTAGAGTTTCTGAGCCTTAGCACCTGTCGGGGATGAGAGTTTATAAGAACCGTCGTTGCAGTCTAAAACCGCATAGGTGGTTTCTGTACTAAGCTGCCATTGGTGAGTCTGTTTGTTGGGTTCACCTTCGGCTGGCTCGAAACTGTCTGCCGGATCGGAGTTCATGTCACCACTACGGTTGAACTTCGGACGCCGGATATCGCAGACAATCATTTCCACTTTTGTATCGTCAGGCATATCTTTTGGTTCGAATTCCCAGATGGCCGACTCTGTATCAGGCTGCATGAGCACTGTGATGGTAAGCGTTCCTTTACCCCACGATTTGTCAGTGAGTTTATAGGTGCGTTTGCCTGCATAGTAACGGGCTTCCGCAAACGAGGTGCTCTCTAGAGACAATGTGTTCCCGTTTGCCGTCAGACGGAAACGGATGTTCTTGTGCGCCTTCCTACGGTAGGTGGCAAAGATCGGGCGGTCGCTTGTTTCCAGCCTGAACTCCGTGTAACCGCCATAAAGGGCTCTGTTATAACGATGATTGCCGTTCACGCATACTATATCTCTCCCGTCAGGGTGGTATTGCATCACCCTTGCTTTTGTCTCTGCCTGTGCGGATACAGCCAGAAGCACAGCAGCAGAAAAGATAATTTGTCTTAGTTTCATAAACCAATTAAAAAATACCAGCCATGCAAATCTGCATGGCTGGCGTTAGTATGATAGCGGTTATTGGATTAATAACCAGGATTCTGCCACATACCCTCCTGTGCAGAGGTGTACTGCAGTACGCCGTTGGCATCCTGTGATACGCTGACGGTGACACGGTTGGTCACTGACTCCAGCTCGTTCAGAGGAATTGGACGATAGTAATGCTTCAGTTCAATGTTACCAGAAGCCTGTGCATTGTAAGCCTTCACGTGTTCGATGAGCTTGTGTGTACGCTTCAGGTCGAACCAGCGCTGATACTCACCGCAGAGCTCGAGAGCGCGCTCACGAAGAATGGTCTCGATGTCAACAGTTCCGCTGATGGTATTGTTCTTGCCGCTGATGGCACGGGCCTTGCGCAGTTCGTTGATGGTAGCCAGGGCATTGCCGCCGGTAGCGAGCTCTGCCTCTGCCTTGATGAGGTACATCTCAGCCAAGCGGAGCACCATGATGTCGCGGTAGCTCAGGTCGTGAGTAGGATAGCTGGGGTTGTACTGGTCGTCGAGGAACTTCTTGATACAAGGATATGAACGACGGCCTTCGATCTTCTCGCTCTTGTAACGGTCGTCACCATAGACATCCGACTTGGCCTTACCACCCTCGGTGGGCAGAGCGGTCTTAGGATCGCCAGAGGTGTAAACGGGGATGTCACCACCGTATGCGAACTGCAGACGATACTTGTCCTTAGCCGCAGCCTGGAGAGCCTGACCTTCAGCAGAATTACCATCGAGGATACTATAGAGGATAGCGATACCACCACCATTGAAGTAGTTACCGTCTTCCTTGTAGGCCTCTTCGTAGTCCTTGAACTCCTGCTCAGACATCTTTGGATACTTCACGGGGTTCTTCGACAACTCGTAGGGGATACGGTATGCGGTGAGCAGTGTTCCGTTGTAGCGCTGGTCGGTCTCCTTCACGCTCTCCAGCAACTGCCAGAAGTAAAGTGAGGGCAGGTAGCGGGTGAATCCACGTCCGTAAGGAGAGTAATACTTACCGCACTCGACATTCTCACCAGTCATCTTACTCTTGATGGTGGTCTTACCGGCAGCCATACGGAAGAAGACTGACTTGTCTGTCTGTCCGTTAGGACCGATATCGTCACAACCGTTGTTCCACAAAGAGGGGAACATCAGCAGAGAGGCACTACCACCCTGACGGCTATAACCTGTACGGGTGATCAGAGAGTTGAACTGACCTGTACCGTTGTCAGAGAAACGATAAGGTACACAGTTGTCGCGACCTGCCGACAGATCATTGGTGTAGTGAACGGCAAACAAGTTCTCTGTGTTAACGGTAGCCTCCTCGTTGTTCATGTTCCAAGTGTCGCTGTAGCGGCTGTAGAACTTGGCACCCGAGTTGTTGATCACGTCGGTAGCGGCTGCCAGGGCTTCGTTGTAGAGGTTGTTCTGGCCCAGCCAAGAAGCTGCATAAAGAGCTACGCGTGCATAGAGGGCCTCAGCAGAATAGTAGTAGGCACGGCCTGCAGCAGTGGCAGCCTTGGAGGACATGATGTTAGCCTTTTTATAGTTCTCCATCGAGAGCTTCAGGTCGCTCAAGATATTGGCATAAACCTCCGACTCTGGCACACGTACCGGGTTGTTGTTGATGGAGCTGACAGGCTCGCTGTTGTAAGGAATCGGACCCCACATGGCTACCATCTGAGAGTAATACAGAGCGCGCAGGAAGTAGGCGTCGCCCAGATAGGCAGCCTTCTTGTTGTCGTCAATGACAGTGCACTTGGGCACATACTTCAGGGCGTTGTTACAAACATCTACGCCTGCATAAAACATCTCCCAGTACTGGTCGAGACAGGGGTTGTCTGCCACGTTGTTACCAAGTGCCTCGGCAGAGATGTCATACTTCAGCATCGACTTCTGCTTGTTGTCGTAACCAAAATAGAACAGGTCGCTACCCATCTCGGCGAGTCCGAGTGACGGCTCCTTGCCCCACCAGCCGTGAGTATAGTCATAGGCTGAGGTGATCAGTCCGTCGATACCCGATATGGTGTTGTATGCCAGGTCGGCAGTCTCACCAGTCTTGTTGTCCTCCTCCAGGAAGTCTGAGCAGGAGGTTGTGCCCAGCGCGAAGGCTGCGGTCACAAAGAACATACTTAATATCTTTTTCATATCGATTCTCATTAATGATTTAGAAAGTTACGTTAAGACCAATCACCACCTGTTTCATCAGCGGGAAGTTCACAGAACCGCCACGCTCAGGATCGTAGTTGTCGAAGTGGCTGAATGTGAAGAAGTTCTTCAGAGAGCCGTAGATGCGAGCGTTGCTGATGTAAACCTTCTTAAGAAGAGTCTTCGGCAGATTGTAAGCCAGGGTGATGTCTTTAATCTTGAAGTAGTTAGCCTTCTGAATCTGAATAGAACTCTTGTAGAAGGTAGGTGTAGCACCTGCACAACCTGGTGAAGGAATGTCGGAACCCTGATTGTCGGGAGTCCAGTAACCCAGGTCGCCCCAGTTGGCATTGTCATAGAGATACAGGCCATAACCAGCGTAGTCAATATAACCACCGAGACGAGCCATCGTCTGGACGCTCAGAGAGAAGTCCTTATAGGAGAGGGTTGTACTCAGACCAAGGATAGCCTTCGGGCTACGGTTGTATATAATCTTATCGCTATCGTCAATCTTGTTGTCACCATTGGTGTCGATTACCTTCGGTGTACCAGGATCGCCATAGTCGGCCTGAGGCTTCTCGAAGGTGGGGTGTGCGACCATATACTGGTCAAACTCACCGATGCCCCAGCAGCCGTCCATGTCGTATGCATAGAATGCTGAAACAGGCTCACCAACTTTCAGAATGCTGGTACCACTTACAAACTGCTCGATACCGTTGGCCAACTCATCAACCTGGTCCTTTGAGAAGGTGGCTGATGCGTTCAGATCCCAAGTGAAGTCCTTGGTCTTAACAGGTACTGCACCGAGAGAGAGCTCAAAACCCCTACCACTGGTCTTACCAACGTTAGAAATCGTGCTGGTGAATACTGATGATGGAGGAGCTGTCTTGTAGTACAGCAGATCATATGTCTTACTCTGATAGTACTCAATGCTACCGAAGATACGGCCATTGATGAATGAGAAGTCGAGACCGAAGTTCAGGGCTGAGGTCTTTTCCCAAGTCAGATCAGGGTTAGCGATAGTCATAGGAGCCTTATCAGTAGAGTTAGGCACGATAGATGAGATCGTTGCCAATGTCTGGTAAGCATCGATAGCGGCGTTACCAGAGAGACCCCAAGATACACGGAACTTCAAGTTGTCGAGCCAAGACTTTGTACCTTCCATGAATCTCTCCTCAGAGATACGCCAACCAGCGCTGACAGAGGGGAAGTAACCCCATTTGTGACCATCAGCGAGTACTGAAGAACCATCAGCACGTACAGAGGCCTGCAGCAGATACTTGCCATCGAAAGAATAGTTGGCACGTGCAAAGAATGATAACATAGCTGTCTTTACATAAGAAGAGGTAACCAGTGGAGTACCGATCTTGCTGACATCGTAGAACGAACTCTGCTTGTAGCTCTCAGCTCCTGCATCACCAGAGATGCTGCTTGTTTCCTTTACACTCTGTGACATTTCATGACCGAGCAGGAATGTCATATCGTGCTTGCCAATCTCCTTGTTGTAGTTGGCGGTGTTCTGCCATACATACTTGGTGCTGACGCTCTTGTCATTAGCAATATAAGTGGTGGTTGGCGACTGATAACGGGCCTGGCTGTGGTAGTCCTGATAGGTACCTGTGCGAGAGTCACTGCGGTCGGCGGTGAACTGAGACTTCACGACGAGACCCTTGATGGGGGTCAGCTGCACATAACCACTACCGAAGAAACGGGTGCTCTCAATGTTACGCTGGTAGGCGCCGTCCTCGTCGAGCAGCGGCGAGCAGTGTGCTGGATACCAGGGGTTAGGAGTGGCATAGATGCTACCGTCTTTCTGATAAGCGTGGGTGATAGTGGTCATCTTCTGTGCCTGGTTGAACACACCACCGTTACGCTTGTCGTTGTCCTTATAAGCATAAGAAATGCTGGCACCAATCTTCACGATCTTGTTGATCTGGTGGTCGATATTGACACGGCCGGTGTAACGTTTGAACTTATCGCCCTTCAGCAGACCCTTGTCGTTCATGGCTGCCATAGAGACGTTGAAGTTGGTCTTCTCGCCACCGCCCTGAACAGCTACCTCGTAGTTCTGAGAAACGCTGTTGTCGATGATCATGTCGAGCCAGTCGGTATAGCTCTTGTCATTGTAGATGTCGAGTGTTGGAGTGCCATCTTCCAGATTGAAGGTCAGCACGTCAGTAGGTGTAGCCGTGTTGGTGAAAATCCAATCGTTGGCTGCTGCATCCTCGTAATTCTTCTTGTCAAGAAGACGCTGTACCTCCTTGTCGCCGTACATGGGCTTCACGATACCAGTAGCGCTATTGAAAGAAAGATAACCGTTGAAAGTTACCGTGGTCTTACCGGCCTTACCGCGCTTGGTGGTAATCAGGATTACACCATTAGCACCCTTGGTACCATAGATAGCGGTAGAAGCAGCATCCTTCAGGATATCCATTGACTCGATGTCGCTGGCAGGGATGTCGAGGGTAGAACCGTACTCCACACCGTCAACGATTACCAGAGGTCCATTACCGGCCAACAGAGAGCGGTTACCACGGAGGGTCATGCTCACGCCTTCACCGGCCTGACCACCGTTAGCTTGCTGGAGGTCGACACCAGGAACCTTTGCCTGCATGGCTGCCAAAGCGTTGGCGCCTGTCACCTTCTGGAGGTCGTCGGTTTTCACGGTGGAGACAGCACCCGTCAGGTCTTTCTTCTTCATGGTGCCGTAACCTACGACCACGATTTCCTCGAGACCTGTAGCGTCCTCTTCCAGAGTGACTTTGATACTTTCCTTTCCGGCTACAGAGACTTTTTGGTCCTTGAAACCGATGTAGGAGAACTTGAGTACGCCATTGTCGGGAACATTCTTGATGGTGAAGTTACCGTCAAAGTCGGTTACACCGCCATTGGTGGTGCCATCGACCATAACGCTTACACCAATCATGGGCTCACCTGTAGCGTCCACCACAGTACCTGTGACTGTCTTCTGAGCATAAGCTACGAAGCAGAACACAGACAAAAGCATAGCCATAAAGGCTCTTTTGATTTGATGTTTCATACACGTTTGTTTTAGTTAAAAAAAATATTATAAATATTATAATTGTTTATTACTAATTTTTAAAGTTGTTCATTTCGGGTACAAAGATACATAATAATTGTGAAATAATTGCTATTTTGGGTTAAAAAACGCTGAAAACGTTTACGCTGAATACTGGATACTTGTTACAGAAACCAGACTTGTCGTAAAGTTGTCGCTTGTTGTTTTAGTCAGACGCCTGCAAAGATAACTATATTTCTTGAGATATGCAAGTTTTTACCCTAAAAAATGATGTTTACTGCATTTTTTGCAATCCTTCCCAACGTACGTTCCATTTGCCGTCTTTAGGGAAACCAGGATTCAGAGGCTCCTTGCAACCGTCCCAACCTGCACACATCATGGCGACAGCCGTGAGCAGGGCACCATTGCCTGGCAGGTAGATGCGCAGGCGGTCTGGCGTCTGGAAGTTATGGCCATTAGGCAGATAAGTGTTCTTCTGGGTGTCGATGAACAGGGCTCTCAAGGCTGTCTCTGGATCGCCGAGACGGGCAGCGCACATGGCTATCATGCCGTAGTCCCAGCCCCAGGTGGTCTGCCAGTTCCAGTTCGCCATCACCCAGTCGAGTGTACGTTTCATCTTTGCTTTATTATATAATAAGGTATAGGGCGTGTGTCCTGTCGGCAAGAGACCACAGGCTCCTAAGACGGCAGGATGGTCGTTGCGGCATTTGTCGGCAAAGCTTTCCTTAGATGTTGGTTTCGTCTCTTTTCCGCCTACGGTGTTAAAGGGATCGAAGGATTCCAGTTGATCTACTTTTCCAATGGGGAGGCCTGCGGTATAGATGTCGCTGGCTACAGGGAGCGGGGAGAGTCTGTTGATAATGTCATCCCACTGCGTATTGCGTGGCTTGCCTTGACGGATGCGCCACGCTTGTGCCTTGCTGAGGCCGTATTGCCAATAGGCCAGTTCGAAGGGGTGGTTGTAGCTGATGTCCTTTGTCATGCATTCTTGCATGGCTGTTACTCCTTTCAGTGTGTAGCGTTTGGTCTTGGCGTCGTATGTGACGAAATCTGCCATGAACTCAGCTGTCGCCTCAACCTGCTCGCCGTATTTCCTCAGTGTCTCAGCAGTAGGCTTGCTGCGATAGATTTCTTCTGCCAGATAGATGTAGTGAGGTTGCTGCCAGATCAGGAACGAGCCTGTGTTGGAGGGAGCCTCACCAGCCCAGGGGTCAGTCATCTTCATCCATCGGATACCCTTGAAACCTTGGCGCTCTGCAATCTGTCGGGCCACAGGGTAGGCGGTGGTGTTATACCAATCTAATATCTGCTCCACGACCGCCGGACGATTCCAAAGCGCAAAGTCAGCAACATGCCACCACATCATCTCAAGATGCGGACGTCCGAACCAGGTATTATAGGTGAGCCCGGATTCCTGTGGAGGCATGTTGTTGGCGCAGTTGATCTGTGTGAGATATTGTGAAAGGATCACTCGGCGCTCTAATTCCTTGGCACGAGGGTCAGTACACTGACTGAAATCGATGAAGGCGCCTTCTTTCCACCAACGGCTCCAGTGGCGCAGGGTGGCCTTGTGGTATTGGTCGTATTCGAAGCTGATGTCGTCTGCTTGATGGCTGTTTGGTTTGTTAGGCAGGTATTCTGCTGAGAAAGTCAGTACATCATCTGAAGTGGCGAGTTCGAAATGGTGGTTGCCGCAGGTCTCAAAGGTTGCTTGTCCTTCCCATTGTATGCGGACATAATATCTGGTGCTGTCGAGGGTGCGTTCGATGAGCGCGGAGTGGTTGTCTTGAGCGATAATAGTCGAATGGTGGCGCTCAGACTTTGTCCAGTCGTTGGCATCGTCAGCATGTCTGCCAGTGGGGTAGGAGAAACGGATGGCAATCGTGGCGCGCTGGTCTTTCAGCAGACGGCTGTTGACTCTGGCATAGAGCGCATCCTTGGTGGGGTGGACCCCTGTCGTGACTTCCGCCTTCTCACCGTCGGCTGTAAAGACAGACTCAATCTCGCCGTCCCAGAGTTTCTGCTCCTGATGGATATCTTTCAGCTCCTTGAGAGCGAGTTGACGCCCTTCCTTGTCTTTGAGGTCGAAACCTATCGTACCGAGATTCAGACGGTGTGGGTTCACGCGGAAATGTTCTGTTGCCTCCTTATGACGCCCGTCCTCTGCTTGCTTATATTCCACTGCATAGACTTCCTGATGCCCATGACCGAAGTCGAAGCTCTTCTCGCTCTCTGCAGGCATCAGATGACTGGTGTTTTCGAACTTGTGCCATCCCCAGTCGGACATGGCGTTCAGGGGCACACCTGCCCCATAATCAAAAGGGAAGC
>CAMOGP010000061.1 GCA_946614175.1 uncultured Prevotella sp. | reverse complement strand
ATTGGGAACTGGAGTGTGAATCTCCGACTGTCCCGCAGCAGTGAACTCCATTATGACTCCTAAGCAAGCATGCCATTGCCCGTTTGGACGAGAAGGCGCTTGGGAGCGGAGGAAAGTCTGAAGACCAGCCTTTTACAGGAAGAAAAGTCAAATGCTCTCGATGTAAGGGCGTGCGACGCAAGTTTTGTTTTATTTAGAACCAAAGAGGGCGTAAGCCTTCATTGTACGTGTATACGTGTATTATTATATAAGTTCAAAACGGAGGCCGTCCTGTCGGGAGATAGCACGTCCTTTTTTTTAAAAACGAAACTAAGATGCTGATGAGGCAATTAATGATAACTGGATTCATTCTTTTGGGGATGGTCTCTTTTGCTGAAGCTCAGGAACCCATCAAGGGCGACTCGTTGCAGGAAGTGGTGGTGACAGGCACTGGCACCCATCATCTGTTGCGTACGGCTCCAGTCCAGACTGAAGTTATCACCCGTCGTGACCTGGAACAGTATGGCGGACGCAGCATCGAGGAAATCCTCAACGGACTATCTGCCAGTTTCTCCTTCAATGAGGATGATATGGGTAGTCAGATGCAGATGAATGGTCTGGGCAATTCCTATATCCTTGTCTTGGTTGACGGCAAACGCCTGCATGGTGATAATGGTGGTGAGAATGACCTGGGACAGATTAATCCAGCCCGTATTGAGCGCATAGAGATTGTGAAAGGTGCGGCGTCAGCGCTCTATGGCTCAGATGCTATTGCTGGCGTTATCAATATCATCACACGAAAGCAGGAAAGCAATCTCCAGTTGGAAAACGAAACGCGTGGCGGATCGTATGGTGATTTCCGCCAGCATAATACTCTGGGACTTACATTCGGCCCTGTTCGCAGCATGACGAACTTCCATTTCCGTCATTCTGATGGCTGGAAAAATTTCTCGATGGAGGCACCCGAGCGTTATGGTGGACGTATCATCACGAATACGATGAATAAGACTGTCAGCAAGAACCAACTGTGGCAACTCTCCGAGCGTCTTTCCGTAGAACCGGCCAAGGGGATGGAGGTCTATGCGGAGGGAATGCTCTACCATAAGCATATCTATCACCCGCGTGGAGGTGATTCCGAGGTGGCTCATTATTATGACCTGTCATACGATGATGCAGCTGCCACTGCGGGTTGGTCGTGGCGGATGAATAATGGAGACATGTTGACAGCCGATGTCACTTGGAATCGTCATGCCTATTATTACGACTACACCTCACTCAATGGTGTTATCGATGAGACTGATCCCTCGCCTTATGCTGCTATCTATTTTGATGGCGACCGTATCCTGCAGTCTGACCAGCGCAGGATGATGACCCAACTGAAAGGTGTGTTCTCGTTGCCATATAGCCAGCGTCTCAGCGTAGGTTATGATTACCGTTACGACTGGCTGAAAGCTCCTAATCGTGTGGCCGGCGGTACTGCTACCGATTGGACTCAGGCACTTTATGCGCAGGATGAGTGGTCGCCTCTCGACAATCTGAATATAACAGCCGGCTTGCGATTGGATCATAACCAGCAGTTTGGCTTGCATCTCACGCCAAAGATTAGTGCGATGTGGCGTCTTGGTGATATGACGCTGCGTGCTTCGTGGGCACAGGGGTTCAAGTCGCCCACGCCCAAGGAACTGCATTATCGCTATATGAGCACGATGGCTGGCTTGTGTCTGGGGAATACCAGTCTGAAACCCCAGACCAGTAATTACTTCTCTTTGAGTGCAGAGTATCGTATCCAGCAGGTGAATATCAGTCTGACGGGCTATTATAATAAGGTGGACCAAATGATTAGTCTGGTGAAGATTCCCCTCTCGCAGGCTCCTGGTGAATATATCGTCCAGTATCAGCCGCAGCTGGTGCAGCAGTACAAGAACCTGGAGGATGCCTATACCACCGGTCTTGATGTCAATGTGAAGTGGAATGCTACTAAAGAACTCTCCTTTGGTGGTGGCTATAGCTATCTGCAGGCTCGTGGCAGCGTGTATGATGAGGATACGGAACAGTTCCGTCGCCTGACTATCAATGGCACGGCCCATCATAAGGGAAATGTCTATGCTACATGGACAAAGACCCACCCCCAGCCCCTCTCTGAGAAGGAGGGGAGTAAGATGCTGCGTCCAGTCAGTAAGGGCATCGGTCTTTACGGTCGTGCATCTACCAAGCGGTATTACGAGAAACATGGTGATGGCAAGGGATATATGATATGGCGTCTGGCTCTTCGGTATAATGGGATACTAACTACTCCCCTCCTTCTCAGGGAAGGGCTGGGGGTGGGTCTCGAGGCTGGCATCGACAATATCTTCAACTATGTGGATGATACGCCTCACGGTCGCCATGTAGGTACCACATCCGCTGGTACTACCGTCTATGCCTCATTGATTGTTCGTTTTAATCATGGTAAGAAAATTAAATATAGTCAACATTATTCAACTTTAAAAACAAATCACAATGAAGAGGATTAAGTTTCTTTTGATGGCTTTCATGGCTATGACATTGAGTGCTGGTCTCGTGGCTTGTAGCGATGACGACAAGTCAAGTAGTAACTTCGAGAAGTACATGAAAGCTGTAGATTCTCAGGTAAAAAGCAAAAAGGCTAAGAGTGGCAATAAGAAGGCGCTCCTGCTGGTGGCTTTCGGTTCTACCTGGGAGAATGCTCACAAGACTTTTAAGGGCATCGTTGCCGACTATGAGAGTGATGCTTCTTTTAAGGACTATGATGTCTATTTCGCATTCACCTCTGCTATCTGTATCAATCGTAGCCGTGAGGGCGAGCACTATGCCAGTCAGGATTTCTATGCTCCCAACTACTGGTTGGAGGCATTCGGTCGTCAGAAGTATGAAGAGGTGCGCGTGCAGTCTTTGCATGTCATCCCTGGTGAGGAGTTCCTCCGTCTGCGCGACTCTTACATCAAGGATTTTAAGAATAATGTCTATGGCGACCTCGATGGTCAGTATCTGGAGAAGGGCGTGAAGGTCTTCGTTGGCGGTCCTCTGATGGCCGAGGAAAACGATGTTGAGGCTGTTGCCACAGCTCTTGACGACCAGTTCAGTAAGTATGTTGAGGGTGATAACGTGATGGCTTTCTTAGGTCATGGTAACCCTGAGGGATATAACTATGGTAACGGTAATATCCGCTACAACCAGTTGGAGGCTGCCCTTCAGAAGAAAAATGCCAACTATTTCGTGGCTACTGTGGATCAGGAAGATAATCTGCTCGATGACCTCTATCAGCGTATGCAGGAACAGGGTAAGGTGAAGCAAAATGTGACATTGACCCTTCATGCTCTGATGTGTATCGCCGGCGACCATGCCCACAACGATATGTCAGGTATTGAGAACGAGAACGATAGCTGGCGCGAGTTCTTCGTTGAGAAGGGTTTCAAGTGTCAGTATGATGGCAACGATGCCAATGCTTCAAACAACTGTATCCTGAAGGGCCTGGGCGACTATGCCGCTATTCGTGCTATTTGGAAGCAGCACACGAAAGATGCTGTTGAGATGTTTGCTGAGGAGGAATAACACAGATAACATAATCTACTATTTATATATTCAACGAACTCGGGCCGAAAAGCAGTGATGCTTTCGGCCCGATTCCTTTTTATCTCTTAAAGTTTCTTTTTTTTGGGGGGGGACAGTCTTTTACAGACTGTAGATAGAACCTCTTGCAATTAATTCATTTGCTTCGTTCCAATTCTTCGTGATGGTCTTAACCATCTTCTTTGCGATTTTCTTCATTTTCATTTCCTTTCTTTCTTTAAATCCGTCTGACCCTTTGTCAGCGGTACATCAATAATAATCTGTTATCCTTAATTCAGACTGCAAAGGTATCTCTTTTTCTTGATTTAGGCAAGATATTGTTCCACTTTTCGGTGAAAAAGGTCTGTTATGGTGACTTAAATCAATTGTAAGGTGCGTGTTTATTGTGCTAATAATTGGCGGGCAAATTCTATCAGCGTGTCTTCTCCCCTTGCAAAATCTTCATCGGTTTGCTGTACGTTATAGTCGGGCTCAATACCAAATTCAGTTGATTCTTCCTGTGCATCATACATAGGTACGGCAGAGAAACGTACAGTCCATCCGCATGGCAGACTGCTGGTGAAGGGCATACCGGCACCACCACCTGTGTGATCTCCTACCAGGCGTACATTGGGGAATGTCTTCATATAGACTGCAAACTCGTTGGCCGCGCTATACACACGGCGATTTATCAGTACGACGGCGGGCTTGTTCCAACGCATATTGGCAGATGGCTCTATGTAGCGTGCTTCTTTGCTGGAGAAATCATGATGGCCAGGTCCCGTTTTATGTTGATAATAGCCTACGAGTGTCTTCTCATGGCAGAAACGTGCCGCTAGTTTCTCTGCATTAGTCAACATACCGCCACCATTGTTTCTGATATCGATGATGAGGCCTCTGCATAGAATCATGTGCGAGATGACCTCGTTCAGATTGCCCTCACCAATGGGGTCGTTGAAACTCTCGTAGCGGATATAGCCGATATTGTCATCCAGGATTTTATAGGAAAGACCTGAGGCAATCTGATAGTCAGTACCCATATAGCGTCGTAACAACGTATCGCTGAAGTTGGTGGGGTAGTCCTCGAACCATGACCAATAGCGCCCGAAGTCGTGAGCAGCGCTTAGGTTGACATGCCCGTCGCGTAATTCACCTAACATGTCGCACAGCACTTCAAACTGCTGTTTCCTTGTCAGTTTTCCTTTTACGCGCTCTTTGTATTTCTCATGTACGGCATCCCAGTTCAATCCGTATTCCTGTTGTTTATATTCTAGGAAACAGTAATGCTCGTCGATAATCTTCCACAGAGCTTCCATGTTGCCCTGGGGTGTGTCGGCAAACTCCTCTTCGTCAACGCAGGAAATGAAGAGCGGTATCAAACAGAGTATATACAAGAGTTTTCGCATACGTTAGAATCCTTTGGCAATGCCTATCATGAGGCGATGTGAGTAAACATGCTGCTTCAGGTTGTTGACTTGCAGTTGCTGATAGTCGCCCAGATACCCCAGAGTCAGAGCCGTTCTCTTGTTGAATTGCCAAGCTACAGTAAACTGCTGACGAAAAGAAGGTGCAGAAATAAATGTGGTTGGCACAACGTTGTGGTCGTAGTTTCCCAAGGAGAAAATCTCGTAGTACGACTGTCCGTAGTTAGGACTGAATACGATGCCCGCAAGGGGGAGGTCCAGTTCATAGCGGAATGTGAATTTGCAGATGTCGTAGGTGACAATAGCAGATGGACGCGCCTGCAGCCCCAGTCGGGCCTGAGCAGGGTTGTTTGAGTTCTTGGTGTTGTAGATAAAGCCCAGTCCGAAGTCACCAAGTACACCTGCCTGTAGTCTCAGTCGATTGTCAAGCAGATGCCAGGCGCGATACCTACCGATGTAGAGGTTGTAGATACCTTCCAGTTCGGAACAATCCTCTGAACGGTCTTTTACATGCGAGAGGTTTATCTGATGCTGCCAAATGGTTGACCAACTGGCAGCTGGTTTAGCATGTTCGTTGACATTGAGAAAGGTAAGACCTATGCCTTTGAATTTCTCTTGTGTCAGGTAGGTGTCCAGAGTATGGGTTGGCCCCAAACCTAGCTGGTAACTGCTTTGGGCATTGACCTGACCAACACCTATAGCCCAACAGATAATGCTTAAAACGATGCACCTACCTCCCATCACTTACGCTTCATCATCAAATAGTCTAAGCTGACCTGTCATCTCGTCAACAATTTGCTGCTGACTCTTACCTGCATCCGGATCGAGATCTTGATCTTCTTGGGACTCCTGATTATCAGTGTTATCTGATGCATCTGGCTCTTCAGGGAATCTTGTAGGCTCCAACTCAACGATGCTTTCTATCTGATAGGTGCTGATACGCTTACCCTTGGCCTTGAAGCCTTTCACGGCAATAAACTGCTCGGCATCAATCTCCTCTGAACCACGGAACTCGTCTGTACCGCCGTAATTCACCTGAATACGTGGGTAAACTACATCGGTGAGCAGTACCAACTGTGACTGTGTATTCTCGCCCAGATAGTTCTGCTTTCGTTTGGTAGCCTCCATTTGGAAGCGTTTCAGGTAGGGATAGCCCTGATTGTCGGCATCAAAAAGTACGCAGGTCCATACTTTGTCGGCATTAAACTTCTCGATGCGCAGGATATTCTCCTCGTAGTGGTTGTTCAGGTCAAAGTTGGTCAGATAGAACTCGCCGTTCTTCAGTACAACCAATATTTGGTCTTCATCAAAGAACTCACCCAACAGTCTGCCGTGCTCATCGTAGTTCAGGCGGTTCACGTCTGGGTCGAACCATACCTTGCGACCACCCAGCGTGGAGTGTCCCTGACTCTTTAGCGTGATGCGATGTACAGGGAACTTCGTCAGAATATTTCCCTTAGAAGTACGTCCCTTGATGTCGATAGAGGCAAATGAGCGCTCCAAGAACAGACTCATGCGAGGATGATCGTTGAGCACCGTGGCATCGAGCGTCACCTTGATGACTTCAGCCTCACCATTGGGGTTGGCTGTGAAGTAAAGCACACGTGTACCAGGTGTGCCCATGGTCAAATCCACCTCACGGTCGCGTGTGACTCCCGTCACGTTGAAACGTTTGATATAACTGGTGCCCACTTTCCCGTCGCGGTATATCATGTTATAGATGGTGCGTTTGTCGTTCTTCTTGAACACACCCAGCCAGATGATGTTCTTGCCTACAAAGAGTTTCTCTGCGACACGCACCACCTTGAACTTACCGTCACGATAGAAGATGATGATATCGTCAATGTCAGAACAGTTGCACACAAACTCGTCTTTCTTCAATCCCGTGCCGATAAAACCTTCACTACGGTTGATGTAGAGTTTCTGGTTAGCTTCAGCCACTTTACTTGCCTCAATGGTGTCGAAATTGCGAATCTCTGTGAGTCGTGGGTGTCCCTTTCCATATTTATCCTTCAGGAACTGGAACCAAGAAGCTGTTACCTCTACAAGATTAGCCAGGTCACGGTCTATCTCTTCTATCTCGGCCTTGATACGGGCCATCAGTTCGTCGGCTTTCTCCTTGTTGAATTTCAGAATGCGTTGCATCTTGATTTCCAGCAGGCGCAGGATGTCGTCCTTTGTTACCTCGCGCACCAATTGTGGATAGAAAGGTGTGAGTCGGTTGTCGATATGCTCGCAAACCTTATCTACATTGGGCGCCTCTTCAAATTTCTTGTCCTTATAGATACGCTCCTCGATAAATATCTTTTCCAGTGAGCAGAAGTGATACTGCTCCAGCAGTTCGTTCTTGCGAATTTCCAACTCCTGCCGAATCAGGTCCTTGGTGCGCTCTACGCTGTGCATGAGCACATCACTTACAGTCAGGAATTGTGGCTTCTCGTCCTTGATGACACAGCAGTTGGGCGAGATGTTAATCTCACAGTCTGTGAAGGCATACAGGGCATCGATGGTCTTATCGCTGCTGACGCCAGGAGCCAGGTGTACCAATATCTCTACTTCCGCCGATGTCAGGTCGTCCACACGACGGGCTTTGATCTTACCCTTCTCAATGGCTTTGGTAATGCTTTCGCACAGTGTTGATACTGTTTTGGTGAAAGGCAGTTCACGGATGACCAATGTCTTTTGGTCAAGTTTCTCAATCTTGGCACGTACCTTGACCACGCCGCCGCGCTGTCCGTCATTGTATTTTGATACGTCGATGCTGCCACCCGTCTGGAAGTCAGGGTAGAGATGGAACTCCTCGCCATGCAGGTAACTGATAGCTGCATCGCAGATTTCGCAGAAGTTATGGGGCAGAATCTTAGACGACAAACCTACGGCGATACCTTCGGCACCTTGCGACAACAACAAAGGGAATTTCACTGGTAACGTGATAGGCTCCTTGTTACGTCCGTCGTAACTGAGCTGCCACTCGGTGGTCTTGGGATTAAACACCGTGTCCAAGGCAAACTTAGACAGTCTGGCTTCTATATATCGTGGAGCAGCGGCACGGTCACCCGTCAGGATGTTACCCCAGTTTCCCTGTGTGTCAATCAGCAGGTCTTTCTGGCCCAACTGCACCAGGGCATCACCGATAGAGGCATCACCGTGAGGGTGAAACTGCATGGTGTGACCCACAATGTTGGCCACCTTGTTGTAGCGTCCGTCGTCCATACGCTTCATGGAGTGAAGAATACGTCGCTGCACAGGTTTCAGTCCGTCCTCGATATGAGGCACGGCACGCTCCAGAATAACATACGAGGCATAATCCAGGAACCAATTCTGATACATGCCGCTCAGGTGGTGCACCACCGAAGCGTCGAATCGGTTCACGGGCTTATAGTCGGAGTGACCTTCTGCCCCTTGCTCTTCGTCATTAATTTCAATCAATTCGTCGTCTTTCTTTTCGTCGTCCATTGTGTATTATGGTTTTCGGTTTGTCTGCAAAAGTACAAAAAAAAACTGAATATCTTCGCAAAATGCCGAGATATTCAGTTTTTTTTAAGAAAAGCCTCGTAGGAAGCTTCCACGTATTACTTGATAATCACTTTCTTTATCTTCAGAGAGCCATCGGCCTGAGGCAAGCGGACAATGTTAATGCCTTTGCGGAGTTTTGTCTGGCGCATACCGTTGATGTCGTAGATTTCAGATGTAGTAACGGTCTTCTCTCTGATATAAGCAATGCTGGTGGGAATCTCCTCGCTGTCGTAGCTCAAGCGGAAGTTGTCGACCTTGAACCATCCCTGGCCGTTAAGACCACCATCAGCGAATTTCATTCCATCTCTATTAATACCATTCGTGCGGAATCCGATGGTCATCGTGCTGTCTTCTGCCACACCGAAAGTGACGGTCATGGTGTGAAGAAGGTCGCTGCTAGCATCGCCATACAAGCCGCTTGCACAAACGTATCCGGCGTATGTCAGCTCGGCAGCATTCAGTGCATCGACAGGCATGTTCAGCTCGCTGTAGGCATCCTCAGCTCCCCACATCTGTACGCAGTTGTTGGCGAAGATACGCTGAGTCGTGGTGTTGTCGCCCGCCCAGTTGTACTGTACCATGACATCTGCCTTCAGCGTATAAGTTCCAGGAGGCATTCCCTTGAGGGTTTGGCGCAGTTCTACTTCCGGCATGTTGGAATTCCAGATGCCCCAAAGATACTCGCCATCAGTGGGTTGCTTTGTTGCTTCTGTGCCGTTGTCAAGGGTGACACTGATATTATCTCCCTTGTTGATAGCGCACCATCCGCCGCTTACGGTTTGGGCAGCCTCACCGTCAACATATAGGTTCCATCCCTTAGGAGCGTTCTGTGCACCATCGCTTGGGATGTCGTTCTGGTTACTCAAATCCTCGAAACTCGGGTTTTTCAGAACAAACGTGATATCACCCAATGCGATAGCTGTGGCTTTGAGTTGTTCAATGCCGTCTTCCAATTGCTTGATACAAGCCTTGATTTGCTCTTCGTTGGCATTGCCTTCGTTGTAGATGTCATAAATGTCATAAATGAGATCCTCAAAACTGTTAGCACTTTCGCTATGTTCATAGATCTTAAGGTTCTGTTCACTCTTCACAAGAGCGGCTTTTAACTCACTATACACATCGGCAGAACGTTTTGCTTCGGCATAGATGTTCTTGATGGCTGTGAAAGCTGTGATAATCTGCTCTAATGTGCTTTTGTTGTCGATTTCGTATTGTTCCAGTATATTTCTTGCTTCTTTGTAAATCGAGGTCCCCATCTTGTTGCTGAGAAGTTGTTCCAGAGCTTCAGCGAAATGTACGTAGACGGCAACAGCATTGTCGGACGAGAATTCTGTCTTTTCAATGCGGAAGTTGTCAACTTTGAACCATCCGTCGCCACCAGCGCCGTTGCCATTGTCGCGCAATGCTGCAGCATAGTCACCATTAGTGCGCACTCCGAAGGTTAAGGTGCCGTCGTAGACCAGTGCCTCGACGCTCATCTCTTGCATCTGACGGTCGGTAATAGGCTCTACCAGTTCTGCAAAACGGTACACCTCAGACTGGTCTAAGCGTGTCTCATCATATTCGTCTTGAGATGCGAAGTAGGTAGAGTTTAGATTACCGAATATGCGCTGTGTGGTACGGCGTGAGCCATTGCCGTTAGCGCCTACCATCAGGGCGGCCCTAACAATGTATGTTCCGTTCTCCAATCCGCTGATGGTCTGTGAGATTTCGTATTCCGGAATACCGCCATTCCAGATTCCGAAAGCTAGATTTCCGTCTTTGGTTTCGCCTTCAGAGTCATCGTTCACACCATGCCAGGCGGTAATGCCAGCAGCTTTTATCTCGTCAACTGTGGTTACCTGTTTACCTTTGATAAAAACGTTCCATCCTGTGGGAGGCGCAGCAATGCTTGAACTCTGTGAACCCTTTTGTGCCGACAGATCCTCGAAGCTCATGTTTGTTCCCAGGACAGTCAGATCGCCAGAGCCCTTGGCATAGGCCTCTTCGGCGGCCTTCAGCGTGCTGACTGCTGCATCGAGGTCGGCATTGGCATTGTTGAAGCTGCTTACTGCGTTGTTGATAGCATCTGTAAAGGTGGCATCGTTGTCGTTACCCAGCAACTCAAGGGCTTTCTGAATTTCATTATAAAAATCGGTGTAATGTTTGATGATGGCTGCTGCGGCCTCATAGTCTGTCTCGTCAAACTCTGCTTTCTGGTAGTAGGGCAGGGCAGCGTTGATGGCATTTTGGAAGCCCTCTTTGTACATATCATCCTCAAGGTGGTTATCCTCAATGCCTTGTAGAAGTGAATAAAGTCGAACCTTTTGGTTGAATGATGCCAGATTGGTGGTAGTCTCAACGAAAGCCCAGTTCTGGGAAATGGTGTTCTGTGGTACGGGTAAGTAGCCGTTTTCATCTGTAATAGGCTCATCGTATTCGTTCTTCTGAACACCTCCATAGTAGTCGGGGAACCATTGGTTGGAACTCTCAGAGATAACAGCAAACTCATTGCCGTTGTTCAGGTGCAGATAGCCGCCAATGGTCTTTTCGTTGCCTTGACCCTCGCCAGCTTTCAACTTGTAGAAACCGGGATAATCGCCTTCTGTCACTTCCCATTTCACGGGTTCCTCAAGGTTGGCATTCAGGTTGTCTGTGCCACTTGGAATACCCACGAAGTAAGTGGTGGTGATTGTCTCTTCATTTTCGCCTTTGGAATCGACGTCAATCGTAAACGACCATGTGTTGTCGTCGTTCTTAACTGCCTTGAAAGCTGAATTCTTGATGTTGTCTGCATTGTAGGGCTGTAGATAGAATGCACCGTCCCACGATGTGCGTGTCCAAAAATTAGAGGGATTAGAACGACTTGTCAAAATGTAAACCTTCCCATCCTCTGGTGCTCCACCGATGGCAGGAAACTCAATGGCAGATGCTGAAACTGAGGTAACAAGAGCCAAAGCCAGCAATGCCTGTTTTGCGTAGTTTTTCTTCATGCTGATGTGATTTTAGTTTATTGTTCTTAGTTATATATTGAAAAAACAGTTGCAAATATACACTTTTTATTATGAAAAAACATAGTTTTACAAATATTTTTGTACTTTTGCAACCAAATTTATAGAAATTTATGACAATTGCCTCAATCAACTAATAGGGTTCAGGTCTGCGTGCCTACTTCGTATTGCCTAATGGTGCCAATGCACGTATGGTGATTGGTGGTGATGAAGAAGTTTTATAGTCTCTGGGATTGGGAAGGTGAGGATGGTGAGGCTTATTGACGGCTTTTTTGAGCCCTTTAACTCCCTTTAACTACTTGTTATCCCTTTAACTCCTCAAAATATTGTATCTTTGCACGCAGATTTCTAGAAATTTCAAATAATTATGGCACAAGAAGACGTATTTAAGAAGATTGTATCGCACTGTAAGGAATATGGTTTTGTATTCCCCTCAAGTGAGATTTACGATGGTTTAGGAGCCGTATACGACTATGGTCAGAACGGTGTGGAGTTGAAGAATAACATTAAGCAGTATTGGTGGAAGGCTATGACGATGTTGCACGAGAATATCGTGGGTATCGACAGCGCCATCTTTATGCACCCGACGATATGGAAGGCTTCCGGACACGTGGATGCTTTCAACGATCCCCTGATCGACAACCGCGACTCGAAGAAGCGCTATCGTGCTGACGTGCTGATCGAAGATCAGATTGCGAAGTACGACGAGAAAATCCAGAAGGAAGTGGAGAAGGCGCGTAAGCGCTTCGGTGACAGCTTCGACGAGGCGAAGTATCTGGAGACCAGCGAGCGCG
>CAMOGP010000060.1 GCA_946614175.1 uncultured Prevotella sp. | reverse complement strand
CCAACTATCAGGATGCCAAGCTTCTGGCAGAACTCTCAGAGGATCTGGGCGAGGCGATGGTAGGTATCAACGAACACGAGATAGAACTGCTGATGGCTGAGAGGGGGAAGTGATGTGAGATGGATGAAGTCTGATGGATGATGTGAGATGGAGGAGTGAAAAAGTATGAGAATTGCGGTATTGGCCCTGCAAGGGGCATTTATAGAGCACGAGCAGGTGCTGCAGCGCTTAGGCGTTGAAACTGTTGAGATTCGTCAGTTAAAGGATTGGCAGCAGCCTATCGATGCGTTGATCCTCCCTGGTGGCGAGAGTACCGTTCAGATGCGCCTATTGAAGGAACTCGGCTTGTACGAACCTATTCGCGAGGCTATCCTCATTGGTATGCCCGTCCTGGGTACCTGTGCCGGTATGATTCTTCTGTCGGAGGGGCGTCTGGGCACGATGGACATCGAAGTGCGTCGCAACGCCTACGGGCGTCAGTTGGGCAGTTTTCATACCGTAGGCACCGTCAAAGGTATGGGCACTGATGTTCCCATGACCTTCATCCGTGCCCCCTATATTGAGCGCGTGCTGAGCGATAAGGTCGAGATCCTATCTACTGTCGATGGCCATATCGTAGCAGCCCGTCAGGGCAATCAGATTGCTACCGCCTTTCACCCGGAGTTGGATGACGACACCCGGCTGCACGAATTATTCTTAGGACTGTCGTTGTGAAAATGCCATTATCCAATTGTTGATCATGTCTTTTGACGGTTTGCAATAAATGGTTGTGAATTTCTGATAAACCGATAGTAATCTGCAAGAAAAGGGGTGTCTTTTCTTGCAGATTGTTATTTTGGATGAAAATGTAGAATGAAAAACGAGTGGCTGTTCTGCTTGAAAGCGAAAGAATGCGTAACTTTGCAGTCCATAAAATACATTCGTTTTATGGACACAAAATATATCTTTGTTACGGGCGGTGTCGTTTCCTCGTTGGGAAAAGGCATTATCTCCGCCTCAATAGGAAAATTGCTGCAAGCACGCGGTTATAAAGTAACCATTCAGAAGTTTGACCCCTATATCAACATCGACCCGGGCACGCTGAACCCCTACGAGCATGGCGAGTGCTATGTGACGGCCGACGGTATGGAGACCGACCTGGACCTGGGGCATTACGAGCGCTTCACTGGTATTCACACCACACGCCATAACTCTATTACCACGGGACGTATCTACAAGACGGTGATAGACCGTGAGCGTCGTGGCGACTATCTGGGCAAGACCATCCAGGTGGTGCCTCATATCACGGATGAGATTAAGCGCAGAATGCTGCGAGAGGACGAAAAGGGCGAACAACTTGACTTCGTGATTACCGAGGTGGGCGGCACCATTGGTGATATTGAGAGTGCACCTTTTATGGAGGCCATCCGACAGTTGCGCTGGCAGTTGGGTAGGAATGCCGTGTGTGTGCACCTGACCTACGTGCCCTATCTGAAGGCTGCCGATGAGTTGAAGACAAAGCCCACACAGCACTCCGTGAAAGAGTTGCAGGGTATGGGTATCCAGCCGGATATCCTGGTGCTGCGCACAGAGCGTCATCTGGATGATGGTATGAGGATGAAGGTGGCTTCTTTCTGTAATGTGGACCTGGAGTGTGTGGTGCAGAGCGAGGATATGCCCTCTATCTATGAGGTGCCTGTCAGTATGCAGAGACAGGGACTTGATGCGGCTATCCTACGTAAGATTGGCATCCCCGTTGGAGAGACGCCTGCCATGAAGCCCTGGCATGATTTCCTTGACAAGCAGCGTAACGCTACGAAGGAGGTACGCATTGGACTGGTTGGTAAGTACGACTTGCAGGATGCGTATAAGAGTATTCGCGAGAGTTTGAACCTGGCCGGTATATATAATCATGTAAAGGCAAAGATTCAATTCGTTAACAGCGAGGAGGTGACAAAGGAAAATATTGCTGAGAAATTGAAGGGCATGCAGGGCGTACTGATCTGTCCGGGTTTCGGTCAGCGCGGAATTGAAGGCAAGATTATCGCTGCGGAATATACCCGTACACACGATATCCCCACCTTTGGTATCTGTCTGGGCATGCAGATGATGGTGATTGAGTTTGCACGTAACGTGTTGGGCTATAAAGATGCTAACAGCGCAGAGATGGATGCCAATACAAAATATAATGTCATCGATATCATGGAGGAGCAGAAGAGTGTCACGCAGATGGGTGGCACCATGCGACTGGGTGCTTATGAGTGTGAGCTGGTGAAGGGCAGTAAGGTTTATGAGGCCTATGGCGATGAGACGCTTATTAGCGAGCGTCATCGTCACCGCTATGAGTTCAATAATAACTATCAGAAAGAATATGAGGCTAACGGCATGAAATGTGTAGGTATTAATCCTGCCGCCAGCCTCGTAGAGATTGTGGAGATTCCAGAGAAACGCTGGTATATCGGTACGCAGTTCCATCCCGAATATTCTTCAACGGTGCTGCATCCCCATCCATTGTTTATGAGTTTTATAAAAGCAGCAATGGAGTCCTGATGGGCTCCATTGCTTTATTTTATTTCAGTTCGGGCCAACCGTCGGCTGTCCATGAGATGGGACGCTGGATGAGCATTGCGGCTCCGTTTTGCGTAGCACTGTAGCCATGACAGACGAATATGTCTTCACCATCGAAGGTGTAGGCGGCACAGTGGCCAGCAGCCTCCCAGTCCTTTTTGTCGCCTTCCAAGAATAAGGTGCCACCGCCGTTGGCCATATCCTTGCCCCTTCGGTCGAGGTAGGGACCGCTGACGTTCTTGCTGCGTCCAACGGCTACGCGGTAGTTGCTCTTGGCACCGCGACAGCAGTAGTCCCACGACACAAAGAGGTAGTAATATCCGCCATGTTTGAAGATGAACGGTGCCTCGATGGCATTAGTGCCTGCAAAGCGCGATGTGGGGTTGGGCTCTGAGGGCTTGTAGTTGGTATTGTAGCGGCGGGCAATGGTGCGAGGCTGTTCACCCTTGGCGATGTGCATCGTTGCGTCAAGACGTGCCAATTGGATACCATCCCAGAAAGAGCCCCAGACGAGCCAGGGTGTGTCGTTGTCGTCGATGACAAAGTTGGGGTCGATAGCGTTCCAGTTGTCGCCTGTCCACTTACCGTCGGCACCGCGTTTTCTCTCGTGTGACGTGACAATACAACCCTCGTCTTTCCACATGTTCGAGCGCAGCGAGCGACTGCTCAGCAAACCGATGGCCGAGCCGTTCTTGCCAAAAGTGGAACAGCTGTATGCCATCCACCACTGGCCGTGCCACTGGATGACATCGGGGGCCCAGACATGGTTGCCGAAACCAGGTACGGAGTCGGTGGTCCATCCGGGAATGACGCTCATCACAGGCTGACGTGAGACTGTCCATGTCTTGCGGTCGCGTGAGGTCATCTGCTGGATGCCCATGCCCGTGGCGTAGATATAGTAGGTGTCGCCTTCTTTGGCCATCACGGGGTCGTGCACCATCGGTGTCTCTGTGGTATATGGGCCTACATCGGTGCGGTAGGCCACGTTTTCAGTTACGGTAATTTGCTTCTTTTGCGTCTGAGCTGCCATCGGTAGTGTCAGTAAAAGCAGAAGTGTTGTCGTTAGTAATTGTTTCATTAGTTGATTTGTTGTTCTTTAGTCCTTTTTTGTTATATGATAAAATTTTTTGCAAAATTACAATAAATCGATTGTTTTGAATTGAAATATTGTATCAAATTATTGTATTCATGTAATTTTTTGACTAAAACATGATACATAGTTACGAAAAAGTCTTAAAAGAAAGCAGTACAGGAATTATTTCTCAGCAAAATAGAGTATCAGAATTTATGCGTACCATCCGTCTGCGCCGTGCCGCGGAGATGTTGCATGGCGGACATCTGAGTATTACAGAGATAAGTTATGCAGCAGGCTTCTCGTCAGTCAGTTATTTTAACCGCTGTTTCCGTGCGATGTATGGTATGTCGCCTACACAGTTTATGGAGAAGTCTGACTTTCGCTAACAGTTTACAATCTGAATGCGGCTTTAGATTCTAATTTGTTATTTTCCCCCAAAAAGTAGAATAAAAAAAGGATATTGATGCGGAAGAAAGGTTGAGATTGTTTTATCTTTGCAGTCTAAAAGATTTGCAATAGATGGAACAACTGAAACATGAGTGCGGCGTGGCGATGATTCGCTTATTGAAACCGCTGGATTATTACGAGAAGAAATACGGTACGTGGGCCTATGGCTTCAACAAACTCTATCTGATGATGGAGAAGCAGCACAACCGCGGTCAGGAAGGTGCGGGCATCGCATCGGTGAGTCTGACAACGGAACCTGGCTGCGAATATATGTTTCGCGAGAAGGCGGAGGGCAAGGATGCCATTACTCAGATATTCTCGCGAGTGACGCAAGAGATGGCAGGCGAACTGCTGATGGGACATCTGCGCTATTCTACTACGGGTAAGAGTGGACTGACATTTGTGCATCCCTTCCTGCGTCGAAACAACTGGAGAGCAAAAAACCTCTGTCTGTGTGGTAACTTCAATATGACCAACATCGACGAGGTTTTTTCTTTTTTGACAGCCCAAGGCCAAAGTCCGCGTATCTATGGTGACTCATATATCACGCTGGAGCTGATGGGACACCGTCTGGACCGTGAGGTGGAGCGACTCTATCAGGAAGCTACGGCAAAGGGACTGACAGGCACAGCTATCACGCATTATATTGACGAGCATGTGGTGATGGCTAATGTGCTGCGCTCTACGATGGAGCACTACGACGGCGGATATGTGATGTGCGGACTGACGGGAAGTGGTGAGATGTTTGCGGTGCGCGACCCTTGGGGTATTCGTCCGTCGTTCTATTATCGTAATGATGAGCTCGTTGCTGTTGCCAGCGAGCGTCCTGTATTGCAGACCACCTTTGATATCCAGACAGAGGATGTGTGTGAGCTGATGCCAGGCCAGGCAATCATTGTGCATCAGAACGGCGCGTGTCAACTGGAACAAATCATGCCGGCACAGAAGATGAGTGCCTGCTCGTTTGAGCGCATCTATTTCAGTCGCGGCTCTGACCGTGACATCTATCAGGAACGCAAGCGTCTGGGCGAACAGTTGACGCCGGCTATCCTCAAGGCCGTTGATAACGACGTGACCAATACCGTGTTTTCATATATCCCTAACACGGCCGAGGTGGCCTATTATGGTATGACCGACGGCTTCCGTCAGCAGGGCTACAGCGTGAGAACGGAGAAGGTGGTGTGGAAGGATATCAAACTGCGTACTTTCATCACGGACAATTCGGAACGTAATGACTTGGCGGCTCATGTCTATGACATCAGCTATGGCAGTCTGAGGGAGGGCGTGGACAACCTGGTGATTATCGACGACTCGATAGTACGTGGCACCACACTGAAGGAGAGTATCTTCAAGATCCTGGACCGTCTGCATCCTAAGAAGATTGTGATGGTATCGAGTTCACCCCAGATTCGCTACCCAGACTACTATGGTATCGACATGGCACGTTTGGAGGAGTTTTGTGCCTTCCGTGCCACAATGGCGCTGATAGAGGAGCGTGGCATGTGGCAGTTGATAAACGACACATACCTGGCATGTAAGCGAGAGTTGGAGAAACCTATGGAACAGATGGTGAACCGTGTGCGTGCGGTGTATGCACCCTTTACCGTTGACGAGATTAACCGTAAGATTGTGGAGATGTTGCGCCCAGCAGATATGCAGGCACCTATCGAACTGGTATTCCAAAGTATTGAGGGCCTGCACAAGGCATGTCCTAACCATCCTGGCGACTGGTACTTCACGGGGCATTATCCCACGCCAGGCGGTACACGATTGGTGAATCAGGCATTTGTAAACTATATTAATAAAACTTACACTTTGAAAGAAAATAATATTGGTTTGCTTTCAAATTGTAAGTAACGAAAAGTTTTTAGATTTTTGTTGCAACTAAAATAAGGTATAATCTGACAGAACGATATAACTTTGCAGCCGTGAATAAACAAAGTGTAACCAAAAAAGTAAAAAGATGGAAGCATTAAGATTTCAGGTTGTCGGTGAGGCATTCAAAAAGAAGCCACTCGACGTAAAAGCACCAAGTGAGAGACCTAGCGAGTATTTTGGCAAGAAGGTCTTCAATCGTGAGAAAATGTACAAGTACCTGCCTAAGGACGTGTACGAGAAAATGATTGATGTGATGGATAATGGCGCTCGTCTTGACAGAGCCGTAGCCGATGCTGTTGCTGCTGGTATGAAACAGTGGGCTACGGAGAATGGCGTCACTCACTATACGCACTGGTTCCAGCCTCTGACTGAGGGTACTGCCGAGAAGCACGACTCTTTCATCGAGCACGACGGCAAGGGTGGAATGGTAGAGGAGTTCAGTGGAAAACTGCTGGTCCAGCAGGAGCCTGATGCTTCGTCTTTCCCCTCTGGTGGTATCCGTTCTACCTTTGAGGCTCGTGGTTACTCTGCCTGGGATCCCACCTCTCCTGTATTCATCATCGACGATACCTTGTGTATTCCTACCGTGTTTATATCTTATAGCGGTGAGGCCCTCGACTATAAAGCACCTCTGCTGCGTGCCTTGCATGCAGTGAACGTAGCTGCCGTAGATGTTTGCCATTATTTTGATCCTGCAGTGAAGAAGGTCACTTCCAATCTGGGTTGGGAGCAGGAGTACTTCCTTGTAGACGAGGGCCTCTATGCTGCCCGTCCAGACCTGCTGCTCACTGGTCGCACCCTGATGGGGCATGATTCGGCTAAGAACCAGCAGATGGATGACCATTATTTTGGTTCTATACCCGAGCGTGTTCAGGCCTTTATGAAGGATTTGGAGTTTGAGGCCCTGGAGTTGGGTATCCCTGTAAAGACACGCCATAACGAGGTGGCTCCCAACCAGTTTGAGTTGGCTCCTATCTTCGAAGAGACAAATCTGGCCGTGGACCACAATATGCTGCTGATGTCGGTGATGAAGAAGGTGGCTCGTAAGCATGGATTCCGCGTGCTGCTCCATGAGAAGCCCTTCGCAGGCATCAATGGTAGCGGTAAGCACAACAACTGGAGTTTGAGTACTGATACGGGTGTGCTGCTGCATGCACCTGGTAAGACACCTGAGGCTAACCTGCGTTTCGCTACGTTCATTGTTGAGACGTTGATGGGTGTCTATCGTCATAATGGTTTGCTGAAGGCTTCTATCATGAGTGCTACCAACGCGCATCGTCTGGGTGCCAACGAGGCCCCTCCAGCCATTGTTTCTTCATTCCTCGGCAAACAGCTCTCAGAGTTGCTTGATCATATCGAGAAGGCTGACAAGGACGATCTGTTGGCAATGGCTGGCAAGCAGGGCATGAAGATGGATATTCCTGAGATACCAGAGTTGCTCATTGATAATACCGACCGTAACCGTACATCTCCTTTTGCCTTCACAGGCAACCGTTTTGAGTTCCGTGCCGTAGGTTCTGAGGCCAACTGTGCCAGTGCGATGATTGCCCTGAACAGTGCCGTTGCCGAGGCTTTGGTTGAGTTCAAGAAGCGTGTGGATGCCCGCATTCCTGAGTTTGCAGAGAAATTGAAGGGTACCGGGCACAGCGCCACCTTCCACGCTATTATCGACGTGCTGCGCGAGGATATCAAGACCTGTAAGCCTATCCGCTTTGATGGTAACGGCTATTCTGACGAGTGGGTAGCTGAGGCTGAGAAGCGTGGTTTGGATGTCGAGAAGAGTTGTCCGAAAATATTCGAGCGTTATCTCGACGAGGCCAGCATCAAGATGTTTGAGAGTCTGGGTGTGATGACTAGAAAAGAGCTCGAGGCTCGTAACGAAGTGAAATGGGAGACCTACACCAAGAAGATCCAGATTGAGGCTCGTGTGCTGGGTGACCTCAGCATGAATCACATCATTCCTGTGGCTACACGCTACCAGAGTGAGTTGCTTACCAACCTGAATCACATGTCTGTCGTGTTCCCCATTGATACCGCTGATAAGCTCTCTGCTCGCAACAAGAAGATTATTCAGGAGATTTCAGAGCGTACTTCTGCTATCGAGAAAGGTGTAGAGGAGTTGGTTGAGGCTCGCAAGAAGGCCAACAAGATTACTGACGAGCATGAGAAGGCTATTGCCTACCATGACAAAGTAGAGCCTTATCTTGACGAGATTCGCTATCAGATTGATAAGTTGGAGCTCATTGTGGATGATGCCCTCTGGCCCTTGCCAAAATATCGTGAACTGCTATTCATCCGTTAAGGATACAAATTCTATAAAACGAAAGTTCCGTAGGCTTCGGCTTACGGAATTTTTTTTATGGCTTCCAACGGAATGCGTGCGTCATGCCACGTTGGTTGATGAAAAGTCTGGAAACAAAAAAAGAGTTAGATTTCTCTAACTCTTTTCGCGCTTCAGGATGGGCTTGAACCAACGACCCCCTGATTAACAGTCAGGTGCTCTAACCAACTGAGCTACTGAAGCAGTGCTTTCGTTTTCTCGATTGCGGGTGCAAAGGTACAGCGAAAATTTGAATTCTGCAAACTTTTCGGGAAAAATTTTCGCCGAAACGTGATTTTTTTATAAAAAGTAGGGGAAAAAGATGCTTTTTTAAGTAGAATGCGCTAAATTTGCAGGCAAAATAACATATAAAGATATGAACAGGCGTATAAAAACCATAGTGATATCCCTACTGATGTTGCCCCTGGCAGTTTCTGCCCAGACAAATCATCAGTTGGAGGTGGGTAAGAACCTCGATATTTTCAATGCGTTGTATAGTAATCTAGATTTGTTTTATGTGGATACCCTGAATCCCAAGCAGACTATGACGGCAGCCATTGATGGGATGTTGCGCTCGCTGGATCCCTATACGGAGTATTATCCTGAGGAAGAGACCAAGAACCTGAAGATGATGCTGACGGGTAAGTATGCGGGTATTGGTGCGCTGGTGAAATATCACACCCGTCTGAAACATGTTGTGATTGACGAGCCTTACGAGGGAATGCCTGCTGCAGAGGTAGGGTTGAAGAAAGGTGATATCATCCTGAGTATCGATGACTCCGTGATGACCGACAAGCAGGTGTCGTATGTCAGTTCGCATCTGCGTGGCGATGCCGGTACCACTTTTGTATTGAAGGTGAAACGCCCCTCTACAGGTAAGGAGATGAAATTTAAGATTACGCGCAGGAATATCAAGTTGCCCGAACTGCCTTATTGGGGCATGCGTCCAGACTCTATAGGTTATATCAACCTGAATCAGTTTACGGAGGGCTGCGCCAAGAGTGTACGTCGTGCTTTCGTAGAACTGAAACAGCAGGGAGCCAAGGGACTGGTCTTCGATCTCCGCAACAATGGCGGCGGTTCCGAGATGGAGGCTGTGGATATTGTGAATATCTGGGTGCCCCAGGAACAGGCGGTCGTTGAGAATCGTGGCAAGGTGCGCCAGGCCAACCGTGTGTATAAGACGCGCTTGGAGCCAGTGGATACAGTGATGCCTATCGTGGTGCTGGTGAATGGCGAGACGGCTTCAGCTTCAGAGATTACGAGTGGCGCTCTGCAGGATCTGGATAGAGCAATAATATTAGGTACGCGTACGTATGGCAAAGGATTGGTGCAGGTGCCCCTGGATTTACCCTATAATGCCAACGTGAAGATTACGACCTCTCATTATTACATTCCCTCTGGACGTTGTATCCAGGCGGTGAACTATAGGCGCAATGGCAAGGAGCGTATTGCCGATTCCTTGACTAATGTCTTCTATACCCGTGGCGGACGTGAGGTGCGTGATGGCGGTGGTATCAAGCCCGATGTGGAGATGAAGAACGACACGATGCCGAATATCGCCTATTACCTCTCGGCAGGTGGACTGGATTCTACGGAAGTACTCTTTGATTATGTGGTGGATTATATTGACCATCACCCTACGATAGCTCCTGCTAAGGACTTTCATCTGACAGATGCCGACTGGCAGACGTTCTGCCAGCGCGTCATTGAGAGTGGATTCTCTTACGACCCAGTATCGCAGAAACAGTTTGATGAGTTGGTGAAGACGGCCAAGTTTGAGGGTTATTATGACGATGCTAAGGAGGCCTTCGATACTTTGGCTAAGAAGTTGAAGCACGACGTGGCCAGCGACTTGGATAAACATCGTGAGACTATCCAGCAAATCCTGGAACTCGATATCATTGGAGCCTATTATTTCCAGAGCGGCAGTATCGAGGCTGGGCTCAATTACGACAAGCAGTTGAAGGAAGCCGAGCGCCTGCTGAAGACCCCCGCTGAATATCGTAAAATACTGGAACCTAGGCAGAAAAAGTAAAATATACATAGAAAAATTTGCAGGAATGGGGAAAAAGTCGTACCTTTGCAACCGTTCAGTGGAATGAGAGACCCGCAAGGGCCTCTCATTCTTGTTTAAATAACCGTTAGAATGATAACGAAAGAGACATTAAAAACTTTAACGGAAGAGTGGCTGCAAGGTCAGTCGGGCTACTTCCTGGTAGACATTGAGATGTGTGATGATGATCGTATCGTCATCGAGATTGACCATGCCGATGGTGTATGGATTGAGGATTGTGCTGCATTGAGCCGTTTCCTTCAGGAGAAGGTGGGCGACGAGATGGGCGACTATGAATTGGAGGTAGGCAGTGCCGGACTGGGACAGCCTTTCAAGGTGGAGCAGCAGTATGCTAACCACGTAGGCGACAATGTAGAAGTCATTGATGCCGATGGCAAGAAGATTGTAGGTGTGCTGAAAAGCGTAGAGGGACGTATGTTTACCCTTTCTACTCAGGAGAAACAGATTCCTGAGGGCAAGAAGCGCCCTGTAAAAGTGGATGTGGACAAGACGTACTCTATGGACGAGGTGAAATCTACAAAATACCTTTTAAACTTTAAGTAAACAATAGGGGTATTCATTAAGCATTAAGAATTAAGAATTAGAATAAATGGCAACAAAGAAAGAAATTGTAGGTCCCAGCATGTTTGAGACCTTTCAGGAGTTTAAGGAAACCAAGAATATTGACCGTACCACATTGGTGAGTGTGCTCGAGGAGAGCTTCCGCAATGTACTGGCCAAGATGTTTGGTTCTGACGAGAACTTCGACGTGATTGTGAACCCTGACAAGGGTGACTTCGAGATTCACCGTAACCGTGTGGTGGTAGCCGATGGTGACGTGAAAGACGAGAATAAGGAGATTTCTCTCACGGAGGCTCAGAAGATTGAGCCCGACTATGAGGTAGGCGAGGAAGTGAGCGAGGCTGTTGACTTCACTAAGTTTGGCCGTCGTGCCATCCTGAACCTGCGTCAGACGCTGGCTTCTAAGATTCTGGAGCTCGACCACGATGCCCTCTATCAGAAGTATAAGGATAAGGTTGGCACCGTTATCAGTGGTGAGGTTTACCAGATGTGGAAGCGTGAGGTGCTCCTCATGGACGACGAAGGTAACGAGCTCCACCTGTTGAAGGGCGACCAGATTCCTTCAGACACCTATCGTAAGGGCGAGACCGTACGTGCCGTTGTGAAGGAGGTGCAGAACGAGAACAATAATCCTCGTATCATGCTTAGCCGTACCAGTCCTGAATTCCTGAAGCGTCTGCTCGAGGCTGAGGTGCCCGAGATTGCTGATGGCCTGATTGCTATCCGCCGCGTGGCCCGTATGCCGGGTGAGCGTGCTAAGATTGCCGTTGAGAGCTTTGACGACCGTATTGACCCCGTAGGCGCTTGTGTTGGTGTGAAGGGTAGTCGTGTACACGGTATCGTGCGTGAGCTTGGTGGCGAGAATATCGACGTGATCAACTACACCAGCAACGTACAGCTGTTTATCCAGCGTGCCCTCTCTCCTGCAAAGGTTACCAGCATCACGCTCGATGAGGCTAACCACAAGGCCGAGGTTTACCTGCAGCCCGAGGAGGTCTCTCTGGCCATCGGTAAGGGTGGTATGAACATCAAACTGGCTTCTATGCTCACAGAGCACACTATCGACGTATTCCGTGTGGTTAACGAGGGCGAGACCGACGAGGATATCTACCTCGACGAGTTCAGCGACGAGATCGACCAGTGGGTTATCGATGCTATCAAGGCTCTGGGCTACGACACCGCTAAGGAAGTGCTCAACGCTCCTCGTGAACTGCTCATTGAGAAGGCCGACCTCGAGGAAGAGACCGTTGACCATCTGCTGGAAGTGCTCCGTGCGGAGTTCGAATAATTATCAAGTATCAATTATCAATTATCAATTCGACTAAATGGGAGTAAGATTAAATAAAGTATTAACAGAACTGAATATAGGACTTCAAACG
>CAMOGP010000059.1 GCA_946614175.1 uncultured Prevotella sp. | reverse complement strand
CATCATCCGTGATGCCAGCAAGGCTCCTGAGCTCTTCAAGAAGAGTGCCAACGTCTATGTGCGTATGGCTGAGGAGGATGTACTTGGAAAGGCTGCTTACATCAAGGCATTCCAGGTTGAGGACCTCGAAAGTTTCAAGGCTGCAGAATAAGCCTTCACGCTATTCCAAATAAAATGAGCATCCTGCACAAAAGGATGCTCATTTTTTATATCATGGAAAAATGTGGCGTCTTTATCGGTTAGGAGTCGTAAAGATATCATATTCTTCATTGTAAGCCGGCGATTGGATAGACAGCAGATTCAGCACGGAATGGAAGATATAATGCTGCTCCAAAAGCTTTGGCAGGTTACTCTTATAGGTTCTGAAATTCTCAGAAGTCCACACAAAGAAGGGTATCTCATACTGCTCCTTAGGTGCGAGCTTCTTCGGCAGACCATGCATAAAGATCTTGTTCTCACCAAGTGACTCACCATGATCAGAAATAAATATCATAGCTCTCTTCCAGTCATTCATGGTCTGCAGGGTATCAATAAGACCGCTAAGGAGATAATCTGTATACCTAATGGTATTATCATAGGCATTAACGAGCCTGTCCACATGCTTCTCACCCTCCTCCACATTCTTGGCAACGGGCTTGTAGAACTCAAAATCCTTGGGGTATTTATTGGCATATTGCGGACCGTGACTGGTGCTGGTATGCAGGATAATGAGAACCTTATTCTTGTGACTTGACTCTATACGCTGACGGAGTCCGGTAAAGAGAAGACCATCATAGTTGCGATCAGCATCGGGATACATGTCTGCCAGTTCTGAGTCTGTCAGATATTCATCGATATGAATAGGCGGCTCACCCCAGTTATAGGTACGCCACGACACATCAACACCCGTGCGGAAAGCATAGTTGGGCAGCAACTCGTAAAGGTCGCCACAATCTTTGGGTTCAAGAATAGCTTTGGTGCCAGCCGTGGTGTAAGTGGCACAGGAGTTAGCCTGGAACACTTTCAGATCCTTCTGCTTAGACAGTAGAGGATTGGTATCACGCTGATAGCCGTAGAGCTGGAAGTTGGCCTTTCGGGCCGACTCACCAATGACGAGCACCACCACGGCTTTCTCGTTGTCCGTTATCTTACCATCGGGCAGTTTGATCTCCTCAGCCTGTTTATCGTGCATAAAACTGAAGACACGGCATGTATTGACGATATACGACCAGGGTTGCAGTAATCCTCCCAATTCAGTGTCGTGCTGACTGATGAAAAGTGTCTGGTTGATATTCAGCAATGCAACTACAAGAATGCCTCCCAACGAACTGCCGCAATAGATACCCAACTTTTTCAACTTGCCAATCGTCACTGGCTGAAACAGACAGAACAAAGCTGGCAGAATACCAAAGGCAAAGATGAACAGCCACAACGACCAGCTAAAGAATCCCGAGGCTTCCGAATATCTGGTATTGAACACATTCTCGATCGTGGTGGAGTCGATGATGACATTGTAGGTCAGAATAAAATAAACGGCCGTCGCGTTTATTACCGACAAGATGGCCATCAATATTCGTCCTACTATTCGCAAGCAGAACATAGTCAGGCAAGTCATCATGAAGTTTACCAGCAACATAATGATGACCAATGATACCGTCAGCCATAGAACACCAAGGGGACTTTCGTTGCTGTTGTCTATGACAAACCTAAAGAAGGGTATGTTGTAAAGCAGCAAGGTAAAAATGCTGATGATACACGAAAATGCAAAAAGCGAAACAGGGCGTTGAAACACCTTTTTCGCCCGACGTAATAAAGCTATCATTTTATATTTCTCAGTTATTTAGTTTCAATACTTTATTCCTGCATAAGTAAAACATCAGGAATGGTGTTACAAGACCGATGATGCTGCCCACACACACATCCGACAGGAAATGCTGGGAAAGATAGACACGCGAGAATGCACCTAGGACAGCAAGAACCAGCAATACCACCATTGCAATATCAAACAGGATCTGCATCCGGGGGGTGTTTGTCTTATCTTTCCTACTATAGTAATATGCTAAAACAATGACGCAGCAAGTACAAAACATAAAGAATGTTGAGGCATGCCCCGAGGGAAAGGAATTACTGTGGTGCATATCTACGCCCTGGACTAAAGGCAATACCAAGTCTGGGTAATCCTCAAACACCTTGACAGGACGAGGAAGACAGATGGTGTGCTTCAATATCTGTAAGAAACTGCCTCCAATCACCTCACACATAGCAAAGAAGAGTGTTATCTTGTATTTTTTCCAGAACAAGGGGAGCAAAGCCAGGAGATATAAGGGAAACTCTGCCAACAAGGTATAATACTTAAAGAAAACGTCAAGAATGTCTGAATGATAAGAATTGAGCAACAGGTGAAGTTCTGGTTTGGGATATACAATCATCAATCCAAAGAAAACCATGAGTAATACGATGTATGGTAAGACATAAAGACATACCAGTCTAATTGATATTTTCTTGTTTATCATTCTCTTGCGTGAAAAATGTTATTTTTGTTTAACTTTAATACTCTGATGATTTAGTAGTGGACATTTTAAGTTTGATTGTAGTTTTTCGATGCAAAATTAAGTAATTTTTTCTAAATACAGACACATTCTACCTAAAAATTGCGATGAGCACACGAATTTCTATGCATATTCATAGCAATATCAGATTTTTTATTTATATTTGCACTCAGAATAACATAAACAATAAACTACTATGAAACATGATATTTTATTTCAGATATTTGGTTGGATGGGGAGTCTCGGACTGATTTTAGGCTATTTGCCTCAAGCCATACAAACCATTCGGACACGAAACACTGACGGAATATCACTGCCAGGGTTTATCATGATGTCAATCGGCAGCATCTGTTTCATGAGCCAGGGATTAATGCTGGGCCGTTCTGGTATCTTCATCTTCACAACCAACGTCATCACAGCAACCTGTGCGGTGATTATCTTTGTTATCAAGATGAAGAATGACTATTTTAAGAAATAAGGAGTTAAGAAGTAGACGATAAAACAAGCTGTTAGAAAGTCTCGTTCAATGCGCGCAAGATGACCAACGGATAGTATTTCATCTCCAACGCGTGCTCTTTCTCAGAGATAACATCCGCAGAATCCTCTGGCGAGAGCGCCACACGATACTGGGCAATGATATCGCCTCCATCACAAACGGGTGTGACCCAATGAACAGTCATACCCGTCTCTGTTTCTCCTGCTGCCTTCACGGCCTCGTGTACATGATGTCCCCACATACCCTTGCCACCAAATTTGGGCAACAGCGAGGGGTGAATATTCACGATGCGACGCGGAAAGGCCTCGATTAAGAAATCAGGTACTAAAGGAAGAAAACCTGCCAATACAATGAAGTCGATAGCATATTGCTGCAGTAAGGGCATCATCACCACCTCATCATTCAACTCTGCTTTGGTGACAACCTGTACTGGCACGCCCAACTTCAGAGCTTTTCCAAGCACAGGAGCCTCAGCCTTATTACTGACAACTAAGGCTGTGCAAACCTCAACAGAATCCTTAAAATATCGGATAATATTCTCACAATTCGTGCCTCCGCCCGATGCAAAAATGGCTATGTTGACTTTCTTCATTTTATGGTCTTTTCAAAATTTAGGTGCAAAGATACGGAATTAATTTGATTTTCCAACATCTCTACACCGTTTTTCCCCTATCAATAAGGAAAGAAATTACAATAATGCATAACTATTGAAATCATTTTCAGATGGCACCAAATTATCATGTCATCAACATTCGTTAAATTTAGACAATTATTACTCTTTTCCGGTAATATTTCGTATCTTTGCCACAAATTTAAATAAACACGGAATTTACTTTAAACTATAAAATGCTAAGACCACGATTAATACCTATACTTATATGGATTACTGTTGTCGCCATTACAATGCCACTCATCAGTTGTGAAAACAGCGACAAACAGACAGCGTTTAACGACGCCATCAAGATGATTATGGATGCTTCCAAGCAAAAAGACTTCAGTCACATGCAGGTACTGGCCGACAGTCTGGGAAAGGAAAATATGCTGAGCGAGGCTGAAAGTTTTTTCTGGCAAGGCTTTGCCTACTATCGTATGGCGCAGGTACATACAGCCGAATTTTACTGGAAAGAAGCTATGGCAGCTATTGAGAGTTCTGATGATCCTGCAGATCTGGATACTTATGCCCGTTCGGCCAGTTACCTTGCAGGACTACATATTCGCTATTACAACTTCCAAAGTGCCAGTCAGGTGGTGAGAAATGCTCTGGAGCATTTGAACTACCACCATTACACCGCGACGAGCGACTATACCAATCTGCTTGTCTTTGCAGGTTGCTGCAGGGGACATTTCAACATAGAGGACGAGGAGGTGCCCCAACTTTTCGAACAAGCATTCCAGCGACATCTGGAACACATTGCCAAAGAACAGAACCGCGAAACGTATCACGATGCCGTAGTGGGGGTTATCAATATCACCTATGGTTGGCTCAGCGAGAAGAAATACGAAAAAGGACTGTTCTGGAACCAACGCTTTAGTAAACTGATTAGTGAGTACAAACAGTTATTTCCGGATGATTCGACATATATCGATAAGCAGCAAGCCCGCTGCTATATCTTTGAGGCCATCGGACTTGAAGGCATCGGTAAAATTCACGAAGCAGAAAATGCCTTTTCGGCTTTTCAGCAATCTAACTTTGCAAACACCGACGAAGGCCAGCTGGATGCCAGCGACTATTTGGCGATGTCGGGCAAATGGCATGCTGCTGCCAGAATACTGCGCAATCTCGACAACATCTTTATTCATGCCCAATCGGGGTACTCACTGGATGATATCCAGAAATATTTGCTGAAGAAGTATCGCGTTAACCTGATGACTGGACAGCTCGATTCTGCCAGTGTTGTAGCCAATCAGATTTGTCAGCGACTGGACTCCGCTATCATCAAGTCGCAATGGATTGACTCTGACGAGCAGGAGACAATACGACAGAAGGAGGAACAGATACTGCAACAACAGGAACATTTGTCAAAGGCACGTATTATGTCGCTCATAGCTGCGATTATCGTCATCACAGTTTTCTTCTCTGTCTATACTTACTTCCGTCACAGAGCCGAACGCCGTCTGGCAGCCGCCAATGCCCAGTTGGAACAGAAGAACGAGCAACTGGCCATTGCCAATGCACATGCTGAGGAATCAGCCAGGATGAAGACCTGTTTCATACAACAGATGTCGCACGAGATACGCACGCCACTGAATATTCTATCGGGCTTTACGCAGGTAATCACCACCCCCGGTATGGAATTGGATGATGCCACTCGACTGGATATCAACAGCAAGATAACCGAAAACACCGATCGTATCACCTCGTTGGTCAACAAGATGCTTGAACTGTCTGAGGTAAGCAGCAAAAGCATCATTGATCGCACAGACAACGTGCCCATCGTTCAAATTGCCACCCAAGCCATCGACGAGTCGGGCATCTGCAACGCAGAGCATCTGACATTCGACCTTCAACTGTCACCTGAAACCGAGAATATATATCTGCAGACAAACCTGCGAGCTGCCACCCGCGCGCTGACACTGCTGCTCGACAACGCGAAGAAGTTTACTCACGATGCCGAAGCACGACTCCAGCATAATACAAATGGGAACTTAGGGGAGAAGAAAAAAGTGGTCATGAAGGTTACGTCTGATCACGACAAAACGGTGTTTACCATTGAAGACACAGGCATAGGGGTGCCGCCAGAAGCCGCAGAGCGAATTTTCGAAGAATTCATACAACTCGATGAATACTATGACGGAACAGGCATAGGGCTCACGATAGCACGCTCACTGGCACGCCGCCTTGGGGGGGACATTCATCTTGACACCAGTTATACAAATGGTGCCCGTTTTGTGATGGAGATTTAGCAACAGCCATACTCCACAAATCACACGTTATATTCTTCAAGTACCTTTTTTCATCATTCTATCTTGATGTGTACTATATCCCGGGATAAAAATATATCTGTTTTCCTTTTGTATTTAGCCCGACTTTTAGTACCTTTGCACAAGATTTTGAAATATCTAACTATATAAATATATGAAGAATATTACGCTTGACATTACGAAGGCCTCCTGCTTTTTGGCAGAAGGTACAGTAGCTGCTTTTGAGCCAAAGGTAAAGGCAGCACAGGAAGCCCTTGAGAACGGCACCTGCCCTGGTAACGATTTCCTGGGATGGCTCCACCTCCCCTCTTCTATCACACCTGCTTTCCTGGCAGAGATTCAGGCTTGTGCCGACACGCTGCGCCAGAACTGTGAGGTTGTAGTTGTTGCTGGTATCGGTGGTTCTTATCTGGGTGCCCGCGCCGTCATCGAAGCCTTGGGCAATAGTTTTGCTTGGCTCATCCAGGATAAGAAGAACCCTACCATTCTCTTTGCCGGTAACAACATCGGCGAGGATTATCTGTTTGAGATGACAGAATACTTGAAGGATAAGAAGTTTGGTGTTATCAATATCTCCAAGAGTGGTACGACTACCGAGACAGCCCTGACTTTCCGTTTGCTGAAGAAGCAGTGCGAGGCTCAGCGCGGTAAGGAAGAGGCCAAGAAGGTAATCGTGGCAGTGACCGACGCCAAGCGAGGTGCTGCCCGCACCTGTGCCGACAAAGAGGGTTACAAGAGTTTCATCATCCCCGATAACGTGGGTGGCCGCTTCTCTGTGCTCACTCCTGTAGGTCTGCTGCCTATCGCCTGTGCTGGTTTCGATATCAAAGCCTTGGTAGAGGGTGCTCAGGATATGGAGAAAGCTTGCGGTAAGGACGTACCTTTCAGCGAGAACCTCGCAGCGCAGTATGCTGCCGTACGTAACGGTCTGTATCAGAGTGGCAAGAAGATTGAAATCATGGTGAACTATCAGCCCAAACTCCATTTCGTGTCTGAATGGTGGAAGCAGCTCTACGGAGAGTCTGAGGGTAAAGACAAGAAGGGTATCTTCCCTGCATCTGTTGACTTCACCACCGACCTGCACTCTATGGGCCAGTGGATTCAGGACGGCGAGCGCACTATCTTCGAAACGGTTATCAGCATCGAGGAGCCCGAGAAGAAGTTGCTGTTCCCCAGCGACGAGGAGAACCTGGACGGCCTGAACTTCCTGGCTGGCAAGCGTGTGGACGAGGTGAACAAGATGGCTGAACTAGGTACTCGTCTGGCTCACGTGGATGGTGGTGTGCCCAACATCCGCATCAGTGTACCTAAACTCAACGAATACTACATCGGTCAGCTGATTTACTTCTTCGAGATTGGTTGCGGTATCAGTGGTAACGTGCTCGGTGTGAACCCCTTCAACCAGCCTGGTGTAGAGGCTTACAAGAAGAACATGTTTGCCCTGCTTGACAAACCTGGCTACGAGGAAGACTCAAAGGCAATTAAGGAAAGACTTGCAAAAGAGAAGTAAAACAAATTAAACTAGTAAAACTAGCACAACTAGTACAACTAGAATTAATGAAAAAAACTATTAAGCAATACTTAGAGAAACACGGTTTTGAGGCACTTCGCCCCAAAGCCGTGCTTTTCGATATGGACGGTGTGCTCTATGACTCCATGTCACACCATGCTGTAGCCTGGCAGAAGTCGATGGCCACTTTCGGCATCAGAATGACCGTTGACGACGCTTATGCCACAGAGGGAGCCCGCGGTGTGGACACCATCCGCATGATGGTAAAAAAACAGCAGGGACGCGACATTGATGAGATGGAGGCACAGCGTATGTACGATGAGAAGACGCGCCAATTTCATGCGCTGCCCGAGACAAACGTGATGCAGGGCGTGCTGGACCTGATGGCACAGATTCACGCTGACGGACTGACTATCGGCGTGGTGACGGGTAGCGGACAACGCCCGCTCATCAACCGTCTGCTCAAGGATTTTGGCCAATATCTGACTGAAGACCATATCGTGACGGCCTACGACGTGAAACATGGTAAGCCTGCCCCCGATCCTTATCTGATGGGCTTACAGAAGTGCGGCAACCTGAAGCCCTGGGAGGCTTTCGTCGTAGAAAACGCGCCACTTGGTGTCAAGGCAGGTGTGGCAGCACAGATTTTCACCCTTGCAGTCAATACCGGTCCTCTGCCCGATAAGGTGCTGGCTGATGCTGGCGCCAACCTGATTTTCGCAAAAATGCCAGACCTTGCAGAGGCCTGGCATAGTCTGATATCGTCAAGTGTATAGCACGCTATACGCCCTCCTCGTCGAAATCACCTTCACGATCATCATAATCGAGCATATCCATATCATCATCACGACTGATACTGATTGCTCCCTGGCGGTCAATGACCAATTCTAAAGGAACAAACACATCGTCAAGAGCATCAGGCATGCCTACGACAACAGAGAACTCCAGACCCCTGTCGCCTATCTCATCATACTGGATTCCCGCCAGGATACCATTGTTGCGGAATGTATCGTCGATGTATGAACTGAATGAGGCCTTGGTAAATACCTTCTTGAAAAAAACACTACCATCCTGACGCTTGACAGTCACGCTGACACGATTGTCGAAATAAGGCTGACCATTCTCGTCCTTCACCTGCTTCAAACTATCATCCGACACACGGTCAATCTGTATTGTGTAGGGTTTGTCCTGCCACGTGATATGCGTGGTCTTGGTATCTACGGGCATGGCGATAGGAGCCTGAGGCTTCTTAGGCACATATTTCGTCGTGATGATATCCTTGGACTCTTTCTTCTCCTTGCAGGCACCAAAAGCGAGGATACCCGCAACCATTATAAAAGGTATATAGCGTTTCATATTCATAATTTTCGGCAAAATTACTGAAAAAAAACGAGACGGCATAAAAAAACGCCCACTATTTTAAATAGCGGGCGCATTGTCATCACTGAAAAACTAAATTACCTAATCACTATGAAAAAATCATTTATTATCTTATTGCCTTTGTGTTGGTCTTTCTCTTCGGGGACCATTGAACTGACGGCGGTTCTGCTGCTCATCTTTCTGGTAAGCTTCATACTGCTCGGGAGTCAGTATGCTTTTCAGTTCATTGTTATAGGCCTCCATATTCTTTTGCATTTCCTCGCGATTGAAACCACCGCCACGCTGTCCCTGTCCGCGACGCTGTCCCTGTGCTCTCAGGCTATCAGGATTCATTCGCTGAGGTCTGTCGCCCTGCATACGCTGTCCACCACGGCGCTGTCCTCCCATTGGACCCATGGGGCGAATCTTACCTGCGAAACGAGTGTTCAAATCTAACAGTTTCTTTGCCTGATCGTCGTTCAGTCCATATTTCTTTACTACTGCATCCGTACGCATCTTTGCCATCTGTTCAGGATTGAACTGTCGGCGTACCTGGGCTGTATCTTGTGCCATTGCGCTGAGGCTCATGGTCACCATTGCAATCATTGCTAAAACAAGTTTCTTCATTTTCTTCAATAGTTCATAATTTGACTTCTAGTTTTAATTCTTGAATTGCAGCTCAGCCTCCGGATGCCTCGCTAGCAAGTAACTATCTTTATGACGCATCAAAAAAAGAAAAGTTTAATAAAGAAGCAAAAAAACTCACGATTTATCATTTTTATTCTCTTTTTTTTGTATTTTTGCAATTCAGAAAAAAGTGAGATGAAATATGAAAAAAACAATAGAATCGATACTAGCGTGCCTGCTGACACTTCTTCTTATGAGTTGCGGAAGAGGTGAGAAAAGCGATGCAGAAGAGATTCGCACTATTGACAGCATCCCACTGTTGGTCACGCAGATCCAACGATGCTCACGTCTATATACCACAGAATATCGCATTCATAAGCTGGTGGCGTGTGAATCCAACCGTGAGATTAGCGGATTCGGCATCTCTTTCGGACTCAATGTCTTTGGCGATCGCAAGATTATCATCCCCATCAATGCCACGCTGAAAGGGTATATAGATATGAGTCAAGTCAGGCAGCATCATATTGAGCGACAAGGCGAAAAGATTACAGTCACCCTACCAGACCCTGCCATCATAATGACCAGCACAAAGATAGACCATGAGAATATCAAAGAGTATGTGACGGGATTTCGCGACGATTTCACAGACCAAGAGATGGTGCGCTTTGAAGCGCAGGGACGTAAGGCAATTATTTCTGAGATACCCAAACTGGGTATAGAGCGTACTGCACGCGAGGATGCGGTACGTATTCTGGTGCCTATCATCACTCAGATGGGATTCCGCGAACAGGATATCACCATCCAGTTCCGTTCAGACTATACCCCTCAAGACTTAATACGCAGATTGGAGTAGCACTATGGAACAATATAATAAAAAGATACTATTCACCTGCGGAGGCATAACTGCCATCGTACTGGTATTCATTTTGTCTCTAGGACTCATTGGCCTATTCTTCTTCGATAAGGTATCCCATAGGCTGCCAGGCATACACTCAGAAGACACATCTGAAATGATTATGACCCCTTCACAGATAGAAAGCATCCGTCGTATAGGGCAATGGGAGTTTATGGCAATCAATGACGAGGAATTGGTAGACACTATGCGTAAGGGCTTCTTTTCAGATGACCACCTAGTACGAATCTATTATGGCACCATCCGCTTAGGACTGGATCTCAGCGACTTTGACGCCTCACGTATCTCTAAACATGAAGATTCGCTAGCAGTACGTTTGCCACAAATCACACTACTCGACAACCACTTCATTGACGAGGCGCGTACGCAGTCGTTCCATGAATCAGGCTCATGGTCAAACAATGACCGCCAAGCCCTTTATGAACGTGCTCGACATAAGATGAAAGCACGGTGTATCACACCTGCCACTTGCGAAGGCACCCGACAATTGGCAGAGTCACAAATCCGGCGATTGCTGATGGCTATGGGATTTGAGAAAGTCAGTATCAGTTTCGACAAACCTCAACAACAGTAACCACACCATCTGCCACACGGAAGCGTACATCCCAGCCAGCAAACGGCATACCATATATACGCTCAGCATCATCATGATAGCGCGGACGCGGATCCTGACTGAGCACCTGTTTCAAGCCAGCCAACTCATCATCCGAAAAAAAGTCTGCAAGCATTTGCGGTATCTCCACTTGCAGAGGTGTCCATTCTGTCTTATCCACAAATCCACTTCTTGCCTCAGGGTGACTGTCGGCATAGGCTACATAGGGTTTGATGTCGTAGATAGGCGTACCATCCATCAAATCAGCCCCCCTCACATGAATCACGGGGCCGTTCTCCCCCATCTCCACCTTATCTATACGTACACACGAGAGGCCTAATCGATTAGGACGGAACGGTGAACGTGACGCGAACACCCCTATTCGCTCGTTTCCACCTAATCTTGGCGGACGCACAGTCAGCCCTTGCTGTTCATGTGGATTAGCAGAGAACTCCCAGATAAGCCACAAGTAATCAAAGGATTCCAATCCGCGCAAAGCCTCTTCGCGCCTGTATTCAGGTTCCAATACGATGGTTCCCACCAACTCGTCCGCCACTCCACTCTGGCGCGGAATGCCAAACTTCGATGTCAGCGGAGAATGAAAATATGCAATTGGATGAATGTTCATACTACAAACATAACGGGTTTATATCGAATTTATTTGCTTATCTCATTTTTTTTCTATAAGTTTGCAGCATGATTTTCTATTTTTCTGGTACGGGTAATACCCGATGGGCGGCAGAGAAGGTGGCGCAAGCGACGGGTGAGAAGTTGTTCTTTATCCCTGAAGAGATGAAGAAAGGCGAGTGTAAATATGAGTTGCAGGAAGGCGAGCGGTTGGGGTTCTGCTTTCCCGTTCATGGTTGGCAACCACCCCATATCGTGAGGGAGTTCATCTCTCAGTCCACTTTCCACACTCTACATTCTACATTCACATACGCTGTCACCACTTGTGGCGACAGCATAGGACGCACGATGGAGATATTGGATAAGGACCTTAGAAAGAAGGAACTGCATCTGGATAGCTCCTTTTCGCTCGTGATGCCAGAGTCGTACGTATGTCTGCCATTTATGTATACAGACACGCCAGAACGAGAGAAAGAGAAAATCACTCAAGCCAGAAAGGACTTAGACCAGTATATAGAGATTATTAAAGATCAAAAAACGGGTGAGGTACATACCCAGCGCGGTCTAACTCCTTGGACGTTTAGTCACGTGATAGGTGCCTACTTCAACCGGTTTATGATAACTGACAAGAAATTCACAGTAGACACCGATATCTGTATCCACTGCGGGAAATGCGAACAGGCTTGTCCTACAGGCGACCTCATCATGAAGGATAGCATCCCTACATGGCAGCACGATGGATCGTGTACAAACTGCTTAGCATGCTACCACCATTGTCCCAAACACGCCATCAACTTTGGTAATATCACCCGCAAACGCGGACAATACTA
>CAMOGP010000058.1 GCA_946614175.1 uncultured Prevotella sp. | reverse complement strand
CTTGATGTAGTCGTGTTCACTGCCGGTGTTGGTGAGAACCAGGTCAGCATGCGCGAAGAAGTCTGCAAGGACATGGAGTTCCTCGGCATCAAGTTCGACGCTTCGAAGAACAATGTCCGTGGTGAGGAAGCCATCATTTCTGCCGACGATTCCAAGGTGAAGGTCGTTGTTATTCCTACCGATGAGGAGCTGATGATTGCTACCGATACCATGAATTTGCTGTAAAATATTCCTTGCTATAAAAGGACGGGACTCAGTGACATCTGAGCCCCGTTTTTTAGTATGTTGCGATTTTCCGAATATCGTCCTCGAAGGAGTCTTTGGATTGTGCCCTTGCCTTTATTTTAGAGCGGTAGGTATAAATGGTGGTAAGACTGGACCGAAGAATATCTGCTATATTCTGATTCTCGTCAATTCCCAGTCGGATAAGAGCAAGAATTCGTAATTCCGTAGTAAGACGCCCTGCGTCTGTAGAAATATCAAACTGCTTGTCGGGTTGCATAAGCCGGTTAACTTCCTCGATAAAGTTAGGGAATATCTTCAGGAACGCCGTATCGAAATTCTGGTGGAACATGTGGATACTCTCGTTGAGGAAACGTTGACTTTTCAGTTCTGTATAGAGATCTTCGAGTTTACGTTCACGTGCTAGTCGGTTGAGCATTTTCCCACGTTCTTCTCCTCGGTAAATCAAAGTGCTGCTCAATTGAAGGAAACGCCCTATATACTCATCCTTGATACGGTTCGACTCTTTCATCTGACTGTTCATCAGTTGAATTTCCTGGTTGTGGCGTGAGAGTTCTTTGTTCATCTCACTGATTTTCTTGTTGTCGCGATGGCGCTTGTAGATGAGGTAGAGCGTGAAAAGAATCAAGATAAAAAGTAGCAGTGCAATAGCAGAGAGGATAATCAGTAGTATCTGTGTGCGCAGTTCTGCCTGCGTACGTTCCATATCGTATGCTTTAGTGATGAGAGGCGTCAACCGTGCTGTCTGAACAGTGCGTAGTCTCGTACCATAGGCTTGAGCATCAGCACTCGCCTGTAATAAGTAGGTGTAGGCATGTTTGACATCCTTTCGTTTCAACAGTATTTCCGACAGGTCGCAGAGGGCACGGTTTTCGGTGATGGATAGTTTCGTGTCGTTAATAGCACTCATGAGCAACAAGCGTTCGTGTTGTTGTTCATTATTCTTAAGTGAATAGAAATAAGCCAGTGTACTGGTAATAATTGAATAACGACGGTCGAAAACGGTGTTGCTTTTGAGATAGTCGTTATAAAGCTGTATGGCTTTGTCGACATTACCATGTTCACTATAGTAAGCGCCTTGGTTCGTGATGTATTCAAACGAAGTCTTGGGGGCTATCTCTATCAACAGCTCCCGATAGTAGCGCGCACTGTCAAGATATTCAGTAAAATAAGGTGAATACTGTGCCATCTCTGAGCGGTAGAGATTGAGTTCCACTCGTTGGTTGTAGTAGGCAATGCGCAATTCATCGTTCAGTTTTCCTGGCTCAATCTCGTTGAGCAGAGCCTGAGCTTTGTCGAAGAGTCCACTTACTGAGAGGATATGCGCAAAACGCACTGCGCTGGCAGCAAAACGATTGACATCGCCCGTCAGACGTTGCTTTTCTACATTCTTTTGGATATAGTAGTAAGCCGAATCGAAGCGGAATGCGAGATACTCCTCATAGAGCCGCATGTTCAGTTCGTACTCCTGATCGGCGGTGAGTTGCATGGTCTTCAGTGGATTGACAATTTCCCTGATATGTGCTTCCTTGGCTGCCATAATCTCTGGTTGATGTATTAGCAGACTGTCGAGTGTCTTATATAATTGTGGAATCGTCATGGTATCAGTTTCTGCTGATATCAAGTTCAAAGCTATCATTAAAGACACGATGAAAAGTGAAAATCTCTTTGCCATAGTTAAACATGAAGTTTTAGTTGTTTTCGTAGCGCAAAGATAATTATTATTTGTATAATCTCCAAATCGAAAAGGCAGAAAACGGCAGTTTTTGCTATGAAAACCTTTAGATTTTTTAGCTTCTGATATTTTGTAAATAGTTCATTTATAGCTGATTGAGATTTTAAGGGTTTTGATTTTTGCTTGTTGAGCTTGGAGTGCATTCTATTCTACTATAATTTTGCAGCCGAAATCAGTTTTCAATGACTAAAAAAGCAAATAACAATGAATACTACATTTTTTAAGTTAATTATGAGTTTTAGTTTTTTAGTTGGTGCAGCTTCGTTGTGCAACGCGGCTGAACATGTGACTTCGCCCGACGGTCGTATTGAAGTGACCGTCGGTGTGGAGTCTGGCCGACCCTATTACTCATTATATTACATGAAGACCCCAGTGATTACCGATTCCCATCTGGGATTCCAACTCGACCAGGAAGTCTTGGGCAAGAATATGCGTATAGTCGATACACATACTGCTACGAAAGATGAAACATGGCATCAACTGTGGGGCGAAGATGAATACGTGCGTAACCACTACAACGAATTGTCTGTCGATTTCCAAGAGAAGAGTGGACGGCAGCGTAAGATGATCGCAGTATTCCGCGTTTATAATGATGGCTTAGGTTTTAGATTGTTGATTAATAGGTTAGAAAAGAACGAAAGGTATTGTATTCAAGACGAGTTGACCGAGATGGCCTTGGCACACGACGCCAAGGCTTGGTCAATCCCTTCTAACCGCACAGAGTATTTCGAAGGTATTTACACAGCTGATTTGCTGAGTAAGAAAGATACGGTATGTACTCCGTTGACCATTGCTTTTGAAGATTCACTCTATCTTGCTATTCATGAGGCTGCACTCACCGATTATGCCAGTCTTAATCTTACTCCGCGTAGTCAGGGCAAAGGTGTTTGTCTATTGACAGCTCTGACTCCTTGGCAGAATGGAGTGAAAGTATATTGTGAAGACGAAACAGCGACCCCATGGCGCACTATTATACTAGGTAGAAATGCAGGCGAATTGATGACCTCACGTCTGATGCTCAATCTCAATGAACCTTCTCAGTATGAAAATACTTCATGGATTGAGCCAGGTCGCTATATCGGTATTTGGTGGAGCATCCATAAAAAACAGAATACCTGGGAAATGGGACCAAATCATGGTGCCACTACCGAGAATGTGAAGCGTTATATCGACTTTGCCGCCCGTCATGGATTCAATGGTGTGCTGGCAGAAGGATGGAATCCTGGTTGGGGACAAGGAGAACAGATCTGTTATTTGAAGCCCTACCCCGATTTTCATATAGAGGATGTTTGTCGCTATGCTCTCAGTAAGGGTGTGCGCTTCATCGGACATACGGAGACATGGGGCAATGCCAAATTGCTTGAAGCTCAGATGGACTCAGCTTTTGCCTGGTTTCAGCGCTTAGGTATTCGTGTTGTGAAAACGGGATATGTAGGTCATCTTTTTGACGGTAAGGAATTAGCTAAGTCGCAATATGGTATCCGTCATTATCGTAAAGTGATAGAGACAGCAGCCAAATACCAGATTATGATAGACAACCACGAACCTGCAATGCCAACTGGTTTACAGCGCACATTGCCTAACTTGATGACACAGGAAGGTGTTCGCGGACAAGAATATAACGCCTGGGATCGTCGAGGCGGAAATCCTCCATCCCATACCGTAACCCTGCCGTTTACCCGTTGCTTGGCAGGACCTACCGATTTTACTCCCGCCATTTTCAATTTCTCTGAAGTGGTGAAAGGTACTCACCCACATTCAACTCTTGCCAAGCAGCTCGCAGAGTTTGTGGTGATTTACAGCCCGTTGCAGATGGCTGCTGATGCTATAGAAAACTATGAGGGCCAACCCGCTCTCACCTTTATAGAAACTTGTCCAACAACATGGAGCAAGACACTCGTGCCTCATGCAGAGATAGGACAATATGTGACGGTGGCTCGCAAGGAGCGTGGTGGCGACAACTGGTTTGTGGGTAGTATGACTAACGAAGAAGCTCGTCAGTTGTCACTCTCTCTTGATTTCCTGGATGCTGACAAAAAGTATCGTGCAGTCATCTATGAAGACGGCCCTCATGCAGATTTTGAGCATAATCCCATGCCGATGACTATCCGTCAGGAGGTTGTCAATAGCCAAACCACCCTTCAGCTCAAGCTGGCACGCAGCGGTGGGGCGGCCATCAGAATAGAAAGAATGAGATAATTTATTTATTAATAACTAAATCAATGTACAATGGAACAAAGTAAAGTGTTTTTGCGCCGTATGTTTACGTTATGTGCGGCCTTGCTTTTCGGGTTGACCATTTCAGCACAGACCACTGTCAGTGGTCATGTGAAAGACGATGCTGGCGAAGCCGTTATTGGTGCCAGTGTCATTGTGAAAGGAACAACCAATGGAACGGTTACCGATTTCGACGGTAATTTCCAACTGAAGTGTGAGTCTGGTGCCACACTGGTGATTACTTACATCGGCTTTGTACCTCAAGAGGTAAAGGCCACAAACAACATCGACATCACCCTGCATGAAGATGTAGCCCAACTGAACGAAGTGGTGGTAGTGGGTTATGGCTCGCTGGCAAAGAAAGAGATTTCCAGCTCTGTGGTTCAGATTAACAAAGACCAGTTCAACCAAGGTGCTGCCAGTGATCCTATGGCACTCGTTGCAGGTAAAGTGGGCGGTCTGAATGTTTCTACCACAGCCGATGCTGACCCTAATGCCATGACTGCTATTCAGGTGCGTGGTGCCGGTTCGCTGACTGCCAGCAATGGTCCGCTGATTGTGATTGACGGTATTGCCGGTGGTGACCTCCGCAACATTGCCACACAGGATGTGGAGTCCATCACGGTACTGAAAGATGCCGGTTCTGCTGCGATTTACGGTACGCGTGGTGCCAATGGCGTCATCCTCGTTACTACCAAAAAAGGTTCAGGAACACAGGGCGTGCCGAATGTCACCTATGACAGTTATATTGCCCTCAACTTTGCCAAGGGAAAACCAGAGATACTCTCTACTGATGAGTTCCGTCGATCACGTCGTGGTCAGGATTATGGTGCAGATACTAACTGGTGGAATGAGATTACTCGCAAAGCCAGTTATAACCTCAACCAGTATATCTCCATCGACAGTTCTACGAAGAACGGCTATTTCGGAGCCTCGCTGAACTACAAGAGCAGTAACGGTCTTGATATTGTTTCTAAGCGTCAGGAGTATGGCGCCCGTTTCGTGATGGAGCAGCGTCTGCTGAAAAACTACTTGCAGATAAATGCTTCATTGTCTGGCCGTAAAGTGCATGAGGATTGGGGCGACAACGGATTGTTTGACACCGCGCTGACCATGAACCCTACCATTCCTATCAAGAATGCAGACGGCAGCTACTATCAGCCCAATTCACCATCGGGTATTCATAACCCTGTGAACGACCTGCTGAACAATGTCAGCGAGGGAGACCGCATCTACCTGTTGGGAAATGCAGATGTCAAACTGAATATCTTGCAGACCGAAATGCATAACTTGAACACTTCTCTGAGTTATGCGCTGCAATACAATGATCTGAAGGCAAATTTCTACACTCCCACAACATCCAGTGAGAGCTTCTGGACAGGTTATAAAGGACGTGCCAACGTGAACTATCAGAAATGGTGGACCAACCGTCTGGAGTGGCTCATTAACTATACACTGACCCTTCAAAAGCATCAGGTGAAGGCCGTTTTAGGCTACTCTTGGGAGCGTTCGAAGTGGGAACAGAGTGGCAACGAGAATATGAACTTTGTCTATGATGCCCTTTCGTGGTATGGTATTGGTAATGGTACAGCCCTGAAAGATGGTAAGGCTAACATTTGGGGCGGTTCTTCAGAATCTACCCTTATTGGTTTCTTTGGCCGATTGAACTACAACTACAATGACATGCTTTATGCATCAGCATCACTTCGCCATGAGGGTTCTACCAAGTTTGGTAAGAATAAGAAATGGGGTACCTTCCCATCAGTTTCTCTGGCATGGGAAGTCACTAATACACCCGGTCTGAAGGACACCTTCAAGATGTTCCAAAGCCTGAAGCCACGTGTCTCTTATGGTGTGACAGGTCGAAGCGACTTTGATGCCTATCGTTCACTGGCTACCTACAGCACCAGCAATGCCTACTTCATCAATGGTGTATGGATGAATGGTTATGCTCCTTCTTTGAATGCTAATCCTGATTTGGCGTGGGAGAAATCTACAGCCTTTAATGTAGGTATTGACTTTGTGACTCTGAACAGTCGTCTCCGCGGTAGCATTGAGTATTACGACCGTCGCTCACAGGACTTGCTCTATAACTATCAGGCACCACAGCCTCCCTTTATCTATGATAAGATTCTGGTGAATGTGGGTACTACCAAAAATACTGGTGTTGAGGTATCTTTGGATTATGATGTGCTCGCAAAGTCGGCTTTCAAATGGACTACAGGCGTTATTTGGAGCACAGGTCAGACCAAGTTGACCAAGCTCTCCAATGATATCTATAAAGCGGCTTATCTCGACCTCTATCAGAAACCAGGACTTGGAACTTCTGAATATTTCTTCCGCATTGAGGAAGGTGGAAAGATTGGCCAGTTCTATGGCTACGAACATGCAGGCATAGATGAGAACGGTATGCTGTTGGTTTACGACAATGATGGCAATGCACAACCTGTTGCTCAGGCCGATCCTGCCTGGAAGCGTAATATCGGCAATGGTGCTCCTAAGCATTTCCTCTCCTGGACGAACTCTTTCCGTTATAAGAACTGGGATTTGAGTACACTCTTCCGTGGAGCCTTTGGTTATAAGATTTTCAATATGCGCAAGTATGGTATGGGATTGAAGGGCTGTGGTACGGATAATGTGCTGCGTACAGCCTATACTGATTATGCGAATGTGAATGCCAGTGGTGGTGTCATCAGTAGTTATTTCCTTGAGAATGGTAACTACTTTAAACTTGACAATGTAACCTTGGGTTATACGTTTATGCCTAAGAAACGTGAACTCATCGAGAGTCTGCGTGTCTATCTCACGGCTAAGAACCTCTTTACACTGACAGCATATGAGGGCAACGACCCCTCTATCGTGACCTCTACGGGTATTACTCCTGGTATCGATGTCAACAGTGCTTATCCTCAGGCCACGCAGTTGAGCCTTGGCGTTACAGTGCGTTTTCATTAAAAATAGGAATTAGTAATTAGAAATAAGACAATATGATTACTCTTAAAAATAAAATATTCGGTGCACTTTGCCTGATGGTAGGTTTTACAGCTTGTACCGATTTGGACGAGAAAGTATATGACCGCATCGATGCCGGCGTGTACTATCAAGATGAGACCAGTGTGAAAGGTGCTGTCGCTGCCATCTATGGACAGACATCCAGTACACTGGCTGGTGAGAATTTCTTCCACCTTTCGGAATATCCTGCCGACCAGCTCACCTGGCGTGTGTGGCACGGTGGTGAATGGGGATGGGACGAGGCTATGAAGACCGTGCTGTCATGGCATAATTGGAATTCTGAATCTACCATCATCCAGAACGCATGGTCGGGAGCTTGGACAGCTATCGGACTGAGCAATCTTCTCTTGAACGACCTTGAAGGACTGGAGGCTTCTTCTTTGGGAATGACTGATGCAGCCCTTGAACAGTATGTGGCTGAGGTGCGTACTATCCGTGCCTGGAACTATTATTGCATCTATGAGATATGGGGTGGTGCACTGCCTTTGAACACATCAGCTGGCAGTGAGGTTCCTGGTTCTGCTGATCCAGATTTCAACACCTCTTCTAAGATGATCTACGACTTCATTGCTACCGAACTGGATGAGAGTTTACCTGCTTTGGCTAAGGATGATGTCAATCACACCATGGTGAACCGTGCTAACCAGGCTATGAACCGTCTGCTGAAGGCTCGTCTGTTGCTCAATGCCACCGTGTTTGTCGGCGAAGACCATTTTGCTGAGTGTGAAGCGCTTTCCAAGGAGATTATCAACGGAACCTACGGACAGTATGAGTTGGCCAGCAACTATCGCGACATCTATAGCATCAACAATGTGAACTGTCCAGAGGTCATTTTCGCCTTGGCAGCTGAAGACGGACAGGGCGCTGCCAATGCCATCTCGAACGTACGTACCATGATTGGTATGTGGTATGGCTATGGCGACTATTTCGGTCAGACCTACGATGGTATCGGTGCTTGGAACTGCGTATGTCTCGTTCCTTCATTTGATAACTCTGGTAATATCGACCCACTGGGCGGTACCGATAATCCTACCTGTTTCCTGAGTGCTCCCTATAATGATAAATTAGGTGCTCCTTATGAGCGTTTCGATAATCGCGACATCCGTAAGCAGAACTACACTTACGATGTAGCCACCCAGACTCATGGCCCGGGAATGTTCCTCAAGGGACTGATTCGCTCCAACTTCGGTCAGGGCGATATCCTGAAAGCTGATGCCGATCGTGATGGTCAGGACTTGAAGTTCGTTGACCAGGTAGGTACTTTCTCCGCCTATGGCAACAGTCGCCCACTTGAAGTGGTGATGAATCCTCGTTGGGGCGAGACTAACTCTGGCGTGCGTCTGGTGAAATATCCCATTTATCCCAATGACGAGAAGGGTGGCTTCAAGAGCATCGACGATGTGCAGTTCCGTCTGGCTGAGGCTTACCTCAATGTAGCTGAGTGCGAAATGCGTAAGGGCAACAAAGACGAAGCAAAGAAGTATGTGGATGAAATCCGCAAGCGCTATTTCACGGATACCGACCGCACCAGTGCTCTGAGTGTTCCTGGTCCTGGCTTCAATGATTTCGATTTAGACTGGATTCTCTCTGAGTGGGGTAAGGAATATCTGGGCGAAGGCAATCGCCGTCGTACCGATTTGCGCCGTTTCGATAAGTTCACACAGGGACAGTGGTGGTTCTGGGGACGTGCTACTGAGGATGGTGTTGACCTGCCTGCTAAGCGTGACCGTAAGTACGAGTGGTATCCATTGCCACAGTCGGCTATCGGTGTGAATCCCGGACTTGTTCAGAATCCCAATTACTAACATAAAACCGCTATTATTATGACAAAGAAATTATATAGTCTGATGTTGGCTCTGTTGACCATCACGGGGTTGATGAGCAGTTGCAAGAGCAGCGACGACATCACATTCGACCATGAGCGTCAACAGTTTGAGACGCGTGCCGACCGTATCCTTCTAGAATTTATCGCTCCTTTCGGAACGGTGGCAGATGAAGAAATCTACATCGTCGGTGCCTTCAATGGCACTGATGCCGAAGGTGCTGACTACATGCAGGAAGCGTATAAACTCACCAAGGCTCCTAACTCGCCTATGAAGTGGGGCATCTATCTCGACCCTGCTACGTTCGTGAATGGTAAGACTCTGGCAGATGGCTTCAGATTCTATGCCAAGAATCAGGGCATTGAGTTTACCGTCAATGGTGCTATGGCCCAGCACAACGATAATCCTCAGGTGGGAACCTTCACCAATGTATGGGGACAGCGTTGGGAGAGCTACTACTGGGAAGGTGGCGAGAAACCTGAACCTGCCCACAATGGTGTGCGTGTCTATGTGGATAACCAAACAGGCTGGGAGGCTCTGACCCTCTATATGTGGGGTGATGTCAACGACCTGCATGGAGGATGGCCTGGTATGGAGCCTACTGGCACCTACGAAACGGGTGGTGTGACATGGACCTATTTCGATATGGGTGAAGAGAACATGGGACTCAACGAAAACCTCATCTTCAACAATGCAGGAGGCGGTTCTCAGTTGGCTGACTTCAACTTTACTTTCGATCGTGATATCTACTTGAAGGTGACTGCCGATGGTGTTGAGGAAGTAGGCGTAGAACCTACCGTGAAGCACGACGGTTATGCCCTCTTCATTCTCAATGAGTCGAGCCAGACCGACTTGGCACTTTATGCCTGGGGCGATGCTGAAGCCTTTGGCGGATGGCCTGGTATGGCTCCTACGGGCACTCAGACCATCAACGGACTCGAATATATCTATTTCGATATGGGTGAGGGCAACACAGGTCTGAACCTTAACCTCATTCCCAATAATAACAACGGGGGAGTGCAGTGGGAAGGCAGCGACCTTAATTTCACCATCGACCACGACATCTATCTGCGCATCTTCGACGGTGGCTATGAGATCATTGACAAGAATTATCAGGGCGGTGGCGATACACCGACTCCTACACCTGCTCCAGAGCCTACAGACGAGAAAGTGTATATTGCAGTTAAGAATACCATCGGTTATGCTGACCCTCATCTTTACGTGTGGGGCGACAGGGAGGCATGTGGCGGATGGCCTGGGGCTGCACCTGTCAAGGTGACGGATAATGGCTGGTGCCTCTTCGAACTGCCTGCAAATGGCAATTTCAACCCCATTCTGAACGATAATGGTAATGGTCAGCAGATAGACGGTCCTGCTATCGTGACTACGGGTATGATGTTCTTCGATGTCAATACTGTTTGGGAACAGTCTGCAAATACGGTTACCATCCAGAATAATGCCGACTATACCGATCCTCGTCTCTATGCATGGGGTGATGGCGAAATCTATGGTGGCTGGCGTGGCATCAAGCCTATCAGCAACGAGAACGGAACATTGGTATTCCCGCTGCCTAACGATGGCGGCACCTACAACCTGATTCTCAATGGTGAAGGAGATGGCGTTCAACAGGATATTGCTGTCGTAGTGGCTAATCAAAGTTACTCATTCAATGCTAATTAATGGTCTGTATGAGAACAGTTAAATATTTCATGCTGATGCTGTCACTGGCTTTCCTGCCAGTGGCAGCCAGCGATTTTGTCAGTCAGATTAACAATGCTGCTGAGAAGAACGAGGCTGGGCGTCGTGTTATTTATGAGATGAATGTGGGTGCTTTCACTTCAGAAGGCACTTTCCAAGCTGCTACTGCTCAACTCTCTGAACTCAAGTCGCTGGGCATTGATATTGTATGGCTCATGCCTATCTATCCGCGTGGTGGAGGTATCAACAGTCCTTACGCTGCTAAGAATTTCCAACAGGTCAATCCCAGTTATGGCACTATCAGCGACTTGAAGGTTTTTGTCGCTCGTGCTCATGAACTCCAGATGGAGGTATGGCTCGATTGGGTGCCCAATCATACGGCTACCGATGCCGATTGGGTGACAGAGCATCCTGAATACTACAAGAAGGACAATAAAGGACAGATGATACATCCTAATAACTATGGCGATGTATGGCAACTCGACTACGATAATGCCAATCTGGTGAATGCCATGAACGACTGTCTGAAGTTCTGGATTGATGAGGCCGATGTTGACGGCTACCGCTGCGACTATATCAGCAGTAAATACATCCCTGCCAGTTATTGGCAGACTACCATTCCTCTTATCAAAGGTTATAAGAGTGGGAAGACTATTACTTTCTTGGGCGAGACGGATATCGTGAATGATGCTACCCGTTTGAAGAATGTTGGATTCGATTATGATTATGCTTGGAGTTACCAGACGTCATTACTGAATTTCGGTCCTAACGGTACCTATTCCTCTTCGCTGAAAGTAAATGCCGACAAGGTCATCAATGCCCAGTCCACCATCAATTTCGGACGTATGGTGTATCTCACCAATCACGACCAGAACTGGAACGAGGAAAAGCAAACACTCACGCAGAAGTACGGCAACAACCGTTACGTGCTTACTGTCTTGGCTCATACCTTCTGGGGTATGCCATTGATTTATAACGGCCAGGAAGTAGGAGGTAACCAAGCTCTCAACTATTTCACCGACACCAAAATCAATTGGAACAATCCCGATGCGAAGATGTACAACACCCTGCGTACCCTCAATGCCTTGAAGCATAGTGTCGAGGCTTTCCGTGACGGCAACACCACAGCAACCCACCATACCACTACATGGCTTACCAGCACCTCTAATAATGTGTTGGCCTATACCTGTAAGTATGGCGACAGCGAGGCTGTTGTTGTGCTCAATCTGGGAACATCAGCCGTCACATCCACCATTTCAGGCATCACGTCAGGTGATTATAGCCTGTGGCTTGATAGTGAGACTATCACTGATGGCGTCAGTCGTCATCAGGTGAGCCTCTCTGCTTCCCAAGAACTCACTTTGGAAGCCAAGGGGTATCGCATATATGTAAAAGGTACCTATACAGAAGAAACCATTACTGCCATCATTACCGCCCGTACCGATGCCGTTCGCAATGAGCGAATCTATACGCTAAGCGGACAGTTGGTAGGCAATTTGCAATCGATGCCAGCTGGTATCTATATCCAGAACGGCAGAAAGTTCGTTTATCGCAAGACAGGGCTTAGTTAATTAGGTCCGAATAGCTCCTATCACTCATCCGGATAGGACTTTACAGGGTATAGATAGTATTCGCGCAGGGAATAGATGCCGATTGCGCAGGGAACAGAAGCCGTTCCGACGACCGTTTGCGCCTACGCAAATCATCGTGCGCGCCTACGCAAACGATTATTCG
>CAMOGP010000057.1 GCA_946614175.1 uncultured Prevotella sp. | reverse complement strand
TGCCACTCATCACGAAACTGAATATCAGGCAGCATACCAAAGCCTGACGTAACACACGGCGAGCAGCATTGAAGTCGTTGGCACCAATGAAATGGGCCACCTGTACAGAGAAACCCATCGAGGCTGCAGAGGCCAGTCCGCCCATCAGCCATCCGGTGGTCTCTACCAGTCCGATAGAAGCAGAAGCTTTTGCGCCCAGATGTCCTACCATTGATGCGTCGATGAAGAACATCACCGTGGCGGATATCTGTGCAAGGATAGAGGGAATAGAAAGTTGCACGATGAGCCGCAACTTCTCCTGTTGCGTCATCGTGCGACCTTCACGTATGTATGATAATAAGTCTTTACTTTTCACCCGTGATATTGTCAACAGCATCGCGAGCCTGATCATTCAGGTTAACGTTGCGAGTGGTCTTAGCCTCAATTGTGCCAGCACGCATGATGTCGGCCATATCAACGCCAGTGGCACTCTTCAGCACGTCGAAAGCTTGCTTGATAGCTATGGGGACGTTGCCACTCATGGCAGCGATTCCCTGACCGTCACCACTGTAGATATTGACATCCTTGATGGCTGAAATAGGCTTTGCCACATTTTCTACAACCTGAGGCAGGACTTCAATCATCATCTGAACGACAGCCGCATTGTTATACTTCTTATATGCCTCTGCCTTCTTGTCCATAGCAAGCGCTTCGGCCTCACCTTTCTTCTGGATAGCATAAGCCTCGGCCTCACCCTTGGCCTTGATACCGGCAGCCTCCTGTTCCAGACGGTAACGGGTAGCATCAGACTCGGCATTCTGGGCAAGTGCACGCTGTTCGGCCTCATACTTCTGAGCCTCAGCCACACGCTTGCGCTGTTCCAGTTCTGCGGCAGCATCACGCTCAACCTTATACTTATCGGCATCAGCCTTCTTCTCAATCTCAGCAGACAGTTCGTTCTGCTTAATCTCAATACGCTCCTTTGACAGGATCTGCTCACGCTTGGTCTTCTCAATCTCAGCCTCAACGGTCTTCACGTTGATGGTCTTCTGCTGTTCCTGCTGCTGGATAGCGTATGCAGCATCGGCATCGGCCTGAGCGGTGTCGGCCTGCTGTTTCAGGGCAGCACGCTTCAAGGCGAGATCGTTGTTCTTGATAGCAATAGCGGTATCGGCATCCACGCGTGCATCATTAGACTCCTTGTCGGCCTTAGACACCTCAATCTTCACGTCGCGCTCAGCGATAGCACGGTTGATAGCGGCATCTTTCTTGATCTTGGCCGTGTTGTCGGCACCCAGGTCCTTGATAAGGCCTTCGCGGTCGGTCACGTTCTGGATGTTACATGAGATGATGTCGATACCCAGTTTCGCCATGTCGGGTGACGCTTTAGCCATCACCTGGTCAGAGAAACCGTCACGATCGGTATTCAGCGAACGCAGGTCGAGTGTGCCGATAATCTCACGCATGTTACCCTGCAGGGAGTCTTGCAACTGCATGGCAATCTCGTCTGGGGTCATGTTCAGAAAGTTTTTGGCTGCCAGACGGGTTCCCTCGCTATCGGGTGTGACACGAATCTTGGCCACGGCATCAACGTCAACATTGATGAAATCGTTGGTAGGCACGCTCTCCTCTGTCTTGATATCTACAGTAATCTGTCCCAGGTAGACGCGGTCCAGACGCTCGAGGAAGGGAATACGGAATCCGCCCTTACCAATGAGCACGCGAGGCTGCTTGGAAAGACCTGAAATGATGAAGGCGAATGAGGGTGGTGCCTTCACATAGGATACGAAAACGAAGATGGCGAGGAAAAAGATTCCAGCGCCAATAAGAGCATACATGAGTGTTGGTTCCATAATTGAATAATTTTAGAGTTCATAGATAAATTGTGTAAGCAAATGTACTACATTTCGGATGATTGGCAAAAAAAATTCGCTATATTTAACTAAAACGCTTGTCAATATGCCAGAAAAGGGTTACCTTTGCAATGTGGTGATGACATTTAACACAGAACAACAACAAGTCATAGAGGCTACGGGGGGCTGTCATCTGGTGCTCGCCCCTCCAGGTTGCGGTAAGACGGCTGTGCTTGCCGAGCGAATCGTATGGGCTCATGAACATGGGGAGGAATTTGCCGATATGGCTTGTCTGACCTTTACTAATCGTGCCTCACGAGGTATGAAGGAACGTATCTATGAACGTATGGGCAGCGTAAAAGGTCTGGATGGCCTCTTTGTGGGTAATGTTCATCGCTTCTGCTCGCGCTTTCTGTTTGAGAACGGTATTGTGCCAGAGCATACGGCTGTGATAGATAATGACACGTCGTTTAGTATCATGGCTGATTTCCTGGGTGAGGATGAACTGAAAGTGCTGGGTGACAACAAGGACAGACAGCGCTATTCTCAGATACTGAACCTGCAACACCTGATGTATCAGTGTGAGCATCGTTATCCGTCGAAACTGATGGTACATCGTGATGCCATGCAGCCATCGGCTTTGAAGGAATTGTGTATCGCTTTCCGTCTGCCATATACACAGGACTCGTCTATCACGCTATATCATCAAGCCAGTCTGTTCCTGGATGAGCATGCGTTGCTCAGTAGGGAGGCCGCAGCCCTCTTGTTGAGCCTGAATGCGGCCCGTCAGTATGAATTATACAAGCTGCAAAACGATCTGATGGATTTTGAGGACCTGCTCCTGAAAACCTATGATATGCTGGTGCAGTATGATGCGACAGAATCGTATCATGCAGAACAGGTGGAAGCGCATCCCATCAAGAAACTGAAATGGCTTCAGATAGACGAGGTTCAGGATCTGAATCCGCTTCAACTGGCAATTATTGATGGTTTTACTGATACTGAAGCAACTGTAGTGTATCTAGGTGATACTCAGCAGGCTATATTCTCTTTTATGGGTGCACAGACGGACACGCTGACGTTGTTGAAAGAGCGCTGCGGCGAGGGACATTTCCATAATTTCTTCGTCAACTACCGTTCACCCCAGTATCTGCTGGATGTCTTTAATCAGTATGGTGAACAGCAACTGGGTATAGCTCATGACCTGTTGCCATCAACGCAAAACAAGACGGAGAAGCAGGTAGGCGACCTGCAGTTTCTTGAGGCTGATACGAATGTGGATGAGGCTAACATCGTGGCGCATGAGGTACGTCGTATCTACGAACAGTATCCTGACGACACGGTGGCGGTAATCGTGGCTTTCAATAGTGATGCCGATGACGTGAGTGGTGCGTTGCAGACCTTGCCACATTTCAAGATATCTGGTATCGACTGTTTCTCTACGCCAGAGGTGCGTCTGCTGTTGGCTCATCTCAGTGTGGTGTCGATGGAACAGAATTTCATAGCCTGGTCGCATCTGTTTACCGGGCTTCATGTCTATACTTCCAATAGTGCCTCAAGGCAGTTTGTGCGTCAGGTGATGGAACTGGCTTTGTCGCCTGTTGATTTCCTGGATTATGAGGGTTCTACCTATCTGAGTGAGTTTGTCAAGGTCTATGAGAAACAGGATGTGGTGGTGTTTGATACAGAGACCACAGGCCTGAATGTCTTTGAGGATGACGTGGTGCAGATAGCTGCCGTGAAGGTCAGACAGGGTAGGGTAATAGAGGAGTTGAATATCTTCATTGAGACAGAACGTACGATTCCTGAGATGCTGGGCGAGGTGGTGAACCCGCTGGTAGAGGAGTATGCGGCACAACCGCATCTGTCGCATCAGGAGGCCTTACAACGATTTGTGGATTTCTCCCGTGGCTGTGCTATCCTGGGACATAATGCTACTTACGACTATCAGATTATGGAACATAATATGCAGAGATATGCACCAGATCTGTCGATGTATCGATTATGGCCCTCTTATTTTGATAGTCTGAAAATGGCACGCTTGCTGCGTCCGCGTCTGAAGAGTTATAAGCTGAAGGATTTGTTGGTGCAGTTGGGACTGGAGGGCCAAAACTCTCACCTGGCAAACGATGATATCCTGGCTACGAATAGTTTGATGATATATTGCTATGATCGTGCCAGGAGTATCGTCGGACGTCAGCAGGAGTTTATCAGACGTCATCAGAAAATCATAGACCGCTTCCGCCATCTTTATGCCGACCTTTATCATCATGCTCGTGGCCAACTATATGTACAGAGTAGTATCACGCCGCTATCAGCGGAAATGCAATATGCGTATGACTATCTGCGTGACATTGGTCGCATTGGCCATCTGTCAAAGCTACCATATATAATAAGGTATATAGAGCAGGAACTGATATCATCTGCCAGTGGATTGTCGTTGGCTGATCAGCTTCACCGGCATATCCAGGACCTGACCACCATGAAGGAGGCCGACCTCTGTGGGGCTTCCAGTATGACGGACCGTGTTTTTGTGAGTACGGTACATAAGGCAAAGGGACTGGAGTTTGACCATGTCATCGTCTATGATGCGGTGGAAGGAAAATATCCCAGCGTCTATGCCGATACAGAGAGTGGCGGACAGGAAGAGGCACGCAAATTCTATGTGGCTATCTCACGCGCCCGCAAACGACTGACTATAAGTTTCTGTCATAACAGCATCACGCGATGGGGGCGCAGTTACCCCAAACAATTAACCCGTTATATGGTTTCTATCCGCCAATTCTTTGTCTGATGTAACAAAATCAGAAAGATAAGACACATAATCCAAAAGGCTTGTCGCGGATTTTTGGTACCTTTGCAGTCGGAATAAAAACCTTTAACGAGTTTTATGAAGAAGATCTTTTTATTAGCTGTGGCTTTCGCAGCCACAATGGGTATCAATGCCCAGAATCCCTATTTGCCATTATGGGAACATGTGCCCGATGGTGAACCCCGTGTATTTGAAGATCCCGATCAGCCGGGAAAGTATCGTGCTTACATCATTGGTTCGCACGATGTGAACTATTCTGCCTACTGCGGTCCTGATATCCGTATGTGGTCAGCACCTGTAGAAGACCTCAGTCAATGGCGCGATGAGGGACCAATCTTCTCGTGGTTCGTAGATGGTCAGTGGGACACGATGTATGCACCTGACTTGGTGGAGGTAAAGGATAGAACAACTGGTAAGAAGACTTACTATCTCTATCCTCACTCTCGCGGATGGCGTCGTACACCAATGGTATGTAAGGGTGACCGCCCTAATGGTCCTTTTAAGCCCATCAACCTCACTGAGGATGGTCGCCAGTGTCTGCCAGGTTCTCTGATTGACTTTGACCCTTCTGTATTCATTGAGAATATCACGGATAAGAAAGATAAGGATTATAACATCGGCTTCCGTGCCTATGTGTTTTATGGCTTCCAGCACTCTACGGCTGTAGAACTTGACCAGAACACGATGTATTCTAAGCGTCCCGGAACGGAACCTATAGATCCGTTTATTCCTGCTGTAAGCGCCGACGGTCGTTTGTTGGATAAGGCTGGCAGTGAGTATAAGGCTCTTTATAAGGGACAGGATCCTAAGGACTTCAACTTCTTTGAGGCTTCTTCTATCCGTCAGGTGGGTAATAAGTATGTGATGGTGTTCTCTGGTTACTCTGGTAAGGAGTACGGACTGGGCAACACGAACTCGGCTCTGCGCTATGCCTATGGTGACTCTCCTCTGGGACCCTGGCGTTCTGGTGGTGTGTTGGTTGACTCACGTGGTGTTGTCCTGAATGAGGATGGTTCAAAGTTGATTACAACGAACGCTGGCCATAATACACACGGTTCGCTACAGGAAATCAACGGACAGTGGTATGTGTTCTATCATCGTCCCCCACGTGGTTTCGGTAATGCCCGTCAGACAATGGTAGCTCCTGTGAAGATTACATGGGATAAGAAGCCAGTGGCTAAGGGTGGTAAGGTGACGATTACTGGTTATGACCCCTACACAAAGAACAATGTGTGGACTGCTAAGGCTACTGATGGCAATGAATATACTGGTGCAGAGGTGACCAGTGAGGGCTTCCAGATTTTTGGTTTGGCTCCCTATAACTACTATAGCGCCGGATATGCTGCCTTTATGTATGGCCCCAATGCCAACAACTGGATGCAGGACAATCACGATGTTTGGAACAACTCAATGGACCTCGCAGGCATTCAGAACGGTGGTATCGTAGGCTTTAAGTATTTCGGCTTCGGTGGACTGGCTCAGGATACCAAGGGCTGTAAGGCTTTCGAGGGAACTAAGGCTGATGACAAGACTACACTCGGTCTCAATCTGACACCCAGTGGCAAGGGCGCCTTCAAGATTCGCGTTAAGTTGGATGATCCCTGGAAGGGTCAGGAGATTGCTGTCGTTGACGTGTCCGCTAATGCAGACCGTAAGGAGACAATGTTTTATGCTGCCGTTCCTGCTGTAGAGGGTCTTAGCGGCAAGCATGCTATCTACCTCGTGGCTGATGGTCCAGAGGTACAGCAGCCTCAGCAGCCTCAGGGACGTCCTGGCTTTGGTCGTGGTCCCCAGCAGCCTCAGCGCCCTCAGGGTCTCTTCGACCTCCACGGAATCAGTTTTTCAAAGGGTGCAAACCATACGGCTCCTGTTGTGCCTCAGCTCACGATTACTGCCGATGGCCAGAAGCTGAATATTCCCACGACACCTATCCGCTTCAACAATCAGAATGGCTATGCCGACCAGATTCGCTATCAGGTCTATGGTCCTCTGAAGGCTAATACCAAGTTGGAGGCTAAGGCTGACGTGCCAGGCGTGAAGTGCGAGATTAGTCCTATCGTTGAAGGTCGCGCTACAGTGAAGGCTACCTACAACGGTCAGACCAAGATATTCCTGATTAACTAAGGGAATGCTATCATAAATAATAAGAGGTGAGATTGAAACGTCTCACCTCTTTTTTTTTATTTCTTTGGTTGTTTATTGAACTTATAGGCAACGGAAAGCATCAGATAGCGGGGGATGCAGTTGTTCCAAGTCTCTGTGCGACCTTGTGCATTGACGCTGTATTGCTTGTTGGAAAGCTGGTGCAGCAGGTCGAAGGCCGTGAACTTCAATGTGAGTTTCTCGTTGAACAGTGAGCGTGCCAGTTCGGCATTCCACACCAGGTCGTCGGTGTTCATCATCTCACTCTGATAGCCCCTGCGACTATACATGCGGATGTCGGTAGCGATGTTCAGTTCTACCCAGGGAATGGTGTAGCGCAGCAGTCCACCGTAGTTATAGTCGAAGGCCGAGATATTCTCGAAGTTGGCACGATGGCTGGTTGAACGGCGCCAGTCTATCTCGCCGCTGATACCAATGGTGAGCTTGTCCTTTTGGTATTCTACACCCAGGTGTTCGTTGAGCGTCCAGTTGTGTACGGTGCTCTTCAGGAAGTCATATTCCTCAAAGGGCTTATAGGATTCATAGACCACATCGAAATCTACAGAATGGAGATAATCGACGCTGAAACGCTGTTGCAGGGTGATTCGTTTGGCACTGTCGAGTGGTTGCTCATAGCTCGTGCCGAGGTTCCAGTTCCAGTTGCCGTTGATATTGTCCTGCATATAGGTATAGACACCTGTCGCGGTATCGTAGATGGTGCGAGTACCAATAGAGTGCTGAGCCAGCGAGGCATTACTCCACACACGGATGAAACGGCGGATGGAGTCATTGTTGAACTGAAAACCGATATTCACGTTATGTGTCAGCGTAGGTTTCAGGTCAGGGTTGTTGATGGTGGTGACCAGTGGGTTGGTTGTATCATCGACGGGCATCAGGTCTGCCAAGGATGGTCTGCTCATGTTCATGCTATAGCCTAAGCTGTTCAGGCCATTCTTCTTGCCCCAGCGCGACCAGCTGATGCTAGGCGCTATTTCCACGTAACTGCGACGGGCAATGGTGTCGAGCCCGGCAAAGTCGTTATAATAAAGTCGCTCGTGTGGATTCTTGATGGGGAGTGAGAATGAGAAATACTCATTGTCGCTGGAGTGCATGACCTCTAATGTGGTACTGGCGGTACGAGTAAGCAGTTGTTGCTCGTCGCAGTTGTTAAGGTCTATCACACTCTTCAGTTCTTCATGCGTGGAAGGTAGCCATTCCGTCTGTAGTTTGTCCTCCGCCAAGCGGTCCAGGCGATAACGCAGGTTATTGCTATTGTCTAACGACTGCGTATAACTGGCATTGGCGCCAATAAACCACCTGTTGAGTAGCTGGAGATAATAGCCGAATTCTGCCTCATAGCTATAATTGTCACCATGTGTGTCGGCATAGTTATGGCGCAGGTCCGTATTACTTGTCTGTGTGAAGAGTGTGCGGTTCATCGTCCAGCTGTCGCTTGGTTTCTGGCGCGTATAGCTGCCAGTCAGTCCGCCCATCAGATAATCGCCCCAGGCGAATTTATGATGTAAGCCGATTGTACCATTTAGGTTCAGCGTGCGGTAACGTGTCAATCCGTCGTTGAAGGATTGGTTGATGAGGCTCTCGCGGTAGGTGGAGTCCTGACTGCCGTTAGTGCGATGCCCATTGGTATAGGTGACATTGAGTGTACCCCACAATGTGACAGGCTTCTTTATTTGGAAGTAGTCAAAGGCCTGAAAACGGAAATCTTTCTGGCGGCTCCATGACTCAGAGCCTCCAAGGATATTTCCGCCTGTGGCAAAGCGCTCGCTAGAAGTACGGCTCATATTATCTGCATCATCCCATGCGAAGACGGCATCGAGGTTGGTCTCCCAGTTTTTGTCAGCATCTTCGGTCTCAATATGCAGGCCCGTCTGTTTCATAGACCTTAGTCCCTGCGGCGTATTACTGGGTGTCCATTCGCCTTCAGCTCCAGGCCTGTGGGTTTCATTCACGTTGTTGGCATTGGCAAAGACACTTACACGTGAGTGGTCATCATAGTAGAGGCCGAACAGGCGTCCCATGTAACGTTTGTCGGTACCGTACCCGCCTTCAATATTACCCATCAGACCGCGATTATATTCGCGCTTCAGCTGCACATCCATCACGTAGTCTTTCTTCTCGACATCATGGCCAATGAGTTCACTCTGTTTGGTACTCTTGTCAAAGACTTTCAGTTCCTTCACGGTGTAGTAGGGCAGGTTGTCGAGCATTACCTTGTTCTGTCCCTTGAAGAAGTCCTTACCGTTCAGCGTGAGATAGTCCACCTTCTTGCCGTTGATATAGATGTCTCCGTTGTCCTTGAGTTCGGCACCGGGCATCTGACGAATCAGTCCGTCGAGCATAGAACCTTCTGGCAGGTTAAAGGCGGAGGCATTATACACCAGCGTGTCACCACGATAGGCCAGTTTTACCTTGGTACCTGTTACGACGACTCCTCCGAGTCCGATTTCCTTATAGATATCATCGTCGCTGCGCTGCTTCTTCTTCATGAGGATGCGAGGCAGTTCAAACCATGAGTTGCGTGCAATATGGCGCAACTTATAGTTCATTGTGGTATCATTATATCCTTCGGCAGAGGCTTTGATGATATAGTCGGCATTCTTAGCAGGTACCTTAAACTGGTAATAAGAAGAAGTGCTCCATGTCCAACAGGTCATAGAGTCCACAAACGTAGAGTCTGAGCGCAACAGAGTGATGAATGCCTTCACCTTGGCCTTGGTGAACGAGTCATAGACTTCGCCCGATAGTTCAATGGTGCGCTCTTTCTTTTTCCTAACCTGAGTGGTGTCGGCTTGTGCATAGCACGCTAATGCCGATAGCCAAACTGCTATTCCAACTAGTATTGTCTTCATATTATAGTTTGCCTTGATCACCGAGATAGGAGTCTTTGAAACCAAGGAAATAAAGCACGCCATCGAGTCCGATGGTATTGATGCTCTGCTTGGCGTTGGCCACCACACGTGGTTTGGCGTGGAAGGCAATGCCCAGTCCGGCTTCGGATATCATTGGCAGGTCGTTGGCACCATCGCCCACGGCAATGGTTTGCGCCAGATTGACTTTCTCTACCTGTGCAATGAGCTTTAGGAGCTCGGCTTTGCGATGACCGTCAACAATCTCACCTACGTAGTTGCCAGTGAGCTTGCCGTTCTCATCAACTTCTAACTCGTTGGCATAAACATAGTCGATGCCGTATTTGCGCTGTAGATACTCACCGAAATAGGTGAATCCACCACTGAGAATGGCAATCTTATAGCCGCAGCGTTTGAGGATGGTCATTAGACGGTCAACGCCCTCGGTGATGGGCAGATGTTCGGCGATGTCCTGCATCACACTGACATCAAGACCCTTGAGCAATTGTACACGACGGGTAAAACTTTCCTTGAAGTCAATCTCGCCACGCATAGCGCTTTCGGTGATGGCACGCACTTGGGCACCAACGCCAGCGCGCTCGGCCAACTCGTCAATACACTCAGTCTGGATAAGGGTGGAGTCCATATCGAAACAGATAAGGCGACGCATACGGCGGAACATATCATCACGCTGGAAAGAGAAGTCAATCTCCATCTCGGCCGACAGTTTGAGGAACTTTGACTGCATCTCGTGACGGTTGGCGGGTTCGCCGCGTAGTGAGAATTCGATGCAGGCACGGGTGTGCTTAGCTGGGTTCTTGATACTCTTACGACCAGTTAAACGGATGATGGAGTCAATATTCAGACCTTGATCGGCAATGACGCGTGTGGCAGCTTCAATCTGCTTGGCTTCCAACTGGCGTCCCATCACCATGAGGATATAGCGGTTCTTGCCTTGATGGCCCACCCAGTCCTCGTATTCTTCATCGGTGATAGGGGCAAAGCCGATGTTTACGCCCAGTTCGGTAGCCTTGAACAACAGTTCTTTCATCACCTGTCCCGAGTGCTCTTCTTCCATGCGAATAAGGATGCCCAGTGACAGGGTGGCGTGGATATCGGCCTGACCGATATCTAGAATCTGTGCGTCGTATTTTGCAAGTATGCCCATCACCGATGCGGTCAGTCCAGGACGATCCTGACCAGTGATGCGTACAAGTATTTGTTCTTCTTTCTTCTGTTCCATATGTTTAATCTTATAGGATGTTCATAATATCTTTTAATGCTTTTACTTCATAGGTTACAGGCTCTGTTGCGGGATATTCTGGCCAGTGGTTAAAGAAAATAGTATCCAGTCCGGCATTCTTGGCCCCCAGAATATCTGTTTGGAAATTGTCGCCAATCATAATTGTTGATGCTTTGTTGGCTCCCGATTCTTTCAGGGCATATTCAAAGAATAGGGGTGAGGGCTTGTTGACACCTGCATCTTCGCTCAGGATGATAGTGTCGAAGTGGTTGCTTAATCCGCAGGCCTTCAGTTTCTTGTATTGTACCTCATGAAAACCGTTGCTGCACATGTGTAGCCTATAGCCTTTGTCGCGGAGATAATCCATCAGTTCGTGGGCACCATCAATGACGCCAGGCTTTGATGAGCAGTAGTCAAGGAATACATCGCTTATCTTGAGACAATAGTCTTCGAAGGCAGAGGCTGACTGCTCATTTTTTACTCGTAATTCTTCACTCACACAAAGTGGGTGACGGAAACGCTCAACGATAAGATAATCGCGTGTTATCTCACCCTTGGAGTAGCGTCCCCACAGGTCGATGTTGGTCTTCCAATAGTCTTCGTAAAACACCTGTGGATCGTTGAAATAGCGGTCCAAATGAAAGTCCTCATACGTCTCAGCGAGTGCTATCACGGCATTGCCGTGGGTGTCATAAAGTGTATCGTCGAAATCTAAAAATATGTCTGTGTACTGTTTCATTCGTCTCTTTTCAGTTGTTCCATCAGGTCAGCAATCTTTTTCAGTTCCTGAGGAATACGTATTTTCTGAGGACAGGTTTTCACCTCAATGCAGTGGTTGCACATGATGCAGTGGTCGGGCTGACGGTCCTTGGGGATGGCACGGTCCAGACTGATGAGGTAGTTACGACGGTTCTTGCGGTAGTTCTCGTCACCTTTGTCCTTAGGCAACGTCTTTTCCACCAACCATTTATTATAATGTACGAAGATACCTGGGATATCGATACCATAGGGACAGGGCATGCAGTATTGGCAGTTGTTGCAAGGGATGGTGCCCATCTCCATCATCTGTTGTGCAATCTCTGTGTCCAGGAATCGTTGCTCCTCTTCCGTCAGAGGTTCCAACGGACAGTAGGAGAGAAGGTTATCTTTCAGATGCTCCATGAAAGTCATACCACTCAGTACGGTGAGTACACCCTCTGGGGTACCTGCATAGCGGAAGGCCCATGATGCGATTGATTTCTGCGGGTCGCGCTGTTTCAGTTCGTTGATTGCATATTGTGGCAGGTCCTTGACCAGGCGGCCTCCGAGAAGAGGTTCCATGATGACAGCTGGAATATGACGTTTCTCCAGTTCTGCATAGAGATAGGAAGCATCCACATTAAAGCTGTTAATCTCGTTGGCATAGTTCCAGTCCAGATAGTTCAGCTCAATCTGTACGAAGTCCCAGTGATACTGGTCTGTCATAGCCAATACCTCATCAAACACTTCTTTCTGACCGTGGAATGAGAAGCCCAGGTTCCGAATCCTTCCAGCCTCGCGCTCCTGCATGAGGAAGTCCATCATGCCGTTGTCCACATAGCGTTTGTTGAATTCCTCCATACTGCCTCCTA
>CAMOGP010000056.1 GCA_946614175.1 uncultured Prevotella sp. | reverse complement strand
CCTCTGGGGTACCGGTACACCACTGCGCGAATTCCTGTGGAGTGAAGATATGGCGGATGCCAGCGTACACGTATTGCTGAACGTAGATTTCAGTGATGTGATTGGCATTGAGAAATACTCCAGTGTGCACTATGGTGCCAAGACCGATGGTGCCGTGGACCGCAACCATTCCGCAGGACGCGGCGGCGCTATCCCCTCTTGGGGCGAGATACGCAACTGCCATATCAATGTGGGCACAGGTAAGGAGCTGACTATTCGCGAACTATCAGAACTGGTTGCTAAAGCTGTAGGCTTTGAAGGTACTATCGAGTTTGACAGTACAAAACCAGACGGTACGATGCGTAAATTGATTGATGTATCAAAACTGCACCGGTTAGGTTGGACACACAAGGTTGAGATTGATGAAGGAGTGAAGAAACTCTTTGACTGGTACAAACAATCGTTGGAGAAATAGAGAAAGAGGATGCCGAAGCATCCTCTTTCTCTATTTTACTTTATTATGATTTTCTTATTGTCAATGATATTGATACCTTGCTGAGGACGACTAATCCGTTTACCGTCAATAGTATAAACCGGTTTACTAGCAGCATCGGAAGTCTGTACTGATTTGACGTTGGTATAGGTACCGTTCATCACATCCTGCACCTCATCAGCATGCAGGGCGTAGTTAAAGATACGCACATCATCATAATATGCTGAGATATCAGGATCAGTAAGGAACTGACTGCGTCCCAGATAATTCTGCACCGGACGGATGTCACTGGGCTTAATCGTAATGCCTGTTGAAGAAGCCACTTCCTTACCGTCAACATAGATGGCAGTCTTATCCTTTCCTATTGTCACCACAACATGCTTCCACAGATAGCTTGACAACTTAGTGGGACAATCGAGAATCTGTTCATCACCTCCGTTCTTAATGGCAAAACGCATCTTAGAACTTGCGCCATTAGGTGTCAGAAACATATAATGGTCAGTGTCATTACCGAAATCAAAGATACGCTGCCACTGAGTTGTTACAGAGTTCCACTTAATCCACATAGCAACAGAAAGTTCTTCACTATCAGCAATGCGATAAGGCAACTTAACGAATTGATTTGGCAGCGACAAGGATTTCTCACCCATCTTGTGGTCAGCCATATACTTTGGTGTGACAAGCGAAGCAACATCCATCATATTGTGTGTCTCATCATTGAGATTATCCTCGAAATCCCAACGGGCAATCATCGTAGGCTGACTCAGCGGAGCAGCCTCAACGACATCAGAAGCCTCAGATATATTCTGCGAACGGTCTATCGCCTTCACCTTATATATATAAGAGGTATTAGGACGACAGGTATTGTCTACGAAATAAGTCTCCGTGAGCTGACGGGCGATGGTGTTCCAGTCGTCAGTACCCTTAGGCGCACGTACCACCATATAGCCTTCCACATCCGTTTCTGTATTAGCCGTCCATGAGAGACGAACAGAGGCCGACTGCGACTCAGCCAGCAAGCCAGCAGGCTTGGCAGGAGCTGCAGTATCGTAAGTTACGTCCACGGGAACGAAACGGAACAGCATACGATCACGATTAGTGCCCGTAAGTTCTGGGGTCTGTATAATCTTTGCCATTATACTAGTGCCTGCCGAGGCCAGATAGAGTGCACTCTCACGGTTACGAATCAAGTAATAGCCATTGCCGGCATACTCCAGATACCACTGTTCGTTGCTGGTAGGACCATTCTGCGTCCACGCCAGGATATCAGCCTGACTCTTGGAATAATCCTTCACATTCATGCGAATATTGGCATTATCCACCGACTCGATATCATAGAAGCTAAAATCACCACCAATGCGAGAACTACAAGGTTTCACCGTCCACTGCTGTTTCTTGGAACCAGTGTACCTTGACTGCTTGATTATGTCACCGCTGGAAGTATAGCTTACGACATTACCAGTAGCACCCGAAACCTTGTTCAACAGTTTATAAGTACCGTTAATCTCAGAAGGAGGCACGTCCTCGCCCCACGTCACATTGATTACACGCTCACCGTTGGTCTGTCCTGTCTGATAGCCCGTACCACCAGGCATCTCCATCACGAACTCGTGTACAGGACCATAACCATCATAATAGACATCACGCTCAGTAGAGACAAACTGATAAGTGGTGGACTTGGCCTGCCGTTCACTGGAGCCAATGAAAGCCTTCACGCGTCCGTCATCATGACGATAGACACTGGCCGCCGTCCAGTTGTTGCGGTGCTCACCATAAGCCAGACGCACGCCATTGCGACTGATGTCGCAGAACTCACCACGTGCACGACTGTCAAAGCCCCACCAAATGCCTACACTCATACCGTATTCCAGTCCTACCATAGCCTCAACAACATTGTGCATCTCGTCATCGAAACCCACCTTTTCAGCGTTTTTCAGTTGCTGATAGAAGTTAGCGAAATTAGCGAACGAGCCCGCCAACTGATGGGTATTTCCCCAGTCGTAATACTGTTTGCCAGCATTAAACCAGTTCCATGCGTTGTCATTATTCAGCGTGTTGGCACCAGCGATGACGATGCCATTCATCGAATCATAGCTCTTCAGTAACTTTGCCACATTAGCCTCATCCCCTGCATTTCCCTGTATTTCACCCGCAAGGTTCTTTTCCCAAGCGTTATCAGGCTCATTAAACGGCGACACACCAACTATCGGATGACTGGTATTCGTCTTCATCCAAAGCACGTGAGCCTCAATGCACTTAGCCCAATGTTCCACATCAACACTCTTATCTTCAGCTGTATAGTAAGTATTGATATACGGTCCTGTATGACCATTGGGCATATAACCGTTGTCACAGTTGATAACCAATGGCAGGGTTCTGCCCACCACATTATCAAATACATTCGAACGCGAACGTAGTCCTTCTATCTGGTCTGATGTCAACTGATTACCATCTTTCAGCGCATTCAGCACACGGAATGATGTACGACCGATGCCGACATTCTCCTTACCCATGTGGTTGACGCCCTTACGCAAATTTGACTCATTATTCCAAGCCAGATCCAAGCCCCATATAGGCTGGAAGCGCTTACCTTCGGCCGAGATAGCATAAGGCAGAGATACATCAGCCTTTTTCTGGGCACGCAGATAGAGACTTGACGAAGAGCGTACAGGCTCTTGCGCCAAAGTGGTGGCAGCACTCAGTGCAGCCATCATAAGCAGGATATTTCTTTTTCTATTCATTATTATTTGATGATTGTCTTGTACTTTCGTCCACCGATAACCTTGATATAAAGGCCAGGCTTCATCCTCTCGCGCTGCACATTACGTCCATCGAGCGTATAGATACCATCAGCAAACATGTGAGTGTCACTGATGATATTAATCTTGGTGAGTTGGTTATTCTTCTCTTTCTCCTCATCAGTAACACCACTAATAGGCATGGTCACACCTGTCCAATCGGTCAACACGGGAATATACTCACTATTGGTATCCGTGAAAGGACGCATATAGGCATCATAGTTCTTTACTCTATCACGATTAGCAGATGTAATCTTCTCGAAAGCGCCATTGTTAACATAATAGTTATTGAGAGGCATACGAGCTGTGGCAATCAGATAACCACGCAGATTTCCAGGACCATTCAGCGTTATTGTTACAGCATCGCCGTACTCCAGGAACTGTGCCTCAGCTTCTGAAGAACGATAAATAAACGGTACGCCAGCCTCAGTCTCATTGATTTCCTCCAGACACAGTTGAGTATAATCAGCATTGATACCTACAATCTTATAGCATTTCAGCGTAGCAGAAGCACGAACAGCATAAGGCAGACAGATGCTACCAAACTGATTGGGTACTACTGTTCGTTTATAAAGCGGTGTGAAACGGAGTGCAAAATCAGTAGCACACCACCAACCCTCACGCTTATCGTTTGACTGACCAGACGTCTTTCCATACTGCAGCCAAGCATTAGCAACAGCTCCCTTCTTGGTACTCTCGAAACCAACGGTCAACGCACCTTTGTCATCTATATAGATAGGAGCCGTGTATAGTGTACCCCAGCGCTTGTCCACAGGCAAATTCAAATCCAGATAATCGGCCGTAAGTGTTTGAGTGTTCTCCTTAATGCTGCCATCTGTGATGTAACCATGCTGGTCTGACAGACAGTAATGCTCTGTTGAAGCCTTGCACTCAAGGGCATACAGGCCGTGCATAGAAGTATTACCTGGGAATGATAGTTCTTGCGAGATAGCCATTGACTGTGTCTCATCGTCAGCATCAATGCCCGACCACCACGCATTCCAACAAGTAACACCATCTTGTGTAGCCAAACGCTGGTCACCACCTTGGAATGAACCTGTCTTAACCTCCCAGCCAGTATTCAACTTGAAGTCAGGATTCGAAATTTTATCCTTTATCTGTTTATAAGGCAGATAATCAAGAACCGCTTCTTCTAAATCAGAATAGCACTGAACAATCATCGCAATAGTCTTAGCGTTCTTTGCTGCATTAAGTATCAGTTCCAAACTTTCATGACCATACAATCTCAGAGCAACCAGTTTCTCTGCATAGGAAATCAAAGAACCATCACTCAGATAACGGTAAGCCAAAAGTGCATCGTCCATCGTCTTTGTCAACACCAGAAGAGCTTCTGCATCCGTAGCCGTAACATCTGAAAATATACGCGTCATATCCTCATTCAGGAAGCTGTATTTCGTATTGTAGTCCATGAATGACTCTGCCGCGATACGCATCTTTGCTATACCGTCAGCGATAGCCGAGTCGCGTGTAGAGAACAACTGACAAAGCATCATCTGATCGACCTGTGCCTTAGAAGCGAGATTAAACAGACGTACACGCGCCTGTGTATTAGCCTGACTATCAAAGCAGACAAACTGCGTTACCCACTTGTCTGTTGTATTATTAATAAATAAAGGTGAGGCAGCAGGAGCAACCATTCCTTCCTCGCTCAAACCCAACTTACAATCATATCCAGAAGGCATATTGCAAGAGGCTACCGAGAAATAATAATTGGTGTTTGGATGAATAGCATACACCGTGTGCACAGCCATCTCAGTTGTCAGGCTACCATTGCCATAAGCCTGCAGATAAGTCCCATCATCATTTCCTCCATCGGGGATTACCTGAAAATAAGGTGCAGAGAGCGTGTTGCCTTTTCCGTCTGTCCATCCGTAGAAGCCCATATCAAAACTGCCGTTTACAATGATGTTTCCGCCAAGATACTTTATCTGACCATTAATCTCTATAGCTTCACCCGTCTCCAGTTCATCACTTGCAGCCATCAGAACAACCGACTTGCGATCCTGATTATTGGCATCCTTGACGATAATCTGGTACTGATAGCCAATCATTGCAGCTGAATCGGTAAACGTATAACTAGCGGCATCCTCCTGAATATCGACATGATGTAACACCTCCCAAGACTTACCGCTACCAGGCCTACGCATAATGGTCATGCTGCTATTCATCTCACCATTCTTATCATCCCATTTCAAGACAGCCACACCTTTTTTATTATCAAATTCCACAGAGAAATTGGAAGGAGCATACTGCTGAGGGACAGAAGGCACATAATCAAATTCACGATTAGATCCAGTGATATTTTTATAACCAACACCAGCATCAAGTTTAGCATACATCTCGCCCGCAGGTGTCAGTTTTCCATCATAATACAGTTTTGAGCAGTTTGCCTCAGAATTCCAATAGTAATAACGCTCAATATAATCAAAACCATTCAGCGCATTACATATACGCTCTACAACCTCTTTATTCTTATTCAGCTGTGCCGTTGTAGGATTATCACGATAACTACCTTGTACCTCGCCAAAGATGCCAGCATTACCCCAAGAAGAACCCCATATCCATTCTGAAATCCATACCGGACGATGATGGCGCTTTGCCCATTGCTCATAAATCTGGTTGGAAAAATTCCATTCATTCCAATAGCAATGCAAGTCGATGATATCACACCGCCATCCACGTGCATCAATTGAGTCTAAGAAAGCGTGATGTTTGTCAAGAGCACCATCATGAGAAGCCGGAGAACAAAGACGCATACCGGTACGCATCATATTCTCCCAGTTATTCAAGATGGTATTCAAATCCTGAGGTCTGTCATCTGAAGAATTGAAAGGTTCATTATTCGTCTTTGAATGAGGAGAGTGTGTAACGCTACCTATAGCACTTGAAGAAGGCCAGTCTTCATAGATATGGTTAGGCACCCATTCGTAGTCAGGCAGCAGGCTAGCATTGCCTTGTGCCCAGTCGTAAGTACTCTGCACGTTCAAAGCCTCTAAAGCCCCTTTGTCGCCTGCAGCATTTGCCAAGTTTTTCTTACCAACATCATACCATTTAAACACACGGTATGATGAGATGCTATTATCCAGAATAGCAGGCAGTGAAGCCATCTCCACATCTTTGTCAGCAGCAATGAAGCAACGGCTATATCCGCGTCCGCCTGCCTTCAAGGAGAACGTCACCATGTAGCCACGCTTCAATTTAAACGAACGAATACGGTTGTTCAGTTTCTTTTCTGTCAGCGTATTCATATAACCGCCAGTATTCTCCAATCCGAAATCGTTGCACGACTCGCCCCCGAAATTCTTCTCGGAATAGACGGTGAGAGGTTTGAAGGAATCACCGCCAGCATAAGGCAGAATAATACAGCCACGATTTAAAAGCTTTACCTGACAGTTGGAATTGTTTATTGCCTTCACACCGTTGATCTGGATATACTTCAACCAAGAAGATGCCTTCGACGGCTTGATATTCTGGAGAATCAACACAGCATGCTCTGTATTCGTGATATTAATCAAGCCATCATCGGCAAAAGGTGCATCGCCCGTGATGATGTAATCCACATCATCACTTAGAGTGACTGCCGTTGTGACCTGAGTTATTGTTGTCTTTGTATTGGCAGCCATGATATTTCCTTGACTAGCCAACAGCAAAGCAGCAAATAGCAATAGAGAAGAAAGTTTTCTTTTCATCTTATAATATTTTTAGTTAGCAATCGAGTTATCGGCTACAAAGTTAACTCATTTACACTAAAATTCAAAATAAATTAAACTTTATTTGGCACTCTTGGGAATTTGCAACTCCAGATTATCTCTGTGGGCAAAGATATGGGGTGACATAATCTCGACGCCAGCCTCATGGAAATGATCCAGAATATTCTGGTGCAACTCCGAATAGATATCCGACAAGTGTTCAGAATGATGTGTATAGGCATTGATTTCGTATTCCACGTAGAAATCATCCAACGCCGTGACACGCACAAAGGGCAGGGGCTTTTGCTGCAAGTGTCTGGTAGCCTTTGCCGACGCCAGCAGCAAATTCTCTATCAGTTCGTGCTTCATGTCATAACCTATCGTCACCTTGGTATGCACGATGATACCAAAATTTGCCGCCGCAAACGTATAGTTAGAAGTCTGGGCACTCATCAGGTTCGAATTAGGAATCGTAATCACCTCGTTCTTACGCGTCCTGACACGCGTCACCAGTGCCGTTTTCTCGATGACAAAGCCCTCAACATCACCAAAGCGGATGAAGTCTCCCTCGCGGAACGGGCGCATATAGGTCATCACCAGTCCTGCCATTACATTACCCACGATAGACGTAGAACCCAGTGACACGATGACACCGATGAAGACAGAGACGCCTTGGAATATCTCAGAGTCAGAACTGGGCAACAAGGGCCATATCATGATAAACATGAAGGAATAAAGCAAGATACGCAGGATGAGATAGGTAGGCTGTGCCCAGTCGGCATAGAACCCCGTTATCTTCAGGTTACCCGATGCCACCTCGTTAGACAGATAACGAATAGCCTTCACCAGATAGCGGAAACACACGATGATGACAATAATCTTAAAGAGATTGGGCATATAGCCCATTACCGACTTTACAATATCCACCAACGGATTCCATATATAACCAAAAATCGTAAAGGCAAACGTCTTGGTCTCTGGGAACACAGAGAAGAGCAAAGGCACACTGACAAACAACTGCAGCAGAATGATGAAAAAACGCAGTATGCGGAAGAAAGCCATGAAGATGATGCCACGCCGGCGTACATTGAGCACCTCATAGTCCCTGATTCTCAACGGGATATTCCATTGCATCACACGTCTCATCAGTCGGAAGCGCCATCTGCGATAGCACCAAAGCGTCAACTTAATAAGCAACCATTGCACGATGATAATCACAGCCACCCACAACAAGCCATGCAGTTTCTGACGTAACCCATACTCCTCGTGAATCTCCAGTATTTTAGCTTTGATAACCTCAGCATATTGCGCAGCCAGTTCCTGACGGGTTGTATTCTGCCACAGTGCATCAAGATCCGTCACACTGAGTATCACATCCTTGCCTGCCATGATGTCACTGAAGAAATCACTCTCATAGACATAGACAGAGTCGGCAAACATCGTCAGACGGCGGCCTTGTGAAATAATAGCCGCAGAAGCCTGTTCTACGCGTTTCTCAGGATATACCCCACCCTTGCGTGCATACAGCACCAACAGCGTGTCGCCGTCAATCACCAAGGGCGAACCTGGCGTTATTGTACGCAGAGAGTCCACACGTGCCTTTCGTTCGGCTGCTCTCAAGGAGTCGCTACGTCCCGTCTCGGACAACTGTTCCTGCATCATGATACGCTGCAACTGCAATTCCTGTACCTGATTACGCAACACCTGTATCAACGAGTCACTTTCCGAAGTCACGGAGTCAACGGCAAAATCTGATTGAGCCGATATGCCAGAACAGACGAAAAGAACAAAACAGGTTAATAGAATTTTATAGAAATAGGTTCTCATAATCAACAATATCTAACAAATATCACTGCAAATATAAGAAAAAACTATCATATTACGAAAAAAGTTAGCGAAAAATTTGCAGATTATCAGAAAAACACGTACTTTTGCAACCGAATTAGAAACAAGAAACAAGAAAATATGAAACAATTGTTCAATGCATGGTGGTGGCGTAACTCAAGATTTAAATAGTCGTGAGATACTTGCCATGTATATGTACATCAACCATAGAAAGAGGCTCGTCAAAATCACGACGGGTCTCTTTTTCTTTTAGTCAGATAACAACACAAAATTAATATATATGAGTTACTTAGTTGACAAACAAGGTTATTACGGAGAATTTGGCGGAGCCTACGTGCCCGAGATTCTCTACTCCACGGTGAAACGCTTGCAGGAAGAGTATCTGCCTATCATCGAGTCAGAGGAGTTTAAACAAGAGTACATGACGCTGCTGCGCGACTACGTAGGTAGGCCATCGCCACTTTATCTGGCAAAACGCATGAGCGAGAAATACGGATGTCAACTCTACTTAAAGCGAGAAGACCTGAACCACACCGGTGCCCACAAGATCAACAACACCATCGGACAAATTCTGCTGGCAAAGAAGATGGGTAAAAAACGTATCATTGCCGAGACTGGTGCAGGTCAGCATGGTGTAGCTACAGCAACAGTATGTGCCCTGATGGATATGCCCTGCGTAGTGTATCAGGGAGCGCTTGACGTAGAACGCCAGCACGTAAACGTAGAACGTATGAAGATGCTGGGCGCAGAAGTTCGTCCTGTGAAGACAGGCAACTGGACCCTAAAAGATGCTACCAACGAAGCTATCCGCGATTGGTGCTGCCATCCCAGCGACACATTCTATATCATCGGTTCCACAGTAGGTCCCCACCCCTATCCCGATATGGTGGCCCGTCTGCAGAGCATCATCTCCGAGGAAATCAAGAGGCAGCTCCAAGAGAAGATTGGGCGCGACTATCCCGACTACCTGATGGCATGTGTGGGCGGTGGTTCAAATGCCGCAGGCACCATCTACCATTACATAGATGATGAACGTGTAAAGATTCTGCTGGCAGAGGCTGGCGGCAAGGGCGTAGAGACAGGACACACCGCTGCCACTATTCATGCAGGCCGACTGGGTATCCTTCATGGAGCCAAAACCCTGGTGATGCAAACCCCTGACGGACAGATTATAGAAGCCGAGAGTATCTCTGCCGGACTGGATTATCCAGGCATCGGTCCTATGCATGCCAACTTAGCCACCCAACATCGCGCCACAGTCTATAGCATTAATGACGACGAGGCCATACATGCCGCCTACGAATTAACCCGTCTAGAGGGTATCATCCCCGCTTTGGAGAGTGCCCATGCCATTGCTGCCCTTCAGAAGATGAGTTTCAAGCCCGAGGATGTGGTGGTGCTGACCGTAAGCGGACGTGGTGACAAAGATGTAGAAACCTATCTGAACAACAAAGACTTAGCTGGCGAATATGGAAACTTTTAATTTTACAACCAACTGCCGAACCATCTTGGCCGACCTCTACACACCTGTTGGCGTATATATGCGGCTACGCGACCTCTATCCTCAGAGTGCTCTGATGGAAAGTTCGGATTATCACGATTCCAACAACTCGCACTCGTTTATCGGTATCAACCCCATGGCGAGTGTAGCAATTGGACACGGCCTCGCTACCATCAGTTTCCCAGACGGAAGCGATGAGCAGCACGAAATCAACGACAACTATGGCTCTGCCGATGCCATCCATACACTGATAGACCGTATCAAGGTTGTTGGCGAGCATGCCGACAGATGCGGGCTCTTTGGATACACCTCGTTCAACGCCGTCCGCTATTTCGAGAATATCGACGTTAAGGACGAGACACAAGCCAAGAACGATGCCCCCGACCTGCTTTACATCCTTTATAAGGTGGTGGTCGAGTTCGACCATTTCAACAACACTCTAACGGTTATCTCGCTTGATGGCGAGAAAGCACTCGAAAACGTGATGAAAGCTATGAATAAAGCCAACGTAAAGGCTTACGACTTCCATCCTGTAGGCGAAACGACCTCACCCCTTACCGACGAGGAACATAAGGCCAATATCCGAAAGGGCATCCAACACTGTCTGCGTGGCGATGTCTTTCAGATTGTGCTCTCACGCCGTTTTATCCAAAAGTATGAGGGCGACGACTTCAAACTCTATCGTGCTCTCCGTTCAATCAACCCATCACCCTATCTTTTCTATTTCGATTTCGGCGGTTTCCGAATTTTCGGTTCCTCACCCGAGACGCATTGTCGCATAGAGGGGAAGAAGGCCTACATTGATCCCATTGCAGGTACTACCAAACGTACTGGCGATAGCGAGGCTGACCGCAAAGGAGCGGAATATCTGCGTAACGACCCCAAAGAGAATGCCGAGCACGTGATGCTGGTTGACCTGGCACGCAACGACCTTTCACGTAATTGTCATGGTGTAAAAGTAGATTTCTACAAGGATCTCCAATACTACTCACATGTCATTCATCTCGTATCACGCGTCTCTGGCGAACTTGATGATAGCGCTGACCCCATCAAGGCTTTCATCGACACCTTCCCTGCCGGCACACTATCAGGTGCCCCAAAGGTTCGCGCCATGCAGTTGATTTCTGAGTACGAGCCCCATAACCGTGGTGCTTACGGCGGTTGTATCGGCTATATCGGTCTTAACGGATCATTGAATCAGGCTATCACCATCCGCACCTTTGTCAGTCGTAATGGTGAACTATGGTTCCAAGCTGGTGGAGGCATCGTAGCCAAGAGTGACGAAGAATACGAACTACAGGAGGTGAACAATAAATTAGGAGCTTTGAGACGTGCCATCCTGATGGCTGAGAAAATGTAAATTGCTTTAACCACAAACGATTACGAATCATGAAAATAGTCATCATAGATAATTACGACTCGTTTACATATAACCTGAGTCATTTGGTTAAGGAACTGGGCGCAGACGTCACCGTTTACCGTAACGACCAGTTTGAACTGTCACAGTTGGAAGAGTTTAGTAAGATTATTCTTTCTCCCGGTCCAGGAATTCCCTCAGAAGCAGGTCTGCTACTCGACGTCATTCGCACCTATGCCGGCAAAAAGCCCATTTTGGGTGTGTGTCTCGGACATCAAGCTATAGGTGAGGCCTTTGGCGCTAAACTTGAAAATCTGAGTGACGTGTTCCACGGTGTGGCTACCCCTTGTCATCTCACGGGCAACGATGCTCTATTCTCTGGTATCCCAAAAGAGTTTACTATAGGGCGTTACCACTCGTGGGTGGTGTCCAAGGAAAATTTGCCCGATTGTCTTGAAATTACCGCAGAGAGCAACGAGGGACAGATTATGGCTCTGAAACACAAAACGCTCAACGTACGTGGTATCCAGTTCCACCCTGAGAGTGTGCTCACTCCCGACGGCAAGAAGATGCTGCAAAACTGGATGTTTTTATAATAGATAACAGATAATTGATAATTATGAACCAGACAATGAAAGACATCCTCAACAGGATGCTGAACCACGAGGAGCTGACTCGTGAAGAAATGAAAAATATTCTGATTGGTATCACCCAGAGCGAATATCCCACCGAGCAGATTACAGCACTTCTCACAGCTCTGCAGATGCGCGGTGTAACGGTGGATGAACTCCTAGGATTCCGCGATGGTATCCTTGAGACGGGTGTTCCCGCCATTCTCAATGCCGATCGCTATATCGACGTGGTAGGAACCGGTGGCGACCGTAAGAACACCTTTA
>CAMOGP010000055.1 GCA_946614175.1 uncultured Prevotella sp. | reverse complement strand
CGAAGACCGCCATCCAGATCACCTGCTTCGACCGAGACGGCAAGGAGGTGAAGCGCGTCACCTCAACATCAGGCGAGGTGGAAGACCCGGAGAACGGCGGTGGCGAGAACCCTGAGAACGGCGGCGGCAGTTCTAGCTCCGAGTCTGGCAACGGCGGCGGTCCCGTAAATCCTTAAACCTCGCACAGAGGTGATAATCTCACACAGAAATCACGGAAATCACAGAAATGAGAATCGCCAGCGATTCTTTATCCGCTGAATCCGATTAATCCGTGGTCGAAAGATTTCTGTGATATCTGTGGTTTCTGTGTGAACTTAAATAATCTATCGGTGTGAAATTAAAACATTATTACCATGAAGAACAAGACATTTTGGAAATTCGCAATTCAAACAGCCATTAGTGTGCTGTCGGCCATAGCAACGGCACTGGGAGTGACCTCGTGCATGGCGTAAAAGGTAAAAAGTAAAATAGGGGGGACTGACAGACTACGAGAGCTACCAGTCCTCTTATTAATTTGAATGATATGAAATACGGATTGAGATATATCTTCGCTCAAATCTGTTGCTCACTCTGATAGCGTGCCAGCAAGTCTGCCTCTTGCTGGCGCGTTTTTTCCACAAACTGGCGATAGGTGTCGCTTTCCGGATGGAATGGACGGTGGCCCAAAGCCTCCTTGATAGGTTTCCACTCTTGCAGGAACTGCTTGGCACGCGGACTGAAATAAGCCTCAACAAACCGCTGCCAGATATACTCTACCGCCTGATCAGACGGATGAAGCATGTCGGGCTGATAGAAACGATAGTCGCGCAACTCGTCGAGAACGATTTCATAAGCAGGGAAATAAGAGACAAACGGTTTTTCTCTCGTTAGTTGATGAGCTGCTAACTGCAAAGTGGCCTTCGACAACTGACTGCCGTGATAGCCATACTTAGCATAGCGGATAGGACTGACCGTCAGGACGATGCGCACATCAGGACAGCGACGGTGCAACGCTTCAGCAGCCTGCGACAAGTAATCGACACACTGGTCGATAGTGAGTTCCTCCTCCTGAAAAAGACGCTGCGGACGCTTCTGGCAGTTGTCCACTATCTCGCCCGTCTCCTTAAGGCGATAAACGTGATTGGTGCCCAACGTAAAAAACGCGATGCGAGGAGCCGCGTCACAACGCTGCACGGTGTGAAGTATCGATGCAGGATTATACATCACACCGAAAGGATTCACCGTGACGGGAAAACGCTCTTCCTCAAAACGACGCCCTATCTTATCGGCAAAACAAGAACCTACGAAAAGAATAGATTCCAAAGGTTCTATTTGAAAGCCAGGAGCATCAACCTCAACAACAGTACGAAATTCCATCTCAACTTCTACTTATTTGTAAACCATTAAGAGATAATGACATATCCACAAATCTGGCATTCGAGCTCAACCTGTTTTCCGTCAGAATCCTACGGATACGTGCTGCAGCCTCAGGACTTTTTGCCACCATATAAAGATAGCCACCGCCACCAGCACCAGGTAATTTATAGCCCAGACAGAGATCATCTATCAGATCCGTGAGCTGACGTACCTGAGCAGGGTTAGTGCCGCTATCGAGCAACTGATTCTGCTCCCACGTACGACGTACCAGTGTGCCCATCTGCACAAAATCCTGACGCTGAATAGCATCATACATCATCATGGTGTGCTCCTTCATCTGACGCAACAAACGTAGCTGTTCCCCATTGTTCAAGAACATACGACGAACAATCTCTGCCAAGATTTGCTTGGCAGTACGCGTGATGCCGGTATAATATAGCAGATGACACTGTTGATACTCTGGCTGCACATAGAGATCGGTAGGCAACCAGCGAGCCAAAGGAGCCTGATCGAAGCCGCTCTGAGTCTGCAGCAGTTTGACGCCACCCAGTATGCCACCAAACTGATCCTGCCAACCGCCACCCGTGGTCAGCAACTGCTCCAGCACCAGCGTACGGCGACCTATCTCGTTCTTGTCCCATGCCAAACTACAGAAATCACTAACAGCACCAAGAACTGTTGCCGCCAGGATACTACTGGTACCCAGTCCGCTACCAGCAGGAATAGCCGACAACAAGGTCAGTTCGATACCGCAACCAAAGGCCTCCAACTGCGCTTTGAGCGACGGATAACGATTCACGGAGAACTGAGGCAGGAAACCAGCCAAGGCCAGTGCAGCCTTAGGAATAGAGAAAGGCGACCCTACCCTATTAAACTGTTGTAGTTGTTCGTATGTCTCCACAACCTCAGAGGCGCCCAGGTCAATACTTCTCAAGACAATACGTGGTTCTGCGCACGGTTTCACATAAGTCTGAAGAGGCGGCTGACCATTCAGTTCAATGGCAAGATTGACCACATTACCACCTTCCAGCAAGCAATACGGAGGCGTGTCGGTCCACCCACCAGCAATATCGATGCGCACAGGACTACGTCCCCAGACTATCTGATCTTGCATCACAGACATCTGCGGCTGTTGCGGTTCTGCTAAGACACGCTCAGTAAGTCCTTGACGCAACAGTCCGAAAGCCTCATCTTTATGCCCACGAAACATCGCATCATGAACACGCACCATCAACGGCGCATCATCCCCCAACGGTTCCGGCATAGGAATGTCGTAACGTTTGAATTCATGAGCAGCCTCATCCAGATCCAACTGATAGAACACACTGTGTCGCCAATTGCGAGCTATGGCAGACCAATTAGCCTTTCTGAAGTCGGCACGCTGCTCAAACAGACGAGCCAAGTTGGCCTCTGCAGATATCTCCTCCGCAGAGAAGAGGGCGGAGGGATGAGGGATGATGTCTGATGGATGAGGGCTGAGGTTTGCCTGCAACCACGGTTCAATCTCGTTATAAGCAAGAACAGGAAACTGCTTGCGCTGCTGTTCGGCACCATCAAAGCGGTCGTCAATATGATAACAACGCACCACATATTTGTCGTCACCAATAGGGACGATATCCAGACACTGTCCTGGAGCGAGCGACACCTGCCAATCATTACGAGGTACTCCCGTCACAATATTATCAGAGGTCAGCTGCCATCTTTTTCCAATATGACTGTTCTCTATCCAAATATTCCGGTTCTCGGCCGAGAAAGAAATATCAAGTTGCGCATTCTGTACAAAAATGGAAGGATGCGGCTTAAGGTCATGATGCATAATCAGACGCTGATCGCTAACCAAATTCTGCAAGACAACCGTAGAAGATATCATCTCACGAGAAGTACCAAAATGATAGAACTCGCCACCCGACAAGGGAACGACCGCCACAGAAAGTGAGTTAATAGCCGCATCGTCTATCAAGGGATTAGTACCCAAGGAACGACCAAAATCAGAATAGAGGTCGTAGTATCTGAGAGGTGAGAGGTGAGAGGTCTGAGGTGAGAGGTCTGAGGCTCCGCATCTCTCCATCAGTAATTTTACGGCACGATCGCTCAGGATCCAGACACCAATATCCGTCAGGTAATAATGATCTTTCTGGAGCTGATGCAGCTCCTCGACACTGGGCTTCTGCAACATCTGTTTCAACACCTGGGGCGTGCGGCGATCGCTCACAAACACACCGTGATTCTTTGCCACGCTGGCATCGAGCCAAAGGCCATAGACCACGACATCAGCCTGAGGTACTGGTCCCACCGGCTGATTTGTACGAATGAGCACATCACCACTGACAATCATTGTATTCAGCCCCTTCGGAGCCATATTCATCATCTGTTCATACAGTGGCAGTTGAAGCGACAGCAAGTCTTGCGACAAGCGCTGTCCACGCTCCCATCGGAAAACAGGGATTGGCGTCAGTATCTTTCCCGACGGTGCATACGAAGGCAAACGGCGGCTCTGTCCTCCCGCATGAAGCAGGATACGTTTCTCACCAGCAAGCCACTCGTCGAACTGACATTCACTTGACTGTCTGAAAGCCTCCATCAGCAACCAAGCAGAACCTCCTCCGCTACCGATGCGATGCCCCTCAGGGTCGCACGTGCAGAAAAACTCCTCGTCGGACAATTCAGTAATCTGATGAAATATAGTGCCTCCCTTAGCACCTTTTCTGACCAAGTTAGGAGGCAGAGATAACAACTTCTTCATTTCTGTTTTTTAATTATTTGCCTGCAAATTTAAATAAAAAAAAGCAAAGAAGCAGATAAATAAAAAAAATAATGTAATTTTGCACCATTATTAAATAACTAAAAGCTAAGAATGGAAGTAAAGATTCTAACAAAGAATGGCGTCAACTATCTGATTCCATTTATTCTTATCACCAGTTGCTTCGCCTTATGGGGCTTCGCCAATGACATGACAGGACCTATAGTCAAAGCATTCTCAAAGATATTCCGCATGAGCGTGACAGAAGGTGCGCTTGTGCAAGTTGCCTTTTATCTGGGCTATTTCGCCATGGCCTTTCCAGCAGCCATGTTTATTCAGCGCTACTCCTTTAAAGCCGGCGTACTGGTAGGCCTCTCACTCTTTGCAATAGGCTCCTTCATGTTTTTCCCTGCCAAAATGACAGGCTTATACTACCCGTTTCTGCTGGCCTATTTCATCCTAACATGCGGACTTTCATTTCTAGAAACCTCGTGCAACCCATATATCTACTGCATGGGTAGTGAGGACACAGCCACACAACGACTGAATCTGGCACAGGCATTCAACCCAATAGGAGCCCTGATGGGCATGTATATCGCGATGGAATTCGTGCAAAGCAAGATGAGTCCGATGACAACCGAGCAACGTGCCATTTTGCCAGACAACCAGTTTGATATCCTGAAAGACAACGACCTAAGTGTGCTTATCGGTCCCTACCTCGGCTTAGGAACCGCCTGCCTATTCCTTTTGGTACTCATCCGCTTGACAAAGATGCCAAAAGCCACTGACACCCGGGCCAGCAAGAGCATTGTGAGTGCTTTCAAGGAATTACTCCACATTGCCAACTATCGCGAAGGCGTCATAGCCCAGTTCTTCTACGTTGGTGCGCAGGTGTCATGCTGGACCTTTATCATACAATACGGAACACGCGTATTCATGGAAGAAGGTATGGACGAGAAAAGCGCAGAGATTCTGTCACAGAAATACAACATCATTGCCATGGTCTTTTTCACCATCAGCCGATTTATATGCACCTGGTTCCTGAAATACATACCAGCCGGCAGACTACTGTCCATCTTAGCTATCTCGGCCATGGGACTGACAACAGGCGCCATCCTATTCCCCGACCGTAACGGCATCTACTGTCTGGTTGGCATCTCTGCCTGTATGTCGCTCATGTTTCCAACTATCTACGGCATCGCGCTGCGCCATGTAGGCGACAACGTAAAGTTTGCCGGTGCCGGACTTATCATGGCCATCCTGGGCGGATCGGTATTCCCACCGCTACAAGCCGTCATCATTGACTCTGGCATCACAATCATGAACCTGTCCTCGGTGAATCTCTCGTTTGCGATTCCCCTAATCTGCTTCATCGTGATAGCCATCTATGGGCACCGGGCCTACATCCGTCATTATATCCTGAGGCCTGACGCAAAAGACCATGTATAAGAAAAAGCGTTGGACAACAACAAAAGAAAAAGCCTGTGACAACTCACAGGCTATTTTCTTGATAATCTAAATCAGCTTCTACGACGAAACGGACTTCATCGGGATTGAGTCGAGGCAGTTTTTCATCCTCGGCTTGCTTGCACAGATAGCCCGCCACCTCATCAATATCGACATCCACCTCGTCATCATCAGACTCCAAGATACCACTCTCATAAAAGTAGGTAGCAATGGTGTCAAGCATCCACACCAGTTGGTCATCGGTATATAATTCCTTTAAGTCGCTGGGCAGCTGCTCACGGATAAACGCTATCTCACGTTTATTCTCCTCCTGATCCTGTAGCAGTTCTTCGTCAAAAGTTGCCATACTTAGAGCATTGCTTCAATTTTCTCGATAAACTTATCCTTAGACTGAGCGCCTACAACTTTGTCAACCTGTAAGCCACCCTTAAAGAACAAGATTGTAGGGATGTTACGAATACCGAACTCTGCAGCCAGTTCCTCGTTCTCCTCTACGTCGCACTTACCAACAACGATCTTTCCATCGTATTTCTCTGCCAGTTCAGAAAGGATTGGTGATACCATACGGCAGGGGCCACACCATGTAGCCCAGAAATCCAATACCAGAGGCAGATTACCATTCTTCAGAGACTCAAAGTTCTCACTTGTTACATTTACTTCCATATACTTTAGTTTTTATTTAGGGTTATTATGTGTCTGTCGATATCTACAGGGCAAACATCGTGCCACTAATTTATTTTATAATCCAGCGCCGGATTATTATCAATGAAATCAATAATCTGCTGTCTTACATCAACCGTCCTATTCTGCGAACGGAGGAGTACGCGATGCTTGCCAGTAGAGTCGCGCAACTGGAAATAGAGTTTCGTATTACCCGGGCACTCAGCAACCAGATTATTCAGTTCCTCCACCACCTTATCATCCATTTTCTCGTGGTCTGTAACCACAAAGATGGTGAGCCGTTCGATAGCCTTATCCTTTACACTCTGGAGATATTCCACACTTGAAATCTTAAGTTCCATAGCATCCGAATATTGGAAACGCGGCTTCATCTTACCTGTCACATAGACCGTGGCACCCTCCGTAAACATACCATTCAGCGTGCCCCAGTCCTGACCGAACAGAGCCAACTCACCCGAGCCGTCAAAATCCTCTATTGTGACAAAGCCACAAGGTTCGCCACGCTTGGTAAACTTAGAGCGTACAGCAGTAACGATGCCTCCAAAGATAACATCCTGTCTATCCTTGAGCGAGCTGACATCAGCCAGTTCACTACACTTCGTGTTACAAAGATTCTCAAGTATGATACGATACTCATCCAGCGGGTGTGCCGACAAGTAGATACCTACAAGGTCACGTTCCTTGTTCAGACGCTCAATATCACTCCAGCGCACATCCGTCTTTGGTACAGGCGGTGTAGCAATCTCCACATCATCGAAACCTCCGAAGAGAGAATTAACTGCCTGCTGCTTTTCAATCTGATAGGTCTGGCCATAGCGCACCAACGTATCAATAAACATCTCTCCCTTATTATTCTCAGCAAAGAAAGCCTCACGGCGAATACCAAAGCTGTCAAATCCGCCACTCAGCGCCAGTGATTCAAATGCCTTGCGGTTCACGCTAGAGAAAGGTATGCGCTGCGCAAAGTCATAGATATCCTTATAAGGACCGTTCTTCTCGCGCTCATTAATAATAGCAAGAGCAGCGCCATCACCCAGTCCCTTGATAGCAGCCAAACCGAAACGGATCTCACCCTTATGGTTCACACCGAATTTCTGATACGACTCGTTCACATCAGGACCCAGTGTCGCGATGCCCATCGACTTACACTCATCCATCAGTTTGGTGATTTCAGTAATCTGGTCACGACGACGACTCATGATAGCTGCCATAAATTCGGCAGGATAGTTAGCCTTCAAATAGGCCGTCTGATAAGCCACCCATGAGTAGCAGGCGGCATGCGACTTATTGAACGCATAAGAAGCAAACTTCTCCCAGTCGGCCCAGATTTTATCGAGCACCTTCGGATCGTGACCATTTTTCTTTCCACCCTCGATGAACTTAGGCTTCATGGCATCTACGATATCCTTTTTCTTCTTACCCATGGCCTTACGCAGAGCGTCACTCTCACCTCGGGTGAAGTCGGCCAGTTGTCGAGAGAGCAACATCACCTGCTCCTGATACACCGTGATACCATAGGTATCTTTCAGGTATTTCTCCATGCAGGGGATATCGTATTTGATTTCCTCGTTACCGTTTTTACGAGCGATAAACGAAGGGATATAGTCCATTGGGCCCGGGCGATAGAGGGCATTCATGGCGATAAGGTCTTCGAAGACCGTAGGATGCAACTCGCGCAAATATTTCTGCATACCATTCGACTCAAACTGGAACGTACCAATAGTGCGCCCCTGCTGATAGAGTTCGAACGTTTTGGGGTCGTCAATGGGAATATGGTCGAGGTCAACATCGATGCCACGCGTCTGTTTGATAACAGCACAGCATTCCTTCATCTCGGAAAGCGTCTTCAGTCCCAAGAAGTCCATCTTGATCAACCCCGTTGATTCAATCACGTGACCATCATACTGCGTACAGTTGGTCTTCATATCCTTGAAGTCCGGGTCGTCGGCAGTAGAGACGGGCACCCAGTCGGAAATCGGGTCACGACAGATAATGAAGCCACAGGCATGAATACCCGTACCACGCACCGTGCCCTCCAACATCTTCGCATACTTAATCGTATTTGCCAGTGCCGGATCGTTGCTGGCCTCAGCATCACGCAACTCAGGCGTACACTTAATAGCATTGGGCAGGTTCATCTTCATGCCATCAGGCAGTCGGTCGGGGATGGCCTTACACAGGGCATTAGATATGGCCAAGGGAACCTTCTCTACACGTGCAACGTCCTTGATACTATTCTTCGTAGCCATGGAGGCATAGGTAATGATATGCGCACAGTTCTCGTGGCCATACTTATCCATCACCCATTTCAGCACTTTTCCGCGTCCATCGTCATCGAAGTCGGTGTCAATATCAGGAAGCGAGATACGGTCGGGGTTCAGGAAACGCTCAAACAGGAGGTCGTATTTCAGCGGGTCAATCTTCGTGATACCCAAGCAATAAGCCACCACAGAACCGGCAGCCGAGCCACGTCCTGGTCCTACCCACACATCCAGTTCATCGCGTGCCGAGTTGATAAAGTCCTGCACAATAAGGAAGTAACCAGGGAAACCCATGGTCTTCATGATATGCAGTTCAAATCGGATACGGTCGTCAACCTCCTTGGGTAATGACGAGTGCAGAATGGTGTATGAGGATTGGGGATTGCCAGTATCAACCTCTACCTTCTCAAGCACCAGCTCCTCGTTGGGCAGATAGCGTTCCTTACCTCCCTTATATGCCAGTTCTGCCAGGAAGTCGGCTTCAAACTTGATGCGGTAGAGCTTGTCGTAGCCGCCCAACTTCTTGATTTTCTTTTCACCCTCTTCGCGCGACATGGGATTATCTCCATTCTCGTCGCGTGTAAACTCCTCATAGAGTTGCTCCTCGCTGATACGCTGACGCCACTGCTCCTCGGTACCGAAACTTTCCGGAATGGGGAAGAATGGCATGATGGGGTCGTGGTCTATAGAATAGATCTCGCACTTTTCCAATATCTCCAACGTATTGCTCAACGCCTCAGGCACATCGCTGAAGATCTCGTTCATCTCGGCCTTGGTCTTAAACCACTCCTGCTTGGAGTAGAGCATACGTGTGGGATCATCAAGGTCCTTACCTGTAGAAAGACACAGCAAGTGGTCGTGAGCCTCAGCATTCTCCTGCTCCACGAAGTGCACATCATTAGAGCATATCAGCTTAATGCCATACTCCCGAGCCAGTTCAATGAGCACCTTATTAGCTTGCTGCTGCAGGGGGAAAGTCTCACGATTGGCACGCACCGTGGGATCTTTCACCTCGTGGCGTTGAAGTTCCAGATAATAGTCCTCGCCAAACACGCGGTGATACCACTCCACCGCCTCGCGGGCACCAGCCACATCGCCTTTCAGGATTTTCGCAGGCACCTCGCCAGCAATACATGCCGAACAGACAATCAAGCCCTCGTGATACTTTTCCAGATCCTCACGGTCGGTACGAGGACGCATATAGTAACCATCTACCCACGAATTCGACACCAACTTAATCAGGTTCTTATAGCCCTTATAATTCTTGGCTAACACAATAAGGTGATAACCGCTCTGGTCCTCCTTACCTCGACGTAAGGACTTCGAGCCATGACGCGATACATACATTTCACAACCAAAGATAGGAATAAAGGGGTCCAAACCTTCTTTTTTGCGACTTTTGTTCACACCGATACAATAGTCGTGAAACTCCTTGATGCCAAACATATCGCCATGATCGGTGATAGCCATGCCTCGCATGCCATCACGGACAGCCTTGTCTACCAGATTCTTAATCTTCGACTGTCCGTCAAGTATTGAATAATAAGTATGTACGTGTAAATGTATAAAATCTTCCATGAAAAACCTTAAATTGGAGTTCAAAGTTACACTGAAAAGTTGATATTACCAAAAGAAAGGCTCAAAAAGTTTGTTAATTGACAAAAAAGCATTACCTTTGCAAGCAAATTGTGAATCTCACTACCAACCATGGGAGAAAGAATCAAAAAACTAAAAAAAATACGTATCCATCGCGAAGGCACGGAAGAATTGCTTTATAGCATGTTTATTCTTGTGGCTACCGCTGTAGTTCTTTGGCGTATGTCCGATACGCTGACGCTCATACCCTTTATACTATTCATTGTCATCTTTGGTGTGGCATGGCTGTTGATGCTAAACTTTTATCGCTGCCCTATTCGCTATTTCAATGATGACACCACCAAAACCGTCGTTGCACCAGCCGACGGCAAGATTGTGGTGATAGAAGAGGTGGATGAGAATGAGTATTTCCACGACAGACGACTGATGATCAGCATCTTCATGAGTCCGCTGAACGTCCACGCCAACTGGTTTCCTGTTGACGGACAAGTAAAGTTTGTCAAGCACTTTGACGGCAACTACCACAAAGCTTGGTTGCCCAAGGCCAGCGAGGAAAACGAGCATGCTGATATCATGATTGAGACCCCTGACGGACAAGAAGTCCTGGTACGTCAGATTGCGGGTGCCATGGCTCGCCGCATTGTGACCTACGCCAAGGACAACGAAGACTGTTACATTGACGAGCACTTAGGCTTCATCAAGTTGGGCTCGCGTGTGGATGTTTACCTGCCGCTTGGCTCTACGCCCTGCATCAAGATGAAGCAGCCTACAACAGGCGACCAAACGGTGATTGCAAAACTGCCATAATTATATGAAGAAGCATATTCCCAATATGATTACCTGCTGCAACCTGATTTCAGGCTGCATAGCCACTTATTGGGCTTTTCAATCAGCATTTGAGTTAGCGCTGCTGTTTATCATCATCGGAGCCGTGTTCGACTTTTTCGACGGTATGACAGCCCGTCTGCTACACGTCAGTTCACCCATTGGCAAAGAGCTTGACTCCCTGGCAGATGATATCACTTTTGGCTTTGCGCCATCAGCCATCATCTTCCGCCTTCTCCAGGACATGTGCACCAACATGTTCGAGCCAAGCATCATCGGCAACGTGTTACCTTATGCAGCATTCGTCATGGCCGCATTCTCAGCCTTGCGACTGGCAAAATTCAATCTTGACGAGCGTCAGGCTATGGGGTTCATCGGATTGCCTACACCTGCCAATGCCCTGTTCTGGGGTTCACTTATCGTAGGAGCAGGCGATTTCCTTGTATCATCTCCATACTACGTATATGGCATTATCGTCGCTGTATTCATCTTCAGTTATCTGCTGATAGCCGAAGTTCCCATGTTTGCCCTGAAATTCAAGACATGGGGATGGAAAGGCAACGAAGTAAAATACCTCTTCCTTCTGACCAGCATCATCATGCTTGCCATCCTGGGAGTGAGCGGGCTGGCTGCAGTCATCGCATGGTATATTCTGCTTTCAATTCTCACGCAACGCAAATAACCGGTTCCCCCTATGTAGCCTATGGAGTTTTTTCTCATCATATTTATCATCATCATTTTAATTGTTGCAGCCATTCTGCTTGTAGCACTCTACTACCTGCGCAAGGGTTATCGCTTTATCAAGCGAATGACCAATGGGGAGATGACCGATGAGGAGTTTGAGCGACTGTCAAAGAAACATTACAAGCGAACAGAAGCCAACGATCTTGATTTTGATGACGACTATTTCAAGACCACAGACAAGCAACAAAAACAAAAGAAGCAGAGTCAGCAACAAACCAACAGTCGTACGTTCCGCACTGCCGACGGCATCACTATCACCGATCAACGCGCCCCCAACAGAGACAAAAAAATATTCGCCCAGGACGAGGGCGAATATGTTGACTTTAAAGAGGAGAGATAAAAAAATTTAGTTGTGCACCAGAGTGCCAATCTCCTCTCCATCCATCACTTTCTTCAGGTTACCCACGATATCCATATTAAAGACATAGATAGGCAGATTATTATCCTGACACATGCAGATGGCAGTGAGGTCCATCACCTTCAAACCGCGTGCCAGCACCTCCTTATAAGTGATATCATTAAACTTTGTTGCCGTGGGATCCTTTTCAGGGTCAGCCGTGTAGATACCATCCACGCGTGTGCCCTTCAGCATCACGTCGGCCTCTATCTCGATGCCACGCAGCGACGAACCAGTATCGGTGGTGAAATAAGGAGAGCCCGTGCCTGCCGAGAAGATACATACCTGTCCCTGCTCCATAGCCTCAATAGCCTTCCATTTGGTATAGAACTCACCGATAGGCTCCATGCGGATAGCTGTCATCACCTTGTTCTTCACACCAATAGCACCAAGTGCCGACGAGAGCGCCAGCGAGTTGATAACCGTGGCGCACATGCCCATCTGGTCGCCCTTCACACGGTCGAAACCCTTCTGTGAGCCACTCAATCCGCGGAAGATATTACCACCACCGATGACGATACCTATCTGCACCCCCATCTCGGCTATTTCCTTAATCTGCTGAGCATAGTCGCTCAGACGTTCAGGGTCGATACCGAAGCCCTGCTTTCCCATCAGACTCTCGCCCGATAGTTTAAGAAGAATTCTTTTAAATCTTGCCATAATCTTTATATTTAATGTTTAATGTTTAATCTTTAATGTTTAATGTACAAAAGACACTTCCTTAAATGCATATCGCCGTTGCGTACCGTTATCATCACGCAACAGCAAATGTCCGTCGGCCT
>CAMOGP010000054.1 GCA_946614175.1 uncultured Prevotella sp. | reverse complement strand
GCACGTTCGAAATAGTATTTGACAAGATCATCGCGTTGTTCCTTGGTCAGTGCTTCTTCTTTCATAATACGATTCCTTCTCTTTTTACATTCTGATAGAAAGGAGTAATCAAAGTAGGATTATCCCATTGTTTACGGGGCATAACGATAGAACTAATTACCACTCCAGATTGAAGCTCGATTTCGTAGAGTTTACTTACAATTGCATGTTCTCTTTCTGGAAGTACCTTATCGTCTGGAAGCAAAATAAGCAAATCAATATCGCTGTCAGCACGGGCATCTCCGCGAGCCTCCGAACCATATAGGATGGTTTGAGCCTCAGGAAGGAATTTCTGAGTCTGTTCCTTGATACGATTTACTATCTCTTGTCTTTTCATGCCGCAAAAATAAGAATTATTTTTCAATATTCAAAATTATGGAAAGAAAAAGTTTGAAGGGTATGAAATTATAAAAAAGATTTTTATGCTCATTTCAAGAAAGTAAATCATCTTTGCTGTATGCTTGTTAGATAGAGAACACGGGGGCGTAAGGAAGTGCAAAAGTCAATACTTTTTACTGAACAACTATTGTTGAATTATTTAGCTGGAACAATATTTTTTGTCAGCTGATTGATGTCGTGAATTGACTCGAGTGAATTCATGAAATGACTCGAGTGAATTCATGAAATCACTCGAGTGAGATTTTTGAGGCTGTTTTTGGGCAAAAAAGTCCCATTCACGCCAAAAAGCGATAAGAATGATTTGTTAAGAAAAATTGCTACTACAGCGACTTAGGCATCCCAACTCATTGAGTTAGGGGTAGCAACTGTAAGCGGATACGCTTACCATTAACCCTCTATCCCATCACGACATCGAGTACCATCATCAGAACAAAACCAATGGCAAAGCCGATGGTGCTGAGATTGGAGTGCTGCCCCTCTGAGGCTTCAGGGATGAGTTCTTCTACCACCACATAGAACATGGCACCTGCGGCAAAGGCGAGCATATAGGGCATCATGGGCATAAGCATGGAGGCCAGCAGTAGTACGGCTACGGCTCCGACGGGCTCTACGGCACCACTCAAGGAGCCTATCAGGAACGAGCGCCAACGGCTGTTGCCTGCTGCTCGCATCGGCATGGAGATAATAGCTCCTTCGGGCACGTTCTGGATGGCGATACCTAGCGATACGGCAACGGCACTGGCAAGGGAGATATTTGTTGCGCCATTGTCGGCTCCTGCAAATACGACGCCCACGGCCATGCCTTCTGGTAGGTTGTGGATAGTCACGGCGAGGGCGAGCATCGCGGTTTTCGACAGATGCGAGCGCATGCCTTCAGGTTTGTCCGTGCCGATATGCAGGTGGGGCGTCAGTTCATCGATGAGCAACAGGAAGCCCATGCCCAACAGGAATCCAATGGCAGCAGGCATTACGCTCCATTTGCCACTATTGGCTTGCATATCCATGGCAGGAATGAGCAGTGACCATACGGATGCCGCCACCATCACGCCTGATGCAAAACCCAATAGCGACTTCTGCAGTCGTACAGACATCGCATCTTTCATGAAAAACACGAAGGCCGAGCCGAGCATCGTGCCCAGCAGCGGAATCAATAGTCCTATGATGAGTGTTGTCATCTTACCAAGTGAGTAATTATTTTTTTATTATTGCTCGTTTTCCCTATTAAACATAATAACTTCTTGGCATCACCCGTCTCTTGATTTAGTTTTTTGTCAATTGGCAGTTGTGGCAATATGAAGGAGGGGTGTTCTGTTGCCATTTGCGCCTGAATGCTTGTGCTTCAGGACTGTTCAGTACGCTCATTACTCCTTTCTCAAATACATTGCCGAAGTTAAGAAGTTTTGGGAATGGCTTTCCACAACATGGAACATAATATCCGTCCCATGTGATATAAGGATATTCCCAAGGAAAAATACAGTTGCGGAATTCTCCATTTTCAGGGTAATCGGGACCGGTTATCTCCATATCAGGAAATCTTTTTCTCATCGCAGTGACATCTTCCTTGGCTTTAATGAACTCTTCAGACTGAAAGAAATCGTAGTATGTGCGTTGGGCTGTTGGGTTGGAAGCTATGCTGACGCAATTGAAATTTACATATTTTATTCCTAACTCGTGAGCAAACGATATAATATTCGTCATGTCATGATAGTTTTCCTTCATGGCAACGAAATTAATCATAGAGGTGACATTCTTTCCTTTATGAATGGTGTGCCTGATGTTCTCCTTAATTATCTCAAAAGAGGTGCCTGGACGAATTGTAGAATAGGTGTCCTGACCACCATCTACAGAGAATTGGATGTTGTCAAGATAGGGTAGGATAGGCTCAATACGTTCTTTATAGTCTTTCAGATGGGCGTTGGTTGAGATGGTAATAATAATACTCTTTTTCTTTTTCTTAATATATTGTACTACTTCTAAGAGATGTGGGTACAGCATGGTTTCTCCTAATCCGGTTAGTCCAATAGAGTCTAAATAAGGGTACATTTCATCAATAATCTGTTTCGCGCGATCAAGTGGCATGTACCCTTTATCCATTTCTTTGCCATATTGAAACTCTCGGGGACACATTATACAGTGTAAATTGCACTGATTGCTCAACTCTATCATCCCGTTTGTAGGATGTGCAATGACCGTATCATGGTTTCTGTTGAGTCTTAATATCTTAAAGCGATTATGTATGTAGTGAAATAAATCAGCGTTTATCCTCGTGTTGATAATCAGTTTTTTGAGTAGTTTTAATCTTCTCTTATTTATTCTATCAAACATATTCCTTGATTAAATATTATGATTATTAAAACCGTGTGATCTGTTGTCGCTTTTTTTTATGACAGAGTCAGATTCCACGCTCTGCCCAATCGCCGCGGTCGAGATTGCGATAGCCTATGGCTTCGGCAATATGCATGGACTGCACCTTCTCCGAACCGGCGAGGTCGGCAATGGTGCGGGCTACTTTAAGAATACGGCTGTAGGCACGAGCTGATAATTTCAGACGTTCCATCGCCATGCGGAGCATATCGAGACTTTGGGCATCGGGTTCGGCAAACTCATGGAGCATCTTTTCCGTCATCTGTGCATTACAGTGGATGCCGGCAAAGGAGTTATAACGTTCCTCTTGAATCTTACGGGCCGAGATGACACGTTCACGGATGGTGGCACTGGGTTCACCTGGCTGCATCTTAGAGAGTTCGGCAAAGGGAACGGCCTGGATTTCGCAGTGGATATCGATACGGTCGAGTAGGGGACCGCTAATCTTATTCATATAACGTTGTATCTGACCTGGAGTGCAGACGCAATGGTGGGTGGGGTCGCCATAATAACCGCATGGACAGGGATTCATGGAGGCTACAAACATAAACGAACAGGGGTACTGGATGTTGTACTTGGCGCGCGAGATAGTGATGGTGCGGTCTTCTAAAGGCTGGCGCAGCACCTCCAGTACGGAGCGATTGAACTCTGGCAGCTCATCGAGAAATAGTACACCATTATGGGCCAGACTGATTTCGCCTGGCTGAGGATTATTACCGCCACCAACGAGGGCTATCTGTGAGACGGTGTGATGGGGCGAACGGAAGGGACGTTGGCTGATGAGGCTGGTGTCACGACTCAACTTGCCAGCGATGCTATGTATCTGTGTGGTCTCAAGACTCTCGCTCAGGGATAGTGGTGGAAGAATGCTGGGCAGACGTTTGGCTAACATTGACTTTCCTGAGCCTGGAGGACCAATCATGATAAGGTTGTGACCTCCTGCTGCTGCCACCTCAAGGGCACGTTTCACGCTCTCCTGACCGCGCACATCGGCAAAGTCGAACTCATAATGCTCCTGTTGGGCGAAGAATTCCTTGCGGGTGTCGATCTCGGTGGGGGAGTATGGCGAATCATCGTTGAAGAACTGGATGACGTCGAGCAGGGAGTCCATGCCATAGACCTCCAACTGGTTGACAACGGCCGCCTCACGCACGTTCTGGCGTGGCACGATGAGACCTTTAAACTTCTCTGCGCGCGCCTTGATGGCGATGGGCAGGGCGCCACGGATGGGGAGCAGACGGCCATCGAGGCCCAACTCGCCCACGAGCATGTATTCACCGAGTGTGTCGCTGGTAATCTTACTGTTGGCGGCCAGGATGCCAATGGCTAAAGGCAGGTCGTAGCCGCTACCTTCTTTGCGGATATCGGCAGGAGCCATGTTGACTGTGATATCGGCCATGGGAAACTTGTAGCCAATGTTGCCCATAGCAGCACGGATGCGGTCGATACTCTCGCGTACGGAGGTATCGGCTAAGCCTGACATGTGGAGCATGGTGCCGCGGGTGATATTGACTTCTATGGTTACGGTAGTGGCCTCCAGGCCGTTGACTGCTGCACAAAATGTTTTTACCAGCATGATTTACTTTCTTTTTTTTTATGCTTAGCGGAGCAATTTGTCCACCTTATCTTTTAGGTCGGCTGCACTCAGATGGCGACCTATGATATTTCTATTCTTATCAATAACGATGTTCTCTGGGATAAACGAGATGCCAAGGGCTGTGACAAGAGGGGAATCCCACATCCTGCCGTCGCAGACATTTGGCCATTTTATGCTATCGTATTCCAAAGTTCTCCGTCCTTCGTTGGCGTCGGCATCCATGCTGATGCTTATTACGCTGATACTGTCGTGATGCTCCTTGTTCCATATATTAAGTTGATGAAGCATCTGCTGGGAGTCGAAACTCCACGATGCCCATACCATGATGACATTGGCCTTCTTGCGGAGCAGACTGTCGGAGACGGTCTTTCCATTGGTATCGGTAGCTTTGAATTTGGGCAGTTTGCCCGTGCTTTTTAAATTACGTGTGGCTTTCAGACGCTTGTTCAGCTGTATCAACGGAATGCTGTTGGGCTTAGCCTTCAGCATGGTCTCACAGAGTTTTGTAATGTGGGTATAGTCGGCATCGACAGACATGATGAGATAGCGGCGCAACAGATAAAGACTGGCTGGTGAGCCAGGATGCTTTAGGATAAACTCCTCTGCCTTCTGCTTTACAGCAGGGGGCATCATCTCCTTGGTCTGCAGGCGGAAGCCTGTGAGCAGCTCGTTTTCCTCAGTACCTGTTATCTCAGTTTCTTTCAGGTGAGAGACGTCGCCCTCAATCTTGACTCTACTGCCAGGTGTTGCAATAATGGGAAGTTCAGAGAAATTGGGGAAGATAAGGGTCATGACAGCTGTGTCGGGCATGTCCTTGTCGTAGATAAAACGGCCGTCTCGTAGTGAGATGGTATCCTTTGTGCCGTTGTCGAGATCGCATAGGTAGAACTCGCCTTGATTGATATTCTTGAACTTACCTTCCAAATGGAAACGGGTACCCGTCTCACCGCATGCACATAAAAGGAGAGGAAAGAGGAAAGCATAAAGAACGGCTTTCCACTGTCCTCTCTCTGCTCTCCTCTTTCCTCTTGATATTATCTTCATCTTTACTTGCTAACCTTAGTCAGTTCTAAATCCTTGGCGGCATAGTTGGCCAGCGAGGGATCTTTGGCAATGGCTTGCTTCAGGGCTGCAGCAGCATCGGCTGTCTTACCAGTGCGTGCATTTAAGATGGCGCGCAGATAGTCGGTGGTAGCATCGGCATTCTTCACATTCTTTAGCGTAGAAGCAGCGGCCTGATAGTTGTTGTTCAGAATCTGAGCCAATGCGGCAGAGTTTGACTGTACATGACCGAAATCCTGCTCGGCTTGTGCGTATTTGCCCTGAGCCAAGTGGAGATTACCCAGCACCTCGTTCAGCCCGTTGGCATTAGAAGCTTTGGCAATATAGTTCTCAGCACTTAACATGTCGCCCCGCTGCAAAGCCAACAGTCCGAGGTTGGCGTTAGTCTCGGCCTGGTTGCGGTCGATAGCAGCAGCTTTGTCGAGCCACTGCTTAGCCTCATTGTAGTTGCCCTTGGCATAAGCCAGACGAGCCAGGTTGTTGTAGGCGCGTGGGTCGTTCTTGTAGAGCTCAACTGCTTTCTTGTAGGCTGCCTCAGAACTTGCCTGATCATCGTCATAGAGGGTTGCACCATAGAGAATCTCCTCGATGCTCAGCTGACTGGCATCGCTCTTCATCTGGGCCAGAATCTGCTCGTCGTCACGACCAATCAACAGGTAGTTGATGGTGAGGCGAGAACGGCGTAACTGAGGCAGGATACCATCGGTGAGTTCACGGAAAGCGGCAGAGATGTTCTTAATCTGTTGCTCACGCTCCTCTGGATCCTTGTACATTGACAGCACACGCAGGATAACATCCTTGTCCTGAATATCGCTAGCAGCAACCAGCTCCTGGAAACCTTCCCAGTCCTCTGCGGTATATTTGGTGTCAACGGGAGCGCTCATCTTGGCTTTCTTCATTTCTTTCTTCAAGTAGTCGCTAGTCACGTCTTGACGCTTGTTGGCCAATTTCTCGTTCAGAGCGTAGCCTCCATCGGGTGAAGCATAGGCAGACACCTCGATGTTGTCAAGTGCCATTCCTTCCTGGTCAGCCACAATCTTGTTAATCAGTCGAACGAACTCTTGAACGGAATTGTTTTGCAACTCGCTCTTACGCAACTGTGCCTGTCCGATGAGGAACTTGATGTTGGCCTGCTGCTTCTGTTCGGAGATACGCTGGAAGGCATCCTCAGCCAATGCGGCATTGGCTGAGGTCAGCGTGCGCTTGTAGAGTTCTGATGTGGCGATGATACCTGTGGCAACTTTTACCTCTGGCACCTTTACAGTTTTCTTGCCTATTTTGGCATCGAAGACAAGATACATGTCGCTCTGCTGCATCTCTGGGGTGTAGGCGAAGTTGGTCTTCATCGTGTAGTTGCCACCTACGAGGTAAGAGATGGTCTGGTCGTTGCCCAGTACCTTCTCGCCTTGGAAAGTCGCACCTTCACCATTAACGGATTTCAGACCTTGAGGGGTCTGGAAACGCAACTGTGGGGTAACGGTTACCACAGCCTTCTTCTTCATGTATTTCTCGGGGAACATACCATTGATGGTGGCAGAGACCTCACCGGCCTGTGTCTCCAGAGGGTTAGGTGTTACCTTGAAATTATCTGCTGAGAGAGCGCCCAGTTTTCCTGAGCATGATGTCAGCAGTACGGCAGCTGCCGACAATAAAAGCATTTGAGTAGTTTTCATTATACAATAAGTTTTCTTTTAGTTTTTCTTTTATTCCTTGCAAAATTACATATTATAATCGGAATAAACTCAAAAACACATCTTTTTTTCGATTTATTAAGCATTGTGCCTAACAAGAAAAAGTGGACTCAGAAGGCTCTGAATCCACTTTTCTTACTTGCCATTGGCAAATGCCGCGAGCGTTATTCGCCCTTTGCGCCATTTCTTGCCATTTGCAAGTGCCGCGAGCGGGACTCGAACCCGCACAACCATTTCTGGTCAAGGGATTTTAAGTCCCTCGTGTCTACCATTCCACCATCGCGGCAGTTGTTTTGCGGGTGCAAAGGTACGGCTATTTATTGGAATAACCAAATTTTTCGGGATTTTTTCACGGATTCTGTACCGATAGAATACCTCTTTCCCTATTATAGGTGACGCGCCTGTATTGTTCAAGGGCAGATCCCTTTTCGCCAGTCTTTACCGTACTGTACTCGCTATAGATGCTATAGACGCGTTTACATTTGTCGCATCGAAGCTCGTGAGGGGCATTGGCCCATTTTAGTTCGGTATTGAAATCGCAGTTGGGACATTGCAGGTCATAGGCACAGAGCACGCCACTATAGGTGCGCCCGATGATGAGCCCGCGTTTCCTGCCCATGGTATTGTAGTTGATGCGCTCGTTGCCAATGGCTGTGGTCATTGCCAGGTCTAGGTCGCTGGGAGAAAAGGAGCCTTGGTTGGGCGTCAGTTTAAGATGCCATACGCCTTTTTCCAGAACGGCCTTGACAATACAGAAGTCGCCACCGGAACTGGCGACGGCATTGGTCAGCGCGCTGGTGGAATAGAGTGAAGCCTGAAACATGAAGTTACAGTAGTTAGAACTGAATTGGTTATCCACCTCACAACTACAAAACAACGGTAGTAGTAGTAGTAATTTCTTCATTTTTCACTCTTCATCTTAATTTTTATCTCTTCAAGAGTTTTGCTTCGGCTTTTTCCACACGCTCGAAACCGAAACCGTCAAGCGTCTGCTGCATCAGTGCTGCAATCTGGTCGTTCATTAAGTTACCGATAGAGCCCTCATGGGTGTGATGGATGTCCTTGCAAGGTGTGAACTTGCCAGCTTCAATATCGAGGCCCACTTTCTTATAGGCATCACGGAATGGCATGCCTTCTGCCGCAAGGCGGTTTACCTCTTCCACAGAGAACATGGGATCGTAACGTGGGTCGTCCAGAATATGGTCGTTCACCTCTATGCGGTTGATGATATAGGCCGTCATGCGCAGACAGTCGAGCAATTCGTCGAAAGCTGGCAGGAAAACCTCTTTGATAATCTGCAGGTCACGGAAATAGCCCACGGGCAGATTGTTCATCATCAGCATAATTTGTTGGGGCAGGCTCTGCAGCTTGTTAGACTTCGAACGGATAAGCTCAAAGACATCGGGATTCTTCTTGTGGGGCATGATACTGGAACCTGTGGTACACTCCTTTGGAAGTTTGACGAAACCAAAGTTCTGGCAATTGAACATGCAGGCATCAAAGGCCAACTTTGCCATCGTACCGGCAATAGTGGCAATCGCAAAGCCTACGTTGCGCTCCATCTTGCCGCGGCCCATCTGGGCATAGACTACGTTATAGTCCATGGAGTCGAAACCAAGAAGGTCGGTGGTCATCTGTCGGTTTAGGGGAAATGATGAGCCATAGCCGGCTGCAGAACCTAAGGGGTTGCGATTGGTCATCTTATAGGCTGCCTGCAGGAAGAGCATGTCGTCTGCCAAAGATTCGGCATAGGCGCCAAACCACAATCCAAAACTGGAGGGCATGGCTACTTGCAGATGGGTATAGCCTGGCATCAGCACGTTCTTGTACTGATTGCTCTTTGTGATGAGTTGGTCGAAGAGATCCTTGACGGCTTCGGCAACCAACTTCAGCTGATGGCGGGTGAAAAGCTTCAGATCAACCAATACCTGGTCGTTGCGTGAGCGGCCAGAGTGAATCTTTTTACCCATGTCGCCCAGCTTGCGAGTGAGCATCAGTTCTACCTGTGAGTGTACGTCTTCAATGCCATCTTCAATGACAAATTCGCCACGAAGGGCCTGATCGTAGATGTTCTTCAGCTCATTGAGCAATACGGGGAGCTCTTCTTTTCCCAACAGTCCGATACTCTCGAGCATGGTGATGTGAGCCATTGAGCCCAATACATCATACGGTGCCAGATAGAGGTCCATCTCGCGGTCACGACCTACGGTGAAACGCTCTATCTCGCTGTTTATCTCAAAGTCTTTTTCCCAAAGCTTCTGTGCCATCTTTTTAATTCGTTATATCGTGATAACGTAATATCGTTATAACGCCTGATTATACATAAGGAATCTGTGCCAATGCGTCTGCAATCTTCTCTACGCCATCTTGGATAGGACCGCTCACCATAGCTGCCAGCATAAAGGGAATGTCTGCTTTTATCGTAATCTTCATCTTCGAGGTTGTCTCGTTGACGGGAAGTACTTGAATCCATAGATTGAAAGGCATGGGCGACTGCGTGGTCTCAAACTTAACGCATTTGGGTTCTTCTCGCTCCACGATACGCAGGGTTATTTGGCCAACAGGGTCCACTTGAATCGTTACAGAGTCTTTGTCGAAAGAGAACTCTTTTAGTTTGTCCTCCGGGATGCGGTCGCGCACACGCTCCAGATTACTCAAATCACTGATGTTACGATAGACTGCTTCCTGTGAATAGGGCACCTGCTTGATGCTACTTTCGAATTTTTTCATCTTTTTTCTTAAATGCCCCAGACGCTGGGATCCTTTCTCCATTCAGCCAATACGGCCTTTTCTTCTTCCTTGATATAGCCTGTCTCGGCAGCCTGCTCCACAACGGCGTTGTAGTCGCTTAGGGTGATGAGCTTGACACCTGCCTCGCGGAATGCTTCCTCAGCAATGGGGAAACCGTATGTGAACGAAGCTACCATGCCGATAACCTCTACACCATATTCGCGCAGAGCAGCTACTGCTTTCAGAGAACTGCCACCCGTAGAAATCAGGTCCTCTACCACGATAACCTTTGAACCTTTTTTAATCTCACCCTCAACCTGGTTGCCCATGCCGTGGTCTTTCGGCTTTGGACGAACGTAGCAGTAGGGAAGGCTCAACTCTTCGGCTACTAGCGCACCCTGAGCAATGGCACCTGTGGCAACACCTGCCACCGCATCGGCCTCAGGGAAATGTTCCTGAATGACGTGGCAGAGCTCCAGCTTTACAAACGAACGCAGACTGGGATGACCCAATGTCTTGCGGTTGTCGGTATAAATAGGTGATTTCCAACCGCTGGCCCATGTGAATGGGTCGTTGGGCTGCAATTTGATGGCCTTGATATCCATCAGTTTCTGTGCGAATTGTTTCTTGATGTCCATAACGTTATGTTGATTTTTGCGTGCAAAGGTACAAAAGATAATTGAAAATTGATTATTGAAAAATGAAAATTTTAATTATTTACTCTTTTGTGTAACCGATGGAGAGGACGCTGAGTTTGACGCCTTCGGCCTTAGCCAGTTCCTGACCGCAGGCGATAACGGTGGCACCGGTGGTTACGACATCGTCAATAATCAGCAGGTGCTTTCCTTTTATTTTCTCGGCGTCAATCAGACGAAAAGCTTCTTTTACATTCTCACGGCGTTCCCAGATGCTGGTCTGATGTGTCTGACTTTGACTGAAATGCTGTCGTTTGACTACCTTATTATATATTGGCAGATGTGTGACATAACTGATACCTTTTGCTACTTGCATGCTCTGGTTGTAGCCTCTTTTCCATTGGCGTCGCCAGGTGATGGGAATTGGTACGATAGCATCAATGTCGTCAAAGAAACCATAGGGCTGGTGCCTTAATGCAATTTGTTCTCCGATATCCTCACCCAGTAGCATCCTTCCATGATATTTCAGATCGTATATCATCTTGCTGGGGTCGGAGTGAGACCGGTAGTAAAACCATGCAGAGGCCTTCTCAATGGGAATCTGTCCCCAGAACAGTCGCGCCATGAGGTTATCGTGAGGCGACTCAGGAAAGGGCGTTTTCTCCAGTTCTTTATCGCAGTCAGCGCATAGCAACGCTTCTTGAGGTTCTATTCTGCCTCCACAGATGGCGCACCTGCGAGGGGCAATGATATCTAGCAGACTAGTCCAGAAATACGTCCTCATCTTCTACTTCAATGCATTGTTTGATGATATCCATTGTAAAACCGCGGCTAATAGCGAATTTAATGAGTTTCATGGTTAGTTCGTATTCACTATCGGCCTTGATGCTCTTACGTTTCTGCTTGAGCAAGGGACGAAGAATGCGGATATATTCGTCGTCATCCACGTCGTCAAGAATGGATTTGCTGATGCTGTCGTCAATGCGTTTCATCCAGAGAGCCTGTTCTACCTTGCGTCGTCCCCATTTATTGTAGCGTATCTTGTCGTAGATGAATGCATGCGCAAAGCGTTCGTCATCTACGTACCGTTCTGCAATGAGGCGGTCCATTACTTTAGCCTGCTCTTCCTCACTAACACCCCACTGCCGCATTTTTTCTTTCATCTCCTGCTGGCAATGTTCACTGCGTGCACAGAGGTCTGTGAGCTTCTGGTAGGCCTGCTGGCCCGTCATTTCTTTTTTTATAAACATGATTTTGTGAATCGTTGTTTGCCAAACTGATCGTTTCTGATTTCAGTATGTGAGAATCCTTCTTCGCTGAGCATCTGTTTCATCTCGTTGACATATAAAGGATTGATTTCAAAATAGAGTGTTCCGCCCGGTCTTAAGGCCTTTGCAGCATAGCGGGCAATGGCACGATAGAAAAGCAGCGGGTCGTTGTCAGGCACGAAGAGTGCCAGGGCCGGCTCGTGTTCCAGTACGTTACGCTCCATTGTTGCGCGTTCCTTATTACATATATAGGGTGGATTGCTGACAACTATGTCGAATTGAGAATGAAGAATTGGAAACTGAGGGTTTAAGATATCTACTTTCTTAAATGATATGTGGGCATTGGTACGCTTTGCGTTCTCGGCGGCTATGCGTAGGGCAACGTCAGAGATGTCCCATGCCGTTATCTGTGTGCCAGGGAGTTCTGCAGCCAGCGTACAGGCAATACATCCGCTGCCAGTGCCTATGTCGAGAATCGAGGTTTTTCTTTCCTCTTCCTTCACCCCTCTTCCTTCTTCCATTATCCACTGACATAATTCGTAGGTCTCTGGTCTGGGAATCAATACGCCTGGTTCTACGTGAAAGGTTCTGCCTCCAAATTCTGCCTCACCTAAAATATACTGTACAGGCTCACCCGTCAGCAGACGTTGCTGCAGGGCCTGCATCTCTGCATCATCCCCCGTCTTTCCACAAACCACATCTGTTATGGATAGTCCGAAGCGCACTTCCATCACGAGGCGGGCGATGGCCTTTGCCTCGCCAGCCTCATAGATTGCCGTCAGTGGTTTCCAGAATTCTTCGTAGGTCATGTTGTTATTTCTTTTTTTTTCTTCTTCGATATTTCGATGTCTCGATATATCGATATTCCGATATTCCAATGTTTCGATGTCTCGAAATTAATTAATTCGCCTCGTCCCGTTACACTCCGGGTATCCGCTGCAGCTCCAGAATTCCTTGCCGGAATTAACCCCTTTTTTGGCAACGCGCTTAATCATGGGCTTTTCGCAAAGAGGACAGACTGGGGCACCGGCTTGCATGTTTTGCTGCGACCTGTAGGCAAGTCGTT
>CAMOGP010000053.1 GCA_946614175.1 uncultured Prevotella sp. | reverse complement strand
GATCGTTCTTCAGGTCACCGTCGATAGTCTTAGGACAACCGATTACCTGTACGCCGTAGTTCTTGGCAGCATAGTACTCAGCCAGTACACAAGCGTTGGTGTTAGAGTCGTCACCACCGATGATAACTATAGCCTTAATATCAAGTTCGCGGATAATCTCCAGACCCTTTTCAAATTGTTCAACCTTCTCGAGCTTGGTACGACCAGAACCGATCATATCGAAACCACCAGTATTACGATACTCATCGATAATCTCCTTAGTAAGCTCCATATAATTGTGGTCTACCAGACCGCCAGGGCCCAGGATGAAGCCATAGAGACGGTTCTCGGGATTGAGTTTCTTTATCTGATCGAAAAGACCCGTAATGACATTGTGACCGCCAGGAGCCTGGCCGCCTGAGAGGATGATACCTACGTTCATCTTTGTGTTGTTTGCCTCAGTTGCAGGCTCGAACTCTACAATAGGCATACCGTAAGTGTTAGGGAAGAGCTTCTTGATCTCCTCCTGGTCGCCAACACTCTGTGTGGCTGCACCCTCCTTAACTTTTACTGCACCCTGAAGCGCCTTAGGCAACTTGGGCTGATAAGCGGCTCTCGCCAGCTGCAATGCACTTTTTTCCATAATACTTTTTTATTTTAAAAATGAACTAATCGTTTTCTGAGCCGCAAAATTAGTGAATTTTTGTAAGAAATACGAAATAAAACAATCAATTTTCGGCTTTTTAATATTTTTTTTAGGTGAAACACTTGTTATCTCAGATTTTTTTTCTAACTTTGCTTACTGAATATAACAAAACACCCTATATAATGGGAATTTAAAAAAAATATAGAGTATGATGAACAAAAGAAGTTTGAAAAAGGCAATTAATGTTGTTAGCGACCAATTATTTGCAAATGCAGTAGCTGTTTCACTGTATGGAAACAATCGTAATGCAGAGAATGATGAAGCACTGATAAAGTCAATTATTAATATGCGTAATGACTTTGTAAGCCGTATATCACACCCTGAGCCAGGAATGAAAAAGCAGGAGTTCTACAAAGACTTGCGCGACAAATTTATTTCACAGGCACAGGAACTAGCTGACCAGATTAGTCTTTAATTGTTTGCCTGCTGATGCTGGGGAAATTATGTAGCTGGCTGCTATACAAACGCATGGGGTGGACAAAGGACATAACACAGCCCCACCCCGAGAAGTTCATTATCTGTTTGGCGCCTCATACCAGTAATTGGGATTTCGCGCTGGGACAATTGTATAGCCGTGCTGAGGGGATGAAGATTAATTTCCTGATGAAAAAGGAATGGTTCTTCTGGCCCCTTGGTCCTATTTTTAAGAGTATGGGAGGCATACCGGTGTTCCGACAGAAAAAGATGAGCATGACCGATTCTATGGCAGAAACAGCAAGGAATGTTGAACAGTTTAAACTTTGCATCACGCCCGAAGGTACTCGGTCGAGAGTAGAGGAGTGGAAAAAAGGATTCTACTTCATCGCTCTCAAAGCTGGTATACCTATTTTATTATATGGCGTTGACTATGAGCGGAAACTGATACAGTGCACCAAGACAATCATCCCAAGTGGAAACCTTGAGGAAGACATGAGGGAGATAAAACTATATTACAAAGATTTTAAAGGCCGAAAGCCTGAGAACTTTGCTATAGGAGACATTGAATGATGAAACGACATAGTGTGATAATACCTCTGGCCTTGTGCGCCCTGCTTACAGCAATGCCAGCCGACTCTGCTCGGAAGGTTAAGGTAAAAACACCGCCAGATCCACTGAAAACACTTAAGGAGAAGATAGATAAATACTTCGTAAATTACAAATCAGACGAACAGAAAATTAGAGCCACGTTCCATCTGAAGTCTTTAGTGATTAACGACTCATTGCAAACGGTTGAAATAAGTGCCAACAATAGTCTGGGTGAACAATTGTTTGATGATGACATGGCGGAAACTATCTATCAAGAAGTAGGCGAATTGTTGCCTGACACGTTGCAGGAATATGAACTTACAATCTTCACAAATGGATGGGATTTGCGACAGCTGGTGCCTAATCGACTGAGGGAAATTAAGGACAAAGCACGCACTTGGGGGCATATTGATTATCACGGACGTCCATGGGTAAAGAATGCATCTAAACCCTACGAGATAACTGAGGGATTGCAAAACAGGCATCTTTCGCTTTGGGCGAGCCACGGACGATACTTCAATGTAAAAGATAGCATTTGGAAGTGGCAGCGTCCGCCGCTTTTCGGCACTCGTGAAGACCTGTTTACGCAGACCATAGTAACTCCGTACCTCATTCCGATGTTGCAAAACGCAGGAGCTGTGGTGTTTACTCCACGCGAGCGTGACTGGCAGAGAAATGAGTTTATAGTTGACAACGATACCCCTGAAAGTGGATACAGTGAGACTTGCGGACAGCACGCCTGGCAAAAGAGCAACACAATAGGATTTGCTATGCATCCAGGTGCTTATACCGACTTCGAGAATCCATTCAATGAAGGAACGGCACGTGTGGCTGCTACCACTGATAATCTGAAACGCCAGAGCGAGATTATATGGAAACCAGCCATCACTGAGAGCGGATATTATGCTGTATATGTGAGCTACCAGACGTTGGTGAACAGCGTTGACGATGCTCACTATACCGTATGGCATCAGGGCATGCCAACAGAGTTCCGCGTAAACCAGCAGATGGGCGAAAAGACATGGGTGTATCTGGGCAACTTCTATTTTGATGAAGGCCAGAGCACTCGTAATTGTGTTACGCTATCAAACCTGAGTAAGCATCATCGTGGAGTAGTAACTGCCGATGCTGTGAGATTCGGTGGCGGTATGGGTAATATTGATCGTGGGCGTGGTATTAGTGGACTGCCACGATGCCTCGAGGCTGCACGCTATTATGCACAGTGGGCAGGAATGCCTTACGAGGTATACAGTACGAAGGACGGCGAGGATGATTATGGCGACGACATCAACGTGCGTAGTTATATGACCAACCATCTTGCAGGAGGTTCGGTTTACGAGCCTGACACAACAGGTCTTAACGTACCCATCGAGCTGTCGCTTGCTATACACAGCGATGCTGGATATACAAAAGATGGAAAGAGTCACACTGGTACGCTGGCTGTTTGTACCACGACTATGAACGACTCTATTCTGGGCACAGGAATGACGCGATTGGCATCGCGCGATTTTGCTGACGAGCTACTCTACTCTATTCCTGCTGACATCACGAAGAAATACGGCAACTGGCCTACACGCGAACTGTACGACCGAAATTACTCAGAAACACGATGCCCAATGGTGCCAAGCGCCATACTGGAGACCATGAGTCACCAGAACTTTGCCGACATGAGAATGGGCCAGGATCCCAACTTCCGTTTCGACCTGGCGCGCAGTATCTACAAGGCTGTGCTGAGATATGTTAGCTCAATGCATCATAAGAAATATGTAGTGCAGCCATTGGCACCATGTAGAGTGCGTGCAGAGCTTACTGGTAAGGGCGAGGCTAAGATTAGTTGGCATCCTGTTTACGATGAATACGAGTCTACTGCAAAACCCACAGGATTTGTGCTTTATACTGCTATAGGCCGCAGCGGGTTTGACAACGGAACTTATATAAAAGGTGGCAACGAGACGTCTATAACTATACCAATAGAGAGCGACAAGGTGTACAGTTTCCGACTGACGGCAGTGAACGACGGAGGCGAGAGTTTCCCTTCGGAAGTGGTTTCTGTTTACGATGTGCCAGAGGCACAGAAGACGGTACTGGTGGTTAACGGATTCAGTCGCCTAGCATCACCTGCTGTCATCGACAACAAGGTGCAACAGGGATTTGATATGGAAGAGGATGCAGGTGTTACCTACGGACGTACAGCAGGATGGCTAGGATTCCAGACTAGCTTTGACAAGAGCAAGATGGGAAGCGAGCGGCGTGACGGATTGGGATTTACCAACGACACACTGATGGGACAGTTTATTGCTGGTAACGATTTCGATTACATTCGCACCCACACTCTGGCCATCGCAACTGCAAGGAAATATCGCGTGGTGAGTTGTTCGGCCGAAGCTCTGGAGTACAATGAGGTACATCCTCAGCGCTATGAAATGCTGGACCTGATATTGGGACTGCAGCGCAAAGACGGATACTCGCTAGTACCATATCAGGTGATGACGCCCATAATGAAAGAGCACTTGCGCCTATTTGCCAAGAAAGGCGGTGCACTGCTCGTTAGTGGCGCATATTTGGGAACAGATATGCAAGAGCCTGCTGAGCGACGCTATCTGGAAGACGTACTGAAGATAAAATTCGGAGGTAGAGATCTTGACAGTCTGCAGCGCGACTCAATTCGCGGACTAGGCACTGAGTTCACCTTTCATCGCCACCTGAACGAGCGCCATTATGCTGCGCAGCATCCTGAGATTCTGGAGCCTGTATTTCCGGCTTTTTCGGCCATGAAATATGCCGACGATTACAGCGCTTGTGTAGCCTATGGTGGCAACGACTATAAAGCAATAACAATGGGATTCCCACTTGAATGCATCAAGGACGAACCCAAGCGCAACAGTATAATGCGTGGATTACTACAGTTTTTACTACAATCACAATAAACATTAAAAAATTACCAATTATGAAAATTCAATCTAATTCATCCGGAACAAGGAGTATTGAAGTGAGCGAGGCTCATCTTCAGACTATTGACCAGTACCAGCTTTTTCGTGATCTAATCGATTCAAATGGCTATGTTGACGAACAGGTACTTGACAAATTAAAGCTGAACATCCGCAGTCTGCTGGAGGGAGATGCAGGTAAAGACAAGAATCTGCTTGATCTCTGCCTAGATGTAATCTATCATCAGAACATGAAGGCTTTCGGACTGCAGCAGCTTGTGTTGTTATATATTAACTGGAAAGATCGCTGCAACGATGGACTCGGCATGACCATTAGGGCCGTGCAGGGAACGCCGTTCAACTAAACAGTTGAAAGTTAAAAATTTAGTTTGTAAAATTTAAAAATTGAGAGAATTTAGATTAACAGATTTCTTACCTACAACAAAGAAGGAGTTGGAGCTCCGAGGATGGGATTACGTTGATGTAATTCTATTCTCGGGCGACGCTTATATAGACCATCCATCATTTGGTGCGGCAGTGATAGGACGAACACTAGAGGCAGCAGGCTATCGTGTGGCCATAGTGCCACAGCCTGACTGGCATGGGGATTATCGCGATTTCAAGAAGTTAGGCAAACCACGATTGTTCTTCGGCATTGCACCAGGATGCATGGACTCTATGGTAAACAAATATACGGCCAACCGCCGTTTGCGCTCAGAAGATGCATATAGTCCTGACGGACGACACGATATGCGCCCTGAATACCCCACGATAGTATATACAAGAATACTGAAGGAACTTTATCCTGATGTTCCTGTAATACTTGGTGGCATTGAGGCGTCGTTGCGAAGAGTGACTCACTACGACTATTGGCAGGATGAACTTAAAAAGTGCATTCTGTGCGATTCGGGTGCCGATATGATTACTTACGGTATGGGTGAGAAAACCACAATCGCAATGGCAAACCGACTGAGTGAAGGACAAAAGATATCCGAGATTCGTGATGTGCCTCAGACGGTTTATCTGAGCCGTAAAGAAGACATTCCAGGGGGAATAACAGATAATGACATTGTGCTAAACAGTCATGAGGAATGCTTAAGAAATAAGCGTGCACAAGCCGAGAACTTTCGTAATGTGGAAGAGCAATCAAACATGATGCATGCCAAACGACTGATTCAGGGCGTAGATGGGCGCTATGTAGTAGTGAATCCCCCCTACCCGCCTATGACTACTGAGGAGCTCGATGCATCTTTCGATTTGCCTTATACCCGATTGCCCCATCCTAAATACAAAGGCAAGAGGATTCCGGCTTACGACATGATTAAATTTTCGGTCAACATCCATCGCGGGTGTTTCGGTGGATGCGCGTTCTGTACTATATCTGCCCATCAGGGAAAATTTATTTCATGCCGCTCGAAAGAGAGTATTCTGCGCGAAGTGAAACAGGTGATAGAAATGCCCGACTTTAAGGGTAATCTGAGCGATCTGGGCGGACCATCGGCAAACATGTATGGTATGAGCGGTCGCAACAAAAACGCTTGTGAGAAGTGCAAGCGTCCTTCGTGCATACATCCACAGGTGTGCCCTAATCTGAATACCGACCACTCAAAGCTTCTGGATATTTATCATGCGGTAGATGCTCTGCCAGGCATTAAGCACAGCTATATAGGTAGCGGTGTGAGATACGACCTATTGCTGCATCGCAGTAAAGACGAGGCTTCGAATCAGGCAGCCATGCAATACACACGCGAACTGATAACACGTCATGTGAGTGGACGTCTGAAGGTAGCCCCTGAACACACCAGCGATCGCGTGCTGTATCTTATGCGCAAACCGTCATTCAGTCAGTTCTACGATTTCAAGCGTATATTCGACCGCATAAACCGAGAGGAAAATCTTCGCCAGCAGATTATCCCCTACTTCATTTCTTCGCACCCGGGATGCCATGAAGAAGATATGGCAGAACTGGCTGTGCTGACAAAGAACTTAGATTTCCACCTGGAACAGGTTCAGGACTTTACGCCGACTCCGATGACCAATGCTACCGAAACGTGGTACACTGGTTATGACCCATACACGCTGGAGCCGATTTTCAGCGCCAAGAGTCAGAAAGAGAAACTTGCCCAGAGACAGTATTTCTTCTGGTATAAGCCTGAGGAACGCAGAGGTATCGAACAGAGTCTGCGCAGAATCGGTCGCCCCGATTTGATTGCAAAACTATATAGCGGCATGCCACCACAACAGTCAAGTGGCTATCGTTCATCATCAGGCAGTAACAAACAGAAATCGTATAATCCAAACTTCAGAAATGAAAATAATAGAGCAAAGCATCATAGCGAAAAACCCCGCGAAGAAAAGCGAGGACGGGATCGTCGTCACAGATGATTTCGTAGCCGTTATCGATGGCAGTACATCGAAGACAGAAAGACGCCATTGCCCGCCACTGAGCAATGGCCGATATGCTATGATGCTTATCAGTCGCTATATACGCAAGATGCCCGCCAACATGTCGTGTCACGATTTTTGTGTAGGCGTGACTAAAGCCATACGTAAGCATTATTGGCTGCGTTTCCCCATTGACAGAATGAAGGAGCATCCAGAAGAACGCCTATGTGCGTCGGCCATTATATTCAGTCGTTTGCGCAGAGAAGTTTGGATGGTAGGCGATTGCCAATGCCTTATTGGCGGAGAGTATTTTGATAACCCAAAGCCCTACGAACAACAGTTGGCCGAGATGCGTGCGAAAAAAGTGCGTGAGCTGTTAGCACAAGGTGTTTCCCAACAGGAACTGCTGCAGCCTTTTGATCCAGCACGCGAGGTGATGATACCTACCATGCTGGAGGTGATGCACAATCAGAACATAACATATGCCGTAATAGACGGATTTAAGATACCAGAGGATAGAGTACGTGTGATACCACTCGATTTTCAGAAATGGGAGATAGTATTTGCCAGCGACGGATATCCCAAACTGGCAGATACACTCGAAGAAACGGAAACCCTACTCGACTATCAGCGCAAGGTTGATCCACTGAACATAGGAGGATTCAAAGCTACAAAGGCTTTTGTTGAAGGAAACAACTCTTTCGACGACCGCTCGTACATCCGATTTGAAGTATAGGAGATCATGGAGAAGATAATATTAGGCATTGACCCAGGAACCAATATCATGGGATACGGACTGCTGAAGGTGATAGACGGAAAAGCCAAGATGATTACTATGGGCGTCATCGACCTTCGCAAGTTTCCTGATGCGTACCTTAAGTTGGGCCACATCTTTGAGCGCGTCACAAGCATCATCGATGGGTTCCTGCCTGATGAGATGGCTATTGAAGCACCGTTCTTCGGAAAGAATGTTCAATCGATGCTGAAGCTGGGGCGTGCCCAGGGAACAGCTATAGCCGCAGCAGTCAACCATGGTGTTCCCATACACGAATATGCGCCGATGAAAATTAAAATGGCTCTTACAGGAAATGGTAGCGCATCGAAAGAACAGGTAGCAGGAATGCTGCAGCGATTGCTGAAGATACCCAACGAGGATATGGGCAAATTTATGGATGCCACCGATGCCCTTGCTGCTGCTTATTGCCATTACCTGCAGATGGGTAAACCCGAAAGCCCTGTAAAGTACAGGGGGTGGAAGGATTTTATAAATAAGAATCAAGAAAAGGTCTCTAAACGTAAGATAAAAAATGAAGACAATTGAATTACGTAATGCGAGAGCACGAAAGCCAGAATGGTGTTTGGCCGAGCCTGTGAACTTTCAATTAGATGAAGGCGAACATTTAGCAATTGTTGGTAGAAATGGCGGTGGTAAGAGTATGCTGGTTGATATGATTACAGGAAAACATCCTGTAGCACCTGACAGTATAAGCTATTCTTTTACCGAGCCATATAACAATTTGAAAACCATAGCGTTCCGTGATACATACGGAGGAGATAATGATCGCAATTACTTTCTGCAGCAGCGGTGGAATCAGACAGAGATTGACGAAGATACTCCAACTGTAGGTAGTAAACTTGAAGAGGCATTTTTGTTGGCAGGCGAAGATACGCCTGAACGCCGAGCTTTTCAAAAGCATCTGTACGAGCTCTTTCATATGGAGGAACTTCTTGATAAATATATCATACTTTTGAGCAGCGGAGAGTTGCGCAAATACAAACTGGCAGCCAGCTTGTTTACTAAGCCAAAAGTGCTTATCATCGAGAATCCTTATATAGGTCTTGATGCTGAGACAAGAGACCAGGTGAAGGATTTGTTGAACATGTTGGCAGCAGAAAAGGAAATGCAGCTCATTCTGGTGTTATCAAAGATGGACGAAGTACCAGATTTCATCACACGTGTCATCAAGCTAGATGGTCTTCATATCGTATCGGATATCAAGGTAAAGACAGAATTCCATATCGACCACTGTCCATTTGCAGTCCAAGTGAAGAATCGGAATTCAATCCCACCAATACCTCAAGAGATTATAAGGTTCAATCACGTAACAATACGCTACGGTGAGCGAACGATACTCAAGGATCTGAACTGGGTTGTACTTAAGGGCGAACACTGGTCGCTGTCTGGTCAGAATGGCTCGGGCAAGTCTACCCTACTGTCGCTTGTTTGTGCCGATAATCCACAGAGCTATGCTTGCGACATTTCACTCTTCGGCCATAAGCGTGGCAGTGGAGAAAGTATCTGGGACATAAAGAAACACATAGGTTACGTGTCGCCCGAGATGCACAGAAGCTATAAGCAGAATATTCCAGCCATACAGATTGTGGCAAGCGGACTCAAAGACACTATCGGTCTGTATTACAAGCCTACCAAAGAAGAAAAAGACAGATGTATTGAGTGGATGAACCTGTTTGGCATTAAGAAGCTTGCAGATCGCAAGTTCCTTGAGATGTCGAGCGGTGAGCAGCGATTAGTATTGCTGGCTCGTGCATTTGTTAAAAATCCGGATTTGCTGATACTTGATGAGCCGCTACACGGACTCGATTTGTGCAACCGCAATATGGTGAAAGCCATTATCGACCGCTATATGTGCGACAACCCAGACTGCACACTTATCTTCGTAACCCATTACGAAAATGAGTTACCGAACTGTATCGATAACTCATTATATCTGAATAGAAACTAAATCAGAATTTTATTTCTCCATCAGGGCCGCTGTTCTCACACGAGACAGCGTCTCTGGTGTCATCTGCAGATAGCTTGCAATGTAAACCAACGGAGCACGCAGCACCAGTTGTGGCTGATTCTTTACCAGCTTCTGATATCTGTCTTGAGCACTCTCAAAGCGCAGCATATCAGCGTGATGCTGACTCAGAATGAGCGACTCTTCAAGAATCTTACGATACAGGATCTGAATGTTCACACTCTTCATAGCTACCGCCTCTAGGTCAGCTTTCGGCAGAGCAATAAGTATAGTTGGCTCCAGGGCCTTAATCTGCAACTGCGATGGCACTTCGTGGAACAAGCTCTCGATACACATTACAATGCTGTTCTCTGTAGCCATATACTCAGTTAACTCCTTGTCGTTCTTAAAGTAATACTGACGTACAAGTCCACGTACCACCCAATAGATATTGGTACAAACCTCGCCCTCTTTAAGAACCATTTCGTTTTTTGCAAACTTCATTGGCACCAGGATGCTTTCCAGAAGGTCAAGCTCCTCGTGAGTCATAGTACTATATCTGCGGGCCAGTTCGCGGGCCACATCGCGTGTTGTTAAACTAACGTTTGCCATAGATTATTGATATGTTTTTAGTCCAATTTTAATACTGCAAGGAATGCCTTCTGTGGCACTTCCACATTTCCTATCTGTTTCATACGCTTCTTTCCTCGTTTCTGTTTCTCCAGCAGTTTACGCTTACGGCTCACGTCACCACCATAACACTTGGCGGTAACATCCTTGCGTACCTGCTTAACTGTTTCTCGTGCTATAATCTTAGCGCCAATAGCAGCCTGAATAGCGATATCAAACTGCTGGCGTGGTATGAGTTCTTTCAGTTTCTCGCACATACGGCGTCCAAAGGTAACAGCATTGTCCTGATGAGTCAATGTAGACAACGCATCAACAGGTTCACCATTAAGCAGAATGTCGAGCTTAGCAAGCTTTGAAGGACGGAATCCTGCCAAATGATAGTCAAAAGATGCATATCCCTTAGATACTGATTTCAGTTTATCGTAGAAGTCGATCACAATCTCACCAAGGGGCAGCATAAAGTGTAGTTCTATACGATTTCCGCTCACATACTGCTGGTCAATCAGCTCGCCACGTTTATCCAGACACAGCGTCATAATTGGTCCGATATAGTCGGCAGCAGTAATAATAGAGGCACGGATGTAAGGCTCTTCGATGTGCTCAATCATTGTCTGATCAGGTAAGCCAGAAGGGTTGTGTACCTCTTTCACATCACCCTGCTTGGTGTAGCACATATAGCTTACGTTAGGCACGGTTGTGATGACATCCATATCAAACTCTCTATCAAGACGCTCCTGAACAATCTCCATGTGCAATAGTCCAAGGAATCCGCAACGGAAACCAAATCCCAGAGCCACCGATGATTCAGGCATAAATGTAAGCGAAGCATCATTCAGCTGCAGCTTCTCGAGCGATGCACGAAGATTCTCATAGTCAGCAGGATCAATTGGGTACACACCAGCAAACACCATAGGCTTAACCTCCTGGAATCCCTCGATGGCAGCACTGCACGGATTGGCCACATGCGTGATGGTATCACCCACCTTAACCTCCTTTGAATTCTTGATGCCGCTTATGATATAGCCCACATCGCCTGTTTTCAGTTCCTTGCGTGGAATCATGTCCATCTTCAGCACTCCAATCTCATCGGCATCGTACTCCATGCCTGTATTGAAGAACTTAACATGATCGCCACTCTTGATAGAGCCATTCACAATCTTGAAGTAAGCAATAATGCCTCTGAACGAGTTGAACACCGAGTCGAAGATAAGAGCCTGAAGCGGAGCCTTCTCGTCACCCACAGGATGAGGGATTCGCTCAACCACTGCGTTAAGAATCTCCTCAACGCCCTCGCCTGTTTTACCTGATGCGCGAATGATATCTTTGCGATCGCAACCGATAAGGTCGATAATCTCATCTTCCACCTCATCAGGCATGGCACTCGGCATGTCTATCTTATTGATGACAGGGATAATCTCCAGATTATGATCTATAGCCATATAGAGATTTGAGATTGTCTGAGCCTGGACACCCTGAGTAGCATCCACCACCAGCAGAGCGCCTTCGCAGGCAGCAATCGAACGCGACACCTCGTATGAGAAGTCAACGTGTCCCGGAGTATCAATAAGGTTCAGTATATATTTCTCGCCTTGATAAGTATATTCCATCTGGATGGCGTGACTCTTGATTGTTATTCCTCGCTCACGCTCCAGATCCATATCGTCAAGCATCTGTCCTTCAGTAACCTGTATGGTCTTAGTGTACTCAAGCAGACGGTCTGCCAGAGTAGACTTGCCGTGGTCAATGTGGGCTATGATGCAGAAATTTCTTATTTTATTCATTGATATATCTATGCTTTAAGGTGCAAAGTTACAAAAAAAAGTCGCCAAAATCTAATTATTTTGCTTTTTTTTGTATCTTTGCAGGCAAAAATAGCATTCATTATGAAAAAGTATTGGATTATAGCAATATTTGCTTTTATGTTTTCCGCTTGTCAGGAGAGTTTGGAAGACAAATGTGAGCGCGATTCTAAGGAATACACCCGCAAGCATTGCCCTACGGCAATAGACGATTATACCATCATCGATTCGCTCACCTTCGACCGTGCTACTCACACCATACATTATTATTATAGACTCACTGGTGTAGCCGACGAAGAGCAGGCAATCAAGGATATTGATGCTGTAGGAACACTTAAGCAGTCGCTTAAGAATTCTACCAGTGTAAAGACCTATAAGGACAATAAGTATCGCTTTGCCTATACCTATCGTTCTGAGAAGGATCCTAAGAAGATTTTGTTGGATGTAGTTTTCACAGATAAAGATTATTAAAAAGAAATCCCCGCCTTCATCAAGCGGGGATTCTTTTTATTATTCAGCTACCTCTTCAGGTTTCATGTTTGTGTAAACTGTCTGAACATCATCAAAGTCCTCCAGCTTCTCAACCATCTTGTCGATGGTCTCACGCTGCTCAGGAGTAACGTCCTTCAGGTCGTTAGGAATACGAGTAAACTCAGCACCAGTAACCTCAAAACCATTCTCCTCAAGATGCTTCTGGATAGCACCAAAGCTTGAAGGATCGCCATAGATGGTGATGCTGTTCTCCTCCTCGTCCTCATCAAACTCGTCCTCTACTCCGTAGTCAATCAGGTCGAGAATCATCTCGTCCATATCCAGACCGTCCTTCTTCTTGAAGGTGAAC
>CAMOGP010000052.1 GCA_946614175.1 uncultured Prevotella sp. | reverse complement strand
ACCTTGGTGCGCACATCTTCGAGGATGAAATCGGCAGCGGGACAGTTGGGGGCTGTAAAGGTCATATCCAGTTCTACTGACGAGTCGTCTTGTACGTCAATTTTGTAAATCATTCCCAGGTCATAGATGTTGACGGGAATCTCAGGATCATAGACGGTTTTCAATACGTCTACGATCCGCTCTTCTATTTTTGTCTTTTCTTCTTGTAACATAATTGCTGCAAAGATACGCATTTTTTATTTAATACACGTATCTTTGCAGCAATTTTAGCAATTTTCAGATTCTCGCCTTTTTCTTTAGAGTCCGCGTGCCTTCAACAGACTGGAGGCATCGGGCTGCTCCATACCGGTGAAGTCAGAGAACATCTTCATCAGGTCGCCCGTGTTGCCACGACTCAGAATCTTGTCGCGCATATCCTGTCCGGTCTTGGGATCCAGTGCACCGCGCTGTGCAAAGACATCGGCGATGTTGACTGCCAGCACTTCCGTCCACAGATAACTGTAGTAGCCGGCAGCATAACCTCCACCCCAAACGTGGTTGAAGTAGCTGGTGCGATAGCGTGGGGGAATCTGATTGTTGAGCAGACCAATCTGACGCAGGGCCTCCGTCTCGAACTGTGCTGCCTCTTCGGCAGACGGGATATCCTTTGAGGGCAACATGTGCCAAGCCAGATCCAAGCAGGTAGCAGCAAGGTTCTCGCCCAGGGCATAGGCGCTCTGGAAATTGATGCTGCTGAGCATGCGCTCTTTCAGGTCGGCAGGCATTGACTCGCCAGTTTTGTAGTGGCGTGCATAGTGATCGAAGACCTCAGGGATAGCGGCGAATGACTCGTTGAACTGTGAGGGCATCTCCACAAAATCGCGGGCAACACTGGTGCCGCTCAACTTGTTATACTGACAGTCTGAGAGGATACCGTGTAGGGCATGTCCAAACTCATGGAACATGGTGGTTACCTCGTCCCAGGTCAACAGTGAGGGCTGACCTTCGGGTGCCTTGGCACTGTTGCATACATTAAATATAATTGGTAGCTGATTCCACTGACGACTCTGTTTCTGGAAACCGTCCATCCAGGCACCGCCGCGCTTCGTGGGACGACGGAAATAGTCGGTATAGAAGAGGGCCTTGCTCTTGCCGTCCTTGTCGATGACCTCGAAGGCTTTCATGTCGGGATGATAGAGAGGGATGTCTTTGCGCTCCTTGAAGGTGAGGCCGTAGGCACGGTTGGCAGCATAGAACACACCATTGATCAGAACGCTATCCACATTGAAGTAGGGCTTTACCTCTTCCTCAGAGATATTTAGCAGTTCCTTTTTCATCTTAGCTGAATAATAGAAACGATCGTAGGGCTCAAGCTGAAAATCCTTGCCTTCGGTCTTGCGGGCATACATCTCGATATCTTTTGTTTCAGCATCAGCTTTTGGCGTATATTGTGCAATGAGGTCCTTTAGAAAAGCATAGACATTTTCTGGAGTTTTTGCCATCGTATTTTCCAGGGAATAGGCGGCATAGTTGGGATAACCCATGAGCTCGGCCTTCTCTGCACGCAACTTAGCTATCTCGCTCACAATGGGGTAGGTGTTGTGTGAGTTGGTACCGTCGGCACGGTGGATGCTGGCCTCATAGACCTTCTTGCGCAGGTCGCGGTTCTCCAGATTGGTAAGGATAGCCTGCTGGGTGGTGTTTACGATGACGATGGCGTATGGGGCCTTGCCGCCACGTGTCTCTGCATCCTTGGCGCACTGGGCGATGTCGGCTTCTGAGAGGCCTGCCAGGTCTTCTTTCTTATCTACCCATACCACGGCATCGTTCACAGCCTCCTGCAGTTGGTCGCCCCACTGCTGTTGTAGGTCGGAGATGCGCAGGTTGATTTCCTTCATGCGAGCCATCTTATCTTCTGGCAACAGGGCGCCTTGACGTACGAAGTCCTTATAGATCTCATCTGTTAGTTTCCTGTCTTCACCAGTAAGTCCCAGGTAGCTGTCGTCGTGAGAATATTCGTTGTCGTACACCTTCCTGATGCGTTCGAAGAGTGGCTTGTTGAATGCAATCTCGTTCTGAAGGTCTGTCAGCATGGGCTGTACCTTCTTCTCAATCTCGCCAATCTCGGGTGTCTTGTCGGCCTCAGTCAGCGCGAAGAAAACACGACTGACGTGGTCCAGCAGACGTCCGCTCTCTTCGAAAGCCAGAATGGTATTCTCGAAGGTGGCAGAATCTTTATTGTCGATGATAGCCTGAATATTGTCCCGCTGCTGTTGGATAGCAATCTCGAAAGCAGGCAGATAGTCGTCTGTCTGAATCTTGGTGAAGTCTGGAGCGCCGAAGGGGAGCTCACTCTCCTGCAGCAGTGGGTTTACGCGTTGTGCCTTTTGACAGGCGCTGAACGGCATCATCATAGCCGATGTAATTCCTAATGTCATGAGTGCCTTTGTTAATTTCATAGTTTTGTATATTTATGTGGGTTTAAAAGATTCCTTCTTCTTTGTAAGAGTAATAGCTGCCGTCTGTGATGATGACGTGATCCATGAATTTGATGCGCATCACGTTACAGGCCTGCATGATACTCTTGGTCAGGTCGTTGTCTTCCTTACTGGGTCGGATATTACCTGACGGATGATTGTGGCAGGCAACCAATATGGTGGCGTTGCAGAGCACGGCCTCGCGCATGATGATGCGTATATCGACACTAACCTCTGATATGCCGCCATGGGCAATGCGCTGTTTCTTGATGAGGCGGAAGTTCTGGTTCATCAGCAGTATCCAGAACTCTTCTACGTCCAGATCCTGCATCACGGGATGCATGTGGTTGTATATCCTCGTGGCTGTGCCCAGATCGGGTCTCTCCTCTGGACTTTCCATTTGGCGGCGCTTGCCAAGTTCGCAGGCCGCCATGATGGTGATTGCTTTTGCCGGGCCCACGCCATTATAATGACACAGGTCGTGAATACTCATCTTGCCCAGTGTGTTCAGGTTGTTGTGGCAGTCGGCAAGGATGCGTTTCATCAGCGATACAGCATCTTCCTTAGGTGAACCAGAGCCAATCAGAATAGCCAACAGCTCTGCATCGCTTAAGGCTTGAGCGCCCAACCGTTCCATCTTTTCGCGCGGTCGGTCTTCTTCAGCCCATTGGTTGATGTTGAGTTTTGTATCTATTGCTTTCATCCCTTATGATATGCTAAGAAGGATGTAATCTCTTATTTATAGAAATTCTTCTCGAAGGCAGTGAATTCGTCCTGCTTCAAGATACAGCGCTTCCACCAGGCAACGATAAATCCGAAGCCGTAGCCCATGAGTTGAACAAAGACTGCAGGGATACTTAGGAGACCAACCCAAAGGCTCTTGTTCTTTATGCTGGAGTCGAGGAAAATAACGGTACTATAGAACAACAGCGGGAAAAGACTAAGCACAGAGAAAACGAATCCTACACCCTGATGCATGTTGTCTGTAGGACGAAGACCATAGGCATCCAGATATTCCCCTTCTGCATAGAGCGCGGCTCCGCACAGGAAAAGTAGCAGGCAACCGATGACACCCAAGGTGAAGACGGCAGGCAGTGTGTGTACCAGTTTTAGGGTGCCAGGATGGCGTTTCGTGAGGTTGATGCGGGCAATGCCGCTATTATAGACCTGACGGAAGAATTTGCGGAAGTCGGTGCGGCGCTTATGCCATACCCAAGCCACAGGGATGAGGGCTGTCTTATAGCCAGCCTCTACAATGCGATAAGAGAAGTCGATGTCCTCGCCAAAGCGCATCTTGGAAAAGCCTCCCAATTCCTGATAGACCTCGCGACGGATGCCCATGTTATAGGAACGGGGGAAAAACTTATCGAGTTTCTTGCCTTTACCACCGCGAATGCCACCTGTGGTAAAGAACGAGGTCATGCTGTAGGAAATGGCCTTTTGAATAGGAGTGAAAGATGGGTGCGAGGCATCGGGACCGCCGAAAGCGTCGATGGCTGATGGCTGATGGCTGATGGAAGATGTGAGCTCGGTATCGACAGCCTTCAGATAACCAGTTGGTAGCACTACATCTGAATCTAGCACGATGAGCCAGTCGCCCAGAGCACGCTCTGCACCATAGTTACGGCTCTGCCCAGGACCGCTGTTTTCTTTGAAATAATAATGCAAATCAAGGATGTCTGCGTACTTGTCGCAGACATCCTTGCATGGCTTCTTCGATCCGTCTTCAACGATGACGACCTCAAAGTCTTTTACTTCCTGATGACAGAGACTCTCTAAGAGTTCATCCACTTCATCAGGACGATTGAAGACCGGAACGATGATAGAATATTTCAATTGCTAATTATTGATTATCAATTGTCAGTTGGATTACTCCTTGGCGCGAGCCAGGTAAGAACCGTCGCGGGTGTCAACCTGAATCAGGTCACCCTCGTTGATGAACAGGGGAACGCGAACCTCAACACCAGTCTCCAGAGTAGCAGGCTTCAGGGTGTTGGTAGCGGTGTCGCCCTTGATGCCGGGCTCAGAGTGAGTAACGCGCAGGATGGTCTTAACGGGCATCTCAGCATAGAGGATAGTACCATCGGTAGTATCAGAAACAACCTCCACGATGTCGCTCTCCTTCATGAACTCGTGACCGATAACCAACTCGTTGTCGATGGGAATCTGCTCGAAGGTCTCCTGGTTCATGAAAATACGGCCAGACTGGTCCTCGTACAGATACTGGTAGGGGCGACGCTCAATGATGACGTCTTCCAGTTTCTCACCAATGTTGAAACGACGCTCAAGCACGCGGCCATCGCTTACGTTCTTCAACTTGATAATCATAATGGTGTTGCCCTTACCCGGCTTGCGATGCTGGAAATCGATGCAAACCCAAATGGCGCCGTCCATGCGAATGGCGGTACCTTTCTTAATGTCTTGTGAGTTAATCATATAAATATAAATAATGTATTTTGTTATTTTCGGGTGCAAAGGTACAAAAAAAAGTGAAAAGTGAAAAGTGAAAAGTGAAAAATTTCGCAATAAACTTGTGTAATTCAAAAGATTTATGTAATTTTGCAGCCCGAAATGTGGCATTGTGCCATGTTTTATGTGTGAATAACAATAGAATAAACAAATAATAAAGCAATGAAAAGAACATTTCAGCCGCACAATCGTCGCCGCGTAAACAAGCATGGTTTCCGCGAGCGCATGGCCACAAAGAATGGCCGTCGCGTCCTGGCTTCTCGCCGTGCAAAGGGCCGCAAAAAGTTGACCGTTTCTGACGAGCGTCACGGAAAGTAAACCATTACTTGGTACACGACCGATAGACGGGATGAGGCATTAGGCTTCATCCCGTTTATTATTTCCTTACTTTTTTCGGAAAAAATATGGCTAATCGGATATTTTTTTGTACTTTTGCCATATAAAAAATGGAGAAGGTACTCATGTTCGGCAAAAAAAGAATGTAATTCTTTGTTATTTGACCGCTTAATCGTACCTTTGCAATCAGAAAGCGTAAGAAAGAATGAGTATAAAAGAATTTGCAGCGAAAATAAAGGCGCCTATCCTATGGGGAAATTTGTTGGCCATGCTGGTCGTTATCGTCCTTTTGTGCTTCGGCGTGATGTGGTGGCTTAATACTTATACCCATCACGGTGAGGGTATTGAGGTGCCAAATCTATATGGAGTTACATATAAAGAGTCTGTTTTGAAACTGGACTCTGTGGGGCTGGTCGTCGTGGCCAACGATTCGTCATATGTAGAAGGTTTGCCTGCTGGAGCCATTATCCAGCAGAACCCAGCTTATGGTATGAAGGTGAAAGCTGGTCGTGTGATTTATGTGACCATCAACTCGCTGACGATGCCATGTGAGAAGATTCCTGACTTGATTGATAACTGCAGTTATCGTGAGGCTGAGGCCCGCCTGAAGTCGCTTGGCTTCGAGCTGCTTGCGCCGAAACTTATCGATGGAGAAAAAGACTGGGTTTATGGCATTCAGTATAGAGGACGCAGTCTGATGTCGGGTGAAAGTATTCCCCGTGAATCGGAGTTGACGCTGGTTATCGGCAATGGTGCCACGGGTGAAGAGCGTGAGATGGAGGAAGTGACTGGTGAAGAGGATGATTTCTCGGCCGATGATGTTGATGATTTCCTGGAGGTAACAGATTAATATGCGCATGGAAGACGAAATGCTGATTGAGGACGATGAGCTTGAGTTGCTGGAAGGAGAAGAAAAACCTGATGGCGACCAGGCACTCTATGAGCATCTGCGGATAGAAGTAGATCGCGGACAGGTGCCCCTGCGTATTGATAAATACCTCACGGAACATACACAACACTCCTCGCGCAACCGTATTCAGCAGGCTGCTGAAGCAGGTTTCCTGTTTGTTAATGACCATCCGGTAAAGAGTAACTACAAGGTACGCTCTGGCGATATTATCACCTTGATGCTGGATCGCCCGCATTTTGATACCACGATAGAGCCTGAGGATATTCCTTTGGATGTGCGTTATGAGGACGACGACCTGATGGTTATCTACAAACCTGCTGGAATGGTGGTGCATCCGGGCTGTGGCAATTTTCATGGCACATTGGTTCATGCCATCGCCTGGCATCTGCGCAATCTGCCTAGCTATGATCCTAACGACCCACAGGTAGGACTGGTGCATCGTATTGACAAGGATACGAGTGGCCTGCTTGTGGTGGCAAAGACGCCTGAGGCAAAGTCGAACTTGGGAAAACAGTTCTTCTATCATAATACCCATCGCAGTTATAATGCTCTGGTATGGGGCAATTTCGTCGAAGACGAAGGTCGTATCGAGGGTAATATAGGTCGCGACCCAAAAGATCGCTTACGCATGGCGGTTTTTCCGCCAGACTCGGAAGTGGGAAAACCGGCTGTTACGCATTACAAGGTGTTGGAGCGCTATGGTTACACCACCTTGGTGGAGTGTGTGCTCGAAACAGGCAGAACCCATCAGATTCGTGCCCACATGAAGCATATAGGTCATCCGCTGTTTGCCGACGAGCGCTATGGTGGTGACCAGATTCTGCGTGGTGAGCGCACGGCCTCGTATAAGGCATATATTCAGAACTGTTTTAAGCTTTGTTCGCGTCAGGCACTTCATGCCCGTACACTGGGCTTCGTGCATCCTCGTACTGGCGAGCAGATGGACTTCACCAGTTCGCTGCCCGATGATATGGGGGCGCTTATAGATAAATGGCGCAATAGATTGAAAACAAATGAATTAAAGGAAATAATATAAGATAAACTATGCAACAAATGAAACGCACAATTGCCATCGTCTGTGGTGGCGACTCATCTGAGCACGATGTCTCTTTGCGTTCGGCTCAGGGTCTCTATTCGTTTTTCGACAAAGAACGTTATAATGTCTATGTGGTGGAGATGAAAGGTACCGACTGGCAGGTGTTCCTGAATGATGGTACTACTACCCGTATGACTGTTCATGACTTCTCATTTAAGGAGAATGGCAAGAAACGTACTTTCGACTATGTCTATATCACCATTCACGGCACACCGGGTGAGAATGGTATCCTGCAGGGCTTCCTGGAAATTCTGCATATCCCCTATAGCACCAGTGGCGTGCTTGTAGAGGCTCTGACATTTGATAAGTTCGTGCTGAACAACTACTTGCGTGGTTTTGGTGTAAAGGTGGCCGAAAGCGTGCTGGTACGTCGCGGTCAGGAGAAAAAGATTAGTAAGAAGGAGATTATTGACATAGTGGGTATGCCTTGCTTTGTAAAGCCTGCCAACGATGGCAGTTCGTTTGGCGTCTCAAAGGTGGTGAAACCCGATCAGTTGGCTGCTGCTATACGCAAGGCTAGCTTGGAGAGCGACGAGGTGATGATTGAACAGTTCTTGGAGGGTACTGAGATTTCTATTGGTTGCTACAAGACGAAGAATAAGTCGGTGGTGTTCCCTGCTACTGAGGTGGTTAGTGAGAATGATTTCTTTGACTACGATGCCAAGTATAATGGTCAGGTGAAGGAGATTACACCTGCTCGTATTCCTGAGGAGACTGCAAAACGTGTGGCAGAGATTACCAGTCATATCTATGATATCCTGCATTGCAATGGTATCATCCGTATTGACTATATCATCTCGAAAGACCAGCAGATTTCTATGCTTGAGATTAATACCACTCCGGGTATGACACCAACAAGTTTCATTCCTCAGCAAGTACGTGCCGCAGGTCTCTCAATGACAGATGTGCTGACGGATATCGTGGAAAATCAGTTCTAAGGTATGGTAGAGGGAATAGAGCAGTTTAATGATATCAGGCCCTATGAGCCTGAGGAGATGAGGCAGGCGTTCGATGACCTATTGAATGACCGTCAGTTTAATCTTATCATGAAGGGATTTGCGCCCTGGCTGCCTAAGTTCCTTCGGAATGGCTTGCTGCGTCTGGCCTTTACGGGGGTGAGGTCACCCTTTGATTTCCAGAAGCGGTTTATGAAACCTGTTGTGCAGTATATCATCCGCAAGCATACGGATGGCTGTACGTTTGATGGGAGTCTGCTGCCTGCTGACAAGCAGTTGCCTCGCTACACATTCGTCAGCAATCATCGTGACATTGTGCTTGACTCTGCTTTCCTTGATTTGCTGTTGTTTAAGAATGGCTATCCCACTACGGTGGAAATAGGTATTGGCGACAACCTGCTCATTTATCCATGGATTAAGCGTCTGGTGCGTATGAATAAGGCTTTTACGGTACGACGCGGACTGACGGCGCACGAGATGTTTGAGAGCAGTCAGCTAATGAGTCGCTATATCCATTTTGCTGTCACAAAGAAGCGCGAGAATATCTGGATTGCACAGCGCGAGGGGCGTGCCAAGGACTCTGACGACCGTACGCAGGAGTCTGTGCTGAAGATGATGGCAATGGGAGGTGACCTGAAGGAACTGAACATCGTGCCGCTCACCATCAGTTATGAGTTTGACCCTTGTGACTATCTGAAAGCAAAGGAGTTTCAGCAGAAACGTGACAACCCTGCCTTCAAGAAGAGCAAACAAGATGACCTTGATAATATGAAGACGGGTATCTTTGGCTATAAGGGTAGGGTGAGGTATCATTGCGGAACACCTATCAACCAGTGGATAGATGAACTTAGCGAGCTGCCCAAGAATGAATTTTTTGCGCAATTGGCTCAACGAATGGACCGCGAGATCCATCGTGGTTACACGCTCTATCCCTGCAACTATATCGCTTTGGACGAACTGAATGGGAATACAGAGCAGAGTGGTCATTATACTGCAGCTGACCGTCAGCGCTTTGAGACTTATTTGAACGGACAGTTGGCAAAGATCAAACTGCCTACTAAGGATGAGGCTTTCCTGCGGCGGAAGATGCTTGAGATGTATGCCAATCCCGCTATCAATAAGGGAAAGGTGAATGGTGAAAAATGAAAATCTATTGCCGCTCAATGAGACAAGTCTGTTATCTGCTTCTCTGTGTTATTCTCAGTTGTCAACTCCCGCTTCTCTTTACTTCTTGTACTCAGGATGCTTACGAGAAGGGAGATGGGAAAAACTCGGCTATGGTAGCAGAGATGGGCATTGGTTTCACAGCCTCTGATAAGAGGGTGACTAGTTTTGTGACCGATGACGGCATACTGTTCTCAGTGAGTAATCCTTTCTTTTCGTCCCTGATGCCCAAAGCAGATACGACCTATCGTGCTGTATTCTATTATATCAAGGATGGGGAGAAAGCAGTGGTGAAGGGACTGAACCAGGTTGTTGTTGTTTCGCCCCGACAAATGAAGGATATAAAGACCGACCCTGTACGCTTTGAGAGTGCATGGGTGGGAAAGTCGAAACAATATCTGAATCTTTCACTCTATCTGATGCAAGGCTATACAGATGATGAGGAGGCTGTGCATAAGATTGGCTTTCGCCGTGATTCACTCTATCAGAATACTGATGGTACCAAGACGCTTCATCTGACGCTTTATCATGATCAGGCAGGAATGCCCGAATATTATTCGCAGCGTGTCTATGTCAGCGCCCCGTTGCAATCTTATGACGTTGATTCCATTTGGCTGGATGTCAATACCTACAACGGACTGGTTGAGAAGCGCATCAAGATATAAGGAAAAATAAAAGAGACTGCTTTTACAGGCAGTCTCTTAATGTATTCATATCTTCGTCGGTTGTAGCCCAACTGGTAACGAAGCGACAGATGGTATGATGATTGTCGTATGGGCCCCAGTGGGTAAACTGTACATATTTCTCCAGACGTTGCATCTTCTCGTTGGGAAGAATCACAAACTGTTGGTTGGTTGGCGAGTCAAGATAGAATTCATAGCCGTGCTCTTGGAACATTTGCTTCATCTGCATGGCTTTCTCTATGGCATGGCGGGCCAACTTGAAATAGAGATTATCGGTAAACAGCGCTTCAAACTGTAGTCCAATAAGTGCTCCTTTTGCAATCACGGCGCCATGCTGCTTTTGTATGGAGAAGAAGTGCTTATGGGCATTACCATGCGTGAATACCACGGCCTCGCCACAGAGGGCACCAATCTTGGTGCCACCGATATAGAATACATCGCAATGGCGTGCCAGATAGGGCAGGGTGATGTCGCATCCTTCGGCCATCAGACCGTAGCCAAGGCGAGCGCCGTCAATATAAAGAGGAATGTCGAAGTTGCGACAAACCTGGTAGATGTCGTCCAACTCGCGAGCCGTATAGAGCGTGCCCAACTCTGTGGGGAAGGTGATATATACCAACCCGGGATGCACGGCATGATTTCTGTTTCCGTCGGCCATGAAGTCGTCGAGGTATTTCTTCAACACGTGGGCTTCCATCTTACCGTTGTTATCTGGCAAGGTGATAATCTTGTGTTCCGTAAACTCTACGGCACCAGCTTCGTGAACGTTGATATGTCCTGTGCCTACACAGATCACGCCCTCATACTGATAGAGCATGGAGTCGATGGTGGTCGCATTGGTCTGCGTACCTCCTGTGAGAAAGAATATCTGTGCATCGGGTAGTCCGCAGGCCTGGCGGATGCGTCGTTTGGCATGCTCTGAGAACTCATCGAATCCGTAGGGCGTAGGACGGGTGTTGTTGTGTTTTAAGAGGGCCTCCAGTACTAAAGGATGAGCCCCGTTGTCATAGTCACATTCAAAGGAAACCATTTTTTTTCTAGTTGTTCTTATTTGGTTTTGATATAAGGTATGACAATCCCATTGACAGGATCAGGGTGCCGAAGATAAAGGCCAGCGACCATATCGTGGGAATCTCAATGTGGGGCATGTGGAATTCGCAGCCCAGCCATGCTGCTCCTGCATTGATATACTCGTTCATTGCCAGCAGCATCTTGATGCCTACAAAGATGAGGATGATGCCTAGTCCGTACTTCAGATAAGTGAAATACTTTGCTACAGCGGCAAGTGCGAAATAGAGCGCACGTAGCCCTAGGATTGCAAAGATGTTGGAGGTGAGCACGATGAATGGATCGCGGCTCACGGAGAATACTGCAGGGATAGAGTCAACAGCAAAGGCCACGTCGGTGGTCTCAATGACCAACAGGGTGATAAACAGGGGCGTTGCCAGCCTTTTGGTGCCATCTTTGATAAAGAATTTCTCACCATGCATCTGGTCGGTGACAGGGAAGAATTTCTTAAACAGACGTACGATGATGTTTTGTGATGGGTCGCTCTGTTGTTCGTCACTATGCCCAAACATCTTGCCGCCAGTATAGAGCAGGAACAGACCGAAGAGCCCCAAAACCCACTCAAACTGTTCTACCATGGCTGCACCGGCGAAGATGAAGACGCTGCGTAGTACTAAGGCGCCAAAGATTCCCCAGAAGAGCACCTCATGCTGATATTTTCTCTCAACGCCAAAGAAAGAGAACAGCATCAGGAACACAAAGAGGTTATCCATGGATAGAGATTTTTCTATGAGATAGCCAGCCAGGAATTCCATGGCTTTCTCGTGGGCTTCAACGGGATAGAGGAAGTAAATGCCTACGCAGAAGACCAACGACACGCCTATCCATACAAAAGTCATCTTCAGGGCTTCTTTGATGCTAACCTCATGCTCGCCCTTCTTGCCGAACATCTTCAAGTCGGCAATCAGCATGATAAATACTAAAGCGTAGAACAGAATCCACGCCCAGAAGGGAAGAATATCCATTGTCAATTATTTATTGTCAATTATTAATTCTCAATTCTCAGAGTGTTTCCAGCATTCGTTTGAGCACTACTGAGCATGATATTTCGCGGTTGGCAGCCTCTGGGATAACCAAAGAGTTGGGACTTTCAATCACATCATCGGTCACGATGAGGTTGCGGCGTACGGGCAGGCAGTGCATAAATTTACCATTGTTGGTCCACGACATGTGTTCGGTATCTACCGTCCACGAACGGTCCTCGCAGGTTATCTTGCCATAGTCGGCAGGATTGGTCACGCCAGGGTTAGACCAGTTCTTGGCGTAGATGAAGTCGGCACCCTCGAAGGCTTTCTTCTGGTCGTACTCCACACGGGCATTACCTACAAACTTGGGGTCCAGTTCATAGCCCTTGGGATGGGTGATGACGAGGTCTACATCCTCGGCAGCATTCATCCATTCAGCAAAACTGTTGGGAACAGCCTGTGGCAGAGCGCGGCAATGAGGTGCCCAAGTCAAGACGACCTTGGGACGGGACCCCTCCAACCTCCCCTGTTTAAGGGCGGCTACTGATTCTCCCCCTAGACAGGGGGAGTTAGTGGGGGTCTTCCAATACTCCTCAATGGTAATCAGGTCGGCAAAGGCCTGCAAGGGGTGGACGGTGGCTGTCTCCATGGCGAAGACGGGTTTGCCACTGTACTTGATGAATTGGTGCAGCACAGTCTCGGCGTAGTCGTACTCACGGTCGGTCAGACCGGCAAACGAGCGTACACCGATGATGTCGCAGTAGCAACCCATCACGGGGATAGCCTCCAGCAGGTGCTCGCTCTTGTCGCCGTCCATGATGACACCACGCTCTGTCTCCAGTTTCCAGGCGCCGGCATTAACATCCAGTACGATGACGTTCATACCCAGGTTCATAGCTGCCTTCTGCGTAGAAAGGCGGGTGCGCAGACTATTATTAAAGAATATCATCATCAGCGTCTTGTTCTTACCCAGATGCTGATACTTGAAACGGTCGTTCTTAATCTCAAATGCCTCGGCCATGGCTTTATCCAGCGGCCCCAGGTCTTCTACGTTTATAAAAGTATGCATAATTCTAAGCCCCCTAAGTTAGGGGGATGGGGGTCTGAACAAGCGAAAATCAGACCT
>CAMOGP010000051.1 GCA_946614175.1 uncultured Prevotella sp. | reverse complement strand
GTCAGGTCAGCAAGTTAGGCGTCGATTATATCGGCATGATTTTCTGGGAAAAATCGCCCAGAAACGTGACCATGATTCCCTCCCACGCAGGCATCATCCCCGACACAACACGGCTTATTGCTAACAGCGAAACGCCGAGTTGCTACCAGAGAGTGGGCGTTTTCGTAGACGAGATGGCACAGAATATCATCACGCGGGTGGTGAATTTCAAGTTGGACGTGATTCAGTTGCACGGCCACGAAGAGCCCACACTCATCCGCAACCTACGCAGTACGATTGCCCCCGACTTGCGTCCAGGCATCCAGATTTGGAAGGCCATCAGCGTTGTAGATCGCGATTCGATTGCGATATATAAGCAGTACGAGGACTGCGTTAATGCCTTTGTTTTCGATACAAAATGTACTTGTGTAGGCGGCAGCGGACAGCAGTTTGACTGGTCTGTGCTTGACAATTACGACGGCGAGAAGCCCTTTCTGCTCAGTGGTGGTATAGGCCCTGATGACGTAGATCGTATACGCCATTTCAAACATCCCAAAATGATGGGTATAGACCTTAATTCACGCTTCGAAATAGAACCTGGTATAAAAAATGTAGAACTATTAAAGCAATTTCTGACACAATTATGAATAAAATAACACAACTTTTCAGCAAAAGAGGCGACAGGAAGCTCCTCTCGCTTTACTTCTGCGCTGGCACACCCAATCTCAACAGCACGGCCGAAGTGATTAAAACGATGCAAAAACGTGGCATCGACATGATAGAAGTGGGCATTCCTTTTAGTGACCCCATGGCTGACGGCCCCGTAATTCAAGACGCTGCCACAAAAGCATTGAAGAATGGTATGAGCTTACAAACGCTCTTCAACCAACTCAAGAGTATAAAAGACGAAGTATCTGTTCCACTGATACTTATGGGTTATCTCAATCCTATTATGCAATTCGGTATCGAAGCTTTTTGCAAATCGTGCGTCGAAGCTGGCATCAGTGGTGTCATCATCCCTGATCTTCCCTTCAAGGACTACCTCGACGACATTAAGCCCGTGGCCGATCGCTACGATTTGCGTGTCATCATGCTCATCACACCCGAAACCTCCGAGGAGCGAATCAGATTTATCGACGAACACACCGAAGGCTTCATTTACATGGTTTCATCGGCAGCTACAACAGGTGCGCAGCAGTCGTTTGACGAACAAAAACAGGCTTATTTTCACAGAATCAATGCCATGAATCTACGAAATCCACGCATGATAGGCTTTGGAATCAGTAACAAACAGACTCTGCAGTCGGCTCAGTCTAATGCTGCAGGTGCCATTATCGGCTCAAAATTCGTACAACTCCTCGACGAGGAAAAAGACGCAGATCGTGCTATAGACAGGCTTTACGAAGCACTTTCTAAATAGTTGGAAAAACAAAAGACTCCTGAAACGCAATGCTTCAGGAGTCCTTATTAATTATTACGAAATAACTTCATACTTTTCTTCAGACGCCTCACGGCCCGATTGCGTATCTGTCGCACCCGTTCACGCTTCAAGTCCATACGCTCAGCTATCTCGGCCATAGTCTGACGTTCCTCACCAATACCAAAATAGGCATTAATAACGAAAGTCTCACGCTCGTTGAGCGTCTGTAGCGAACGCTCAACGGCATTCTCAAGACTAGCATTATAAACACGCTGGTCAGCCTGTGGGGAGTCGGCATTGACCAGTACGGACAGCAGACTGACATTGGCTTTGGAGCCCAACGGAGCATCCACCGAGCGAGTCTGTCCGTCGCGGGTGCTCTCCACACGCTGCTCGTCGCTCTCCTTGCGCACCGCCTTCTCTATCTGCTGACGGATAAAGACCACGGCATAGTTGACGAAACGCAGTCCGCGCGTGGCGTCAAACTTACGTGCAGCCTTCATCAGACCCAGGTTGCCCTCGCTGACGAGGTCTTCCATAGACAGGCCCTGTCCCTGATACTGGCGGGCAATGACAACGACGAAACGCAGGTTGGCCTCGATTAGGCGGTTCAGCGCCCGCTCGTCGCCCTGAAGGATACGAGCCGAGAGGCGGGCCTCCTGCTCTTCGGAGAGCAGTTGCTCGCGACCAATCTCGTCGAGGTATTTATTCAGTATGCTATCTTCCATTACTAATTTAATATACGCGGGGTCCGAAGATGGTGGTACCGATACGCACCATCGTAGAACCGTTTTGCACAGCGATGTGGTAGTCGTGGCTCATGCCCCAGGAACGCTCACAGAAGGCATCGTCGGTAGCGAAATACTGCTGTTTCACCTCGTCGAAGAAACGGGCAGCCGTCTGGAACTCCTGCGCTATCTGCGCCTCGTCGTCCACATTTGACGCCATCATCATCAGTCCGCAGATTTGGACGTGCTCCATCTGTCGCCACTCGCCATCGGCCAGCAGCTGGCGGCAGGCATCGAGGGTGAGTCCGTATTTCGTAGCCTCCTCAGCGATATGCAGTTCCAGCAGCACGCGCACCACTCTATTGGCCTTGGCTGCCTGCTTCTCAATCTCGCGCAATAGTTTCATCGAGTCCACAGCCTCAATCATCGATATATAGGGAGCAATATACTTCACCTTGTTAGTTTGCAGATGACCGATGAAATGCCACTCTATATCGCCAGGCAGAGACTGTACCTTACGTGCCAGTTCCTGCTCATGGCTCTCGCCAAAGACGCGTTGTCCCTCCTCGTAGGCCGCCATGATATACTCCTCGGGGTGGAACTTACTGATAGCCACGAGCTGCACCCCCTGAGGGAGCGACTGTCGCACTTCGTTTAATTTTTCTTTTACAGGATACATTATACAGCAGCAAATCTATTTCTTTCTTTTATTTCTTTCTTTACGAATTTAGTTGATTACGCCTCAAACTCAGGCTTATCGTCCTGCTTGGCCGACGACTTTGCCAGGTGCTCGAAGACATCCATGAGGGTGGTCTCGTTGACGCTGACTATAGAGTAGTCAATCATGGTTCCCCCCATTACCTCTTCCAGGTTTTTCACGGCACCATTGAACGAACCGGCCTGAACCAGGTAGTTCACGTTAGAGCGCTTCTCCTTCTCAGTCTTCTCGTCGAGCGTGATAAACTGCAGTTTTGCCTTGTACCAGCGGTCGGCCATCTCCTGGTCGCTGAAGAAGATCTCGCCATAAGGCGCCTTCTTGATGTCGGTGACATTGAACTCACCACTAATATATGAAGACATCTCCTCGATGATACGCTCCTCGGCCTCGCTGAAGCTCAGGGCATCCACCACATAAGCCTCGGTGACCTTCTTCTGCATACCATCTTCCATTGTCTTCTCATAACGAATCTTGCATTCAAACCATGTTGCTGTTCTACTTCTCATCATTTTCTTTTATCTATTTATTATCATTTTCCTTTGCCTTGATATAGCCATGACGGCTGAGGCCCTTCTGCTTCTGCTGGGTGAGCTGCTCCACGATCTCGTGACCGATGCGGCCAGCCAGACCGTCGGGCAAACCAGCTTCGCCAGCCAGTTCCTTCTGCACCTTCAGCAGTTCCTCAGCCATAGACTGAGAATTGGCCATAAAAGTTTTCTCTGACGACCCCATGTGTTTGCTGTTATAAACCTTCGAAAGAATCTCATCGGCAGCTTTCTGGTAACGCTTACGGTAAATCATCTCAGCCTTTTGCATCAGCGCTTCATCAGAGAGATCTATTGTATCAGCCAGAAATGCCGTATCCTCCTCCAGTTCGTCACTACTAAAGAGGTCATTAGTCTGCTGTTTAGCCGGTTCTACGAACTCTATATTGTTAGTAACCTCGGGCAGCGTGTCTACATAGATATAGACGGCCAGCAGAGAGACGAGCACGCTGGCAGCCATCAGCACGGCAGAGCGTCGCATACTGCGCTTCTGACTGATAGCCTTGCCCATCTCGTCGAGCGACTTATAGCGCTTCCTGGGCTCCTCGGCCGTGGCCTTCTTCACCACCTGCTTATACTCGAAAGGCATGGAGCCCTGTTCGTAGAGGAAAGCGATGAGCTTACCCAGGGAATAGACATCGCTGCGCCCGGTAGCCTCCTCACCGGCAAGCACCTCGGGAGCCACATAGTCCTCGGCCCCGGCAAAGAGTGCCTTCTGGTCGGTCATGGCCTTATAGAACGAGCCATGGGAGAGCAGGAAGGGATGGTTGTCGCTCTTGCGCACAAAGATATTGTTGGGCGCATAGCAGAGCTGGAACACGCCCTCCTCATTGAGCTTGGCGCCAAACTCAATCAGCGGTTTCACGATGCCGTCCACAAACCCCTTGCCGGCCAGGGCAGCGGGATTCTGGTCGAGGAGAGATGCCAGCGTCAGGAACTGTCCCTGCTCCAGTTCGAGTTCATAGAGCTGGTCATTGCTGTCCTGATGCACCTCGTAGTGGAGCTGCTGCTTGCCACGCTGGCGCACAGACCACTGCTGTTCCTGCTTCAGGGCTTCGCAGAACACGATACTGTCGGTCAGCTCCGGTCTTAACTCAATGACATAGCGGTATTTACCATCCACCTGACGGCGATAGTAACTGCCCAGCGGGGTTGACTCACGGTGGGGTTTCTGTCCTTCCTGAACATTCAGCATTTCCTCGAAATTCATATGATGTGCGCTTTATTTTGACGTGCAAAAATACGCATAAAATCCGAAATGAGCAAGCAAAAGCCGTTTTTTTCAGATTTATTTGTTGTTATGTCGGAAGAAAATCGTATCTTTGCACGCAATTATAAAAATAGCACATAAACAAGATGCCAGAAATATCAGTACGAGGACTGGAGATGCCAGAGTCGCCAATCAGAAAATTGGCTCCGCTGGCTGTTGCCGCAAAGAAACGCGGAACGAAGGTGTATCACCTGAACATTGGTCAGCCCGACCTGCCCACACCGCAGGTGGGACTGGATGCGTTGAAACAGATAGACCGTTCTATCTTGGAGTACTCACCATCGCAGGGCTATCAGAGCTACCGCGAGAAACTGGTGGGCTACTACGCGAAATACAACATCAACGTCACGGCCGATGATATCATCATTACCAGCGGCGGTAGTGAGGCGGTGCTCTTCGCGTTCCTGTCGTGCCTGAATCCTGGCGATGAGATTATCGTGCCAGAGCCTGCCTATGCCAACTATATGGCCTTCGCCATCTCGGCCGGTGCCAAGATACGCACCATCGCCACGACGATTGAGGAAGGCTTCTCGCTGCCCAAGGTGGAGAAGTTTGAGGAACTGATCAACGAGCGCACACGTGCCATCATGATCTGTAACCCCAACAACCCCACGGGCTACCTGTACACCCGCCGCGAGATGAACCAGATACGCGACCTGGTGAAGAAATACGACCTGTATCTCTTCTCTGATGAGGTGTATCGCGAGTATATCTACACCGGTTCGCCCTATATCTCGGCCTGCCACCTGGAGGGCATCGAGCAGAACGTGATCCTGATTGACTCTGTGTCGAAGCGCTACTCTGAGTGCGGTATCCGTATCGGTGCGCTGATCACTAAGAATAAAGAGGTACGCGCAGCCGTGATGAAATTCTGTCAAGCCCGCCTCTCTCCCCCACTCATCGGACAGATTGTGGCCGAGGCATCGCTGGATGCACCCGAGGACTACTATCGCGACGTGTATGATGAGTACGTGGAGCGCCGTAAGTGCCTGATTGACGGACTGAACCGTATTCCCGGCGTCTATTCGCCAATCCCCATGGGCGCTTTCTATACCGTGGCCAAACTGCCTGTTGACGATGCGGAGAAGTTCTGCCGCTGGTGCCTGTCGGAATTTGAGTACGAGGGACAGACGGTGATGATGGCTCCCGCAGCCGGTTTCTACACCACGCCAGGCGCAGGCATCAACCAGGTGCGTATAGCCTACGTGCTGAAGAAGGAGGACCTGATGAAGGCACTCGTGGTGCTGCAGAAGGCACTGGAGGCTTATCCGGGAAGGGTCATGGAAAAGTAAAAGTGAAGAGTGAAAAGTGAAAAATCGGCTACCGCTGCAGAGTGAACTTCCCATTATTCATAGCCAAGAGAATTTATAGCGACAAGGGCGACCGCCGCAAGGTGAGCCGCCCGGCTATTCGTATAGCAACAATTGGTGTGGCTATAGGACTGGCAGTGATGATTATCACAGTGAGTGTGGTACTGGGATTCAAGGATGCCATCCGCGAAAAGGTGGCAGGATTTGGCAGTCATATCCAGGTGTACAACGTACAGGCCATGGGCTACCCCATATGTGTAAACGACAGTACACTGAAGGTTTACGAATCGGTAGAAGGAGTGCATCATGCGCAGCGTTTCGCCGTGACGCAGGGCATACTGAAAACCGAGCAGGACTTCCTGGGCGTGTTGTTGAAAGGCATCGGACCAGAATACGATACCACTTTTATCAGTGATAACCTGATTGAGGGCGCACTGCCGCAGTTCTCGGACAAAAAGTCAAAATATCCGCTGGTCATATCGAAGAGTATCGCCCGCAAACTCCGTGTAAAGACAGGCGACAAACTGTTTGCCTATTTCATCAATGAGAACGACGTAAGGGTACGCCGATTCACCGTCTGCGGCATCTACCAGACTAACATGAAGCGATTTGATGACCAGATATGCCTGACTGATCTCTACGTTACTCAACGACTCAACGGATGGGACAGTTTACAGTGTACGGGGGGCGAGTTGTTGGTAAATGACTTTGAGCAGTTGAAACCCACCAATCTGAACGTGCTCCACACACTAAAGGGACAGACCGACCGCGACGGCAACACCAGCGTAAGCTACACCATCAAGGAGATTTATCCGCAGGTATTCTCTTGGTTGGAACTACTGGACGTCAACGTGTGGATCATCCTGGGACTCATGGTATCGCTGGCCGGATTCACCATGATTAGCGGTCTGCTTATTATTATATTGGAACGCACGCAAATGATTGGTATTCTGAAAGCACTGGGAGCACGCAACAACCACATCATCAAGACCTTTATGTATTACGGCGTCATGATTACCGCACGAGGCATGCTATGGGGCAATATGCTGGGTATCGGACTGGTACTGCTGCAGCAATACACGGGCATCATCACCCTAGATGCCCAGACATACTACGTGAGCGAGGCCCCCATGGAACTGAATCCGCTGCTGATTCTACTCATCAATCTGCAGACAATCCTGTCGTGCGCCGTGGTACTTCTGCTGCCCTGTATTCTGATACTTTTCATCCATCCGGCACGCTCGATGCACTACGAATAATTCGAAAAGTTGTGCATATTAGTCTATTTTTCCTTAATTAACAAAAACGTCTAAAAAATTGCACGATTTTTTTTGAAATGTGCAAAAAATATCGTACCTTTGCACAAAATTTTGAAAATTGTGCAATGAGCTCTAATATTAGCTTCAATAAGTATATTTACGATGCCATTATCAACAACTGGGACGCTGATGCCTTGACTGATTTTCAGGGACAGACGTTGCAGTTTCACGACGTAGCCCGTAAAATAGAAAAACTTCACATCGTCTTTGAGAACTGTGGTATCGAAAAAGGAGATAAAATCGCCATCTGTGGACGTAACTCCGCACACTGGGCCGTCACGTTTTTAGCTATTCTGACCTATGGCGCCGTGGTAGTGCCTATTCTTCACGAATTCAACGCCGAACAGATTCATAATATCGTCAACCACTCTGGTGCTAAAGCCCTCTTTGTAGGTGATTATATCGCCAAGGAGATAGACCCTGAGCAAATGCCAACATTGGAAGGTATCGTGTTCTTGCCAGACTTCTCGTTGATGGTATCTCGTTCGGAAAAACTGACTTTCGCCCGCGAGCATCTAAATATGATGTTTGGTGAGAAATACCCAAAGGCTTTCAGAAAGGAACATGTACACTATCACGAGGACTCGTTCGAGGAACTGGCGCTGATCAACTACACTAGTGGTACGACAGGATTTTCGAAAGGCGTAATGATTCCCTATCGTGCACTGATGGGCAACCTCACATTCTGCTTGCGTCACCTGGGTAAGGAAGTCAAGGCGGGTGATCCTCTGCTTGACATTCTGCCCATGGCCCATATGTATGGTTTGGCCATCGAGTTTATCTTCGGATTCTGCAACGGTTGCCATCTGTATTTCCTCAATCGTCTGCCATCGCCCACGCTAATAGCACAAGCATTCACGGAGATAAGGCCTACACTAGTGGTATCAGTACCACTAATTATCGAAAAGATTATTCGTAAGAAGGTATTCCCCATCATACAGACCAACAAGATGAAACTACTGATGGCGATGCCTATCGTATCTTCAAAGGTAAAGGAACGCATCTGTCATCAGGTGTACGAAGCATTCGGTGGACGTGCCTACGAGGTCATCGTAGGTGGTGCACCTCTATCTAAAGAGGTAGAGCAATTTCTGAAGAGCATCAACTTCCCCATCACCGTGGGTTATGGAGCCACCGAATGTGCACCGCTCATTAGCTATCGTGACTACAAAGAGTTTGAACCAAGTTCCTGCGGTTGTCCGGTAGACGACATGGAGGTGCGTATCCTAAGCGATGACCCAATGAATATTCCTGGCGAGATCATTACTCGCGGTAAGCACGTGATGCTAGGCTATTATAATAATGAGGAGGCCACCCGTCAAGCTCTTGATGAAGAAGGCTGGTATCACACGGGCGACCTAGGTACGATGGACGAAAAACAAAACATCTTTATCCGCGGACGTATCAAGAACATGTTGCTGGGTGCCAGTGGACAGAATATCTATCCGGAGGAGATTGAAGACCGTCTGAACTCTATGCCAATGATTGCCGAGAGTCTCGTAGTACAACAACAAGACAAGTTGGTTGCATTGGTATATCCTGACCAGGACGAAGTGGTGAATTTCTCACAAGAAGAGCTGGAAGCCGTGATGGATCAGAATCGCGAAAACCTGAATGCCCAGTTGCCTGCCTACAGTCGCATCAGCCGTATCGTGCTGCGCGACGAGGAGTTCCAAAAAACACCAAAGAAAAGCATTAAACGCTATCTCTATCATGCATAAACAAATCTAAGATATGGAAACAATACCTAGTTTTAATAAACTAATACAGGAAAGTATCATCGCCAACTGGGATGCAGATGCGCTGACCGACTATAAAGGCCAAACACTGCAATTTCACGATGTAGCCAGAAAAATCGAGAAAGTACATATTCTTTTTGAGAACTCTGGTGTGCAGAAAGGCGACAAGATTGCACTCTGCGGACGAAATAGCAGCCAGTGGGCTGTAGCCTTCATCGCCACGCTGACATACGGTGCTGTGGCCGTACCTATTCTGCATGAATTCATGCCCGAGCAGATTCATAACATCGTGAATCACTCTGATGCCAAATTACTCTTTGCCGGCGACCATGTTGCAGGAACAATAGATCCAGAACAAATGCCGCATCTGGAAGGTATTATCCGCAATACAGACTACTCGCTCATCGTGTCACGCTCGGAGAAACTCACCTATGCACGTGAGAATCTAAACGCTCTCTACGGTCAGAGATATCCGAAGTATTTCCGTCAAGAGCACATTAATTATTACATCGAACAAAGTCCTGACGAGCTGGCATTGATTAACTATACCAGTGGTACCACAGGATTCTCAAAGGGTGTGATGATTCCTTATCGTGCGCTGTGGTCAAACTTTGACTTCGCTTGTAACGTACTGGGAACTACCATTAAGAAGGGTGACAAAATCATCTCAATCTTACCCATGGCCCACATGTATGGCATGGCCTTTGAATTCTTGTTTGAATTCTTGCATGGCTGTCACGTGTACTACCTGAACCGTACGCCATCACCTGCCATCATCGCACAAGCATTTGCGGAGGTAAAGCCAAAGATTATCATTGCCGTACCTCTGGTCATTGAAAAGATTATCCGTAAGAAAGTATTCCCCAAGATTCAGAACAACCGCATGCGCCTGCTTCTCCAAATGCCAATCATCTCAGCAAAGGTACGCGAGATGATTTGCAAAGAGGTGCTCAAGGCATTTGGTGATAATGTCTATGAGATTATCATCGGCGGTGCAGCCTTCAATCAGGAAGTGGAGCAGTTCATGCATCGCATCAACTTCCCCTATACCGTGGGCTATGGTGCCACGGAATGTGCACCAATCATCTGCTACAGCGACTGGCACTCATTCGTACCCGGCTCCTGCGGACGCTCTGTAATTCACATGGAGGTGAAGATTGATTCACCTGATCCAGCCACCATTCCTGGTGAGATTCTAGCACGCGGTCTGAACGTGATGCTGGGCTACTACAAGAACGAGGAGGCTACGAAAGTTACTATTGACAAGGATGGCTGGTATCACACAGGCGACCTAGGTACGATGGATGCCAACGGCAACGTATTTATCAATGGTCGCTCAAAGAATATGCTATTGGGGCCCAATGGACAGAATATCTATCCTGAGGAGATTGAGGATAAACTCAACTCCATGGCGATGGTAATAGAAAGTATCGTGGTGCAGCGCGAGAATAAGTTAGTAGCTCTGGTACACCCCGACCTCGACGAAGCTAAGAACATGGGCTTCACGATGGACGACCTCGCTGGTATCATGGAGCAGAACCGCAACACGCTGAACGAGGCGCTGCCTGCCTACGAGAAGATTTCGGAGATTGAAATCCACGAGGAGGAGTTTGCCAAGACACCTAAGAAGAGTATCAAGCGCTACCTCTACAAGTAAGGAAGCCTACTTTTCGCTGATTATATCAGACTGTTTGCTTAAAAAGTTTGGTCTTTAAACTGGGAAAGACTAACTTTGCAGGCAAACAGTCTTTTTTTTGATAACATCAAAACGAACACAAAAAATGAAGAAACTGGTTCTCACCACCCTGATAACACTGGGCACACTCCAGGCGCAGGCCTACGACTACCCGTATCTGGTATTCCAGAATACGGAGGGCACGACGGCGGTCCTCGCCGTGGAGCAGCTCTCCATCACAATCAGCAACGGACAACTCGTGGCCACGAATGCCGACGGCACACAGTCGTTACCGCTGGCCGGCCTCAGCAAGATGTACTTCACCCAACAGGCCGACCTGACTGGCATCAGTAATGCCGGCACACAGGAGGAAGAGGTTGTGGAGGTCTTTACTACTGGAGGAGTCAAACTTGGTAAGTATCTGAATATCAACGAAGCAAAGATTTCTCTTAAACCCGGGCTTTATATCCTGAAGAGCAAGCAGAAATCATTTAAGATAGTGGTAAAATGAAGAAGATATATAGCCTCATCACAGCCCTGGTACTCACTATCGCAGTACAGGCTCAGACGCTGAACGTGGTATCGGGCGGCGTCACGTATCAGTTTCCCGCGGAGAAAGCCGGCGAGATGAACTACGCCAGCGGGACCACGCTGACCATCATGGACAAGGCGTTCGCTGTCGGCGATATCAGCAGGATGTATATTGATGCCACGGAAGTGACGGACAACAGCGTCAGGATTACCTACGACGGCACGACGGCAAGCGTCAGCATCGCCGGCAATATCGCCGCCTATGTCAGCGCATCGGTCAATGGCGGGCACGTCAGCATCAGTCAGTCCAACACGGCCGACATCGATGGCGACGAGATAACGTATATCCTCAAAGGCAGTACAGAAAACGGATCGCTGACCCTCGACGGCGCCTATAAATGTACGATACAGTTGGCCGGCATCACGATGACCAACCCCAGCGGGGCTGCCATCACCATCAACAACAAGAAGCGCATCCAGCTCAGCGTGAAGAAGGATACGGAGAATACGCTCACCGACGGGGCCAGCGGCGACCAGAAAGCATGTATATACAGCAAGGGACAACTGCAACTGCAGGGCAACGGCACGCTGAATATCTACGGCAAGACGGCGCATGCCCTGAAGAGTGGCGACTATATCACCATCAAGAACCTGACGCTGAATATCCTCTCGGCTGCGAAGAACGGTATCTCGTGCAACAAGTATTTCCAGATGAAGAGTGGCAGCGTCAGCATCAGCGGCGTGGGCGACGACGGCATCAACGTGGACCTGGAGGAAGACGATGAGACGACAGCCCAGACAGAGGATCATGAGGACGAGAACTCGGGCACACTGTATGTGGACGGCGGCACGCTGGTCATCAACAACAGTGCAGCGCCCACCATCGAGAATGGCGAGGTGAAGGGTGCCAAGGGCATGAAGGCGCTCTGCGTGGCCCTGAATGCGGGCGATATCACCATCAACATGAGCGGTAACGCCTCGAAGGCTATCCGTTGCGGCGACGGCACAGAGACGACAAGCGGTGGCAACAACTGGGGATGGGGCGGTCCCGGCGGCATGGGCGGCAGTACGAAGTGGACGGACGTCACGGGTTCCTACACCCAGGGCAAGCCCGACGGTACCGGTCCGAAGCTGACCATCCGTCAGACGGGTTCTACCTACAGTTCCTCATCGGCCAAGGGCATCAAGGCTATCTGTGCGGTGACCATCTATGGTGGTGAGACGGATATCTATACGAAATCGGATGGCGGTGAAGGGTTGGAGTCAAAGACCAGCATCGACATCCAAGGTGGCAAGCACTATTTCCAGTGTTATGACGACTGCATCAACTCTACAGGAAAAATTATGTTCAACGGCGGCGTCACCGTATGCTACTCGTTTGGTAACGATGCCGTAGATTCAAATGCAGGCACAACAGGGGCTATCACCATTGGCAATGGCGCAGTGTTTGCCTATACTACGAAAGGGAATCCTGAAGAAGGGTTCGACTGCGACAACAATTCGTATATCCAAATAACAGGTAAGGGCATCGGCATCAGCGCAGGCGCAAATCAAGCCGGCGGTGGCGGAGGGCGACCTGGCGGCTACTCAAGCGGCAACACCATCTCTAACGCCCAACAAGGTTACTGTTTTGTTACCAGCACCATCAATTATACATCGGGACGCTACTATACATTGGCTGATGCCTCTGGCAATAATCTAGTGACCTACAGTTTCGCAGGTTCGTGCAGCAGCAGTTTGGCTCTTTTCACAGTTACGGAAATGGTCAAGGGAAACACGTACAATGTAAAATATAGCACTATCGCACCTGTCGATGCCACTACAGCATGGCACGGCCTGTATCTGGGATCCACACATCAAGGAACAATAAGTGTTACGACAATGACAGCAAACTAAGCACTGATCGACACATGTACGCATAGCGCAAAACACAAATATCTCCTCAGAAAATTTGGAGTTGTAAGAGAAAGTTCGTACTTTTGCAGTATGAATATTATAGAACGATTTCTGAAGTATACACAATTTGACACACAATCAAATGAGGAGAGCAAAA
>CAMOGP010000050.1 GCA_946614175.1 uncultured Prevotella sp. | reverse complement strand
TCCATATTGTCGATAAAGGCATCAAGAAAACGAGTGCTCAGTTTCTGGGGAATCACATCATAATCAGCTAAGACAGCAGGTATCAGAACACTATTACCCTCACGCAACAGCAACTCCTCGCCAGTGGCACGCAGACGGATATGACAATCGCCCTCAATACACATGGTAATGACAAAACTGTCATATTTCAGCAGGTTACGATGAAATGATTCTGGTGTCTCCGTGACGCGCACGCTGAAATAAGGCGAGTCAACAATCAGGTTGGCACGATTGATATTCTCGTTATAAATTGTGCGATATTCACTCTCCACATGATAGTCAAGTGCCTGCGCAGCCAGTTCGGTATGCAACTCACGCGGCTTTCCATCCATACCCGGACGATTATAGTCAAAGATACGATAGGTCACATCCGACGACTGCTGCACTTCGGCCAATAAGATACCTGCTCCAATAGCATGCACTCTGCCAGCCGGCAGATAAAACACGTCGCCAGTCTTTACCTCGTGACGGGCAAGCACATCCGTAATAGTGCCATCAGCAACATGCTGTTTATAAGCCTCGGGCGTTATCTCCTGCTTAAATCCAGCATAGAGATAACTCCCAGGCTTAGCGTCGATAATATACCACATCTCACTCTTTCCCATCTTGCCATGTTCACGCTGAGCCATCTCATCATTCGGATGAACCTGAATGCTTAAGTCACGATGCGCGTCAATGAACTTCACCAACAGAGGCAACTGACCATGATAGTGCTCATTAACAGCCTGTCCGAGTATATCATCAGGAGCTTCCTGGATAACAGATATCAGGTCACGACCAGCATACACGCCATTGGCAATGATGCTAGGACTTGAAGGTACTGCGCTTACTTCCCAACTCTCACCGACAGGTGTATCAGAGGCAGGCAGTTTCTTATAATGGCAAAGACGATCGCCTCCCCACACTACCTCGTGCAGGTTAGGCTGAAAGAGAAGTGGATATAGTTTCAATTCTTAACTCTTAATTATTACAGCAGGTTATTACGTTCAATATCTTTGAAGTAACGGTAAGTGCCAACCTTCAGTTCATCACAAGCAGCATCGTCGGCCACGATGATTCCATGCTGATGCATCTGCAGAGCGGAAATCGTCCACATATGATTCACACTACCCTCTACAGCAGCCTGCAAGGCACGACATTTGGCATGACCATTCACCAGAATCATCACCTCCTTAGCAGCCATAACAGTCCCGACACCTACCGTAAGAGCTGTCTTCGGTACCTGATTCACGTCATTATCAAAGAAACGACAGTTGGCAATAATGGTATCTGTAGTCAATGTCTTCTGACGTGTACGACTATTCAAGCTTGAACCCGGCTCGTTGAAAGCGATATGACCATCGGGGCCGATACCACCAAGGAAGAGGTCGATACCGCCGAATTTCTCTATTTCCTTCTCATAGTTGGCACACTCTACAGCCAAATCAGGCGCATTGCCATTGAGGATATGAATATTCTCCTTGGGACAGTCAATGTGGTTGAACAGGTTAGTAAACATGAAAGAATGATAGCTCTCTGGATGCTCTTCGGGCAGACCAACATACTCGTCCATATTGAAGGTCACAACATTCTTGAATGAAACCTTACCCTCCTGGTAAGCCTTCACCAAACCACGATACATTCCGATTGGAGATGAACCTGTGGGGAGCCCAAGTACAAAAGGCTTTTCTGCTGTAGGTTTAGCAGCATTGATTTTGGCCACTACATAATTGGCAGCCCACTGCGACATTAAATCATAATTCGGTTCAATAATTAATCTCATAAATTTAGTTTGTTTTTAAGTTAATAAATATAAAGTTTATTACTGCATTTTCTTATTGATCTTTCTTATAGTGCCATCAGCACGCCGCTGAATAATTAGTCCCTTGCCATGCGTATCCGAGAGCCGGCGTCCCAACAGGTCGTAGGTTTGAGGTTTGATATTGGAGGCTTGAGGTTTAAATTGCTCAATACCGGTCTTATCACCTCCCATGAAATCAAACGAGATCAACCCGTCTTCCGTCATCTGGATATTCGTGACAGACTTGTTCAGCTGGTAATCACCATCCCCGTTGGGATAGTTCATCTTAGGCGCAGGCACAGACGTTTCAGTCAGTTCGTTATTGATAAAAGAAGTAGAATCAGTAGTCCAGGGATAAGGTGATGTACTAAGATGGCGGTTTTGCATTCGTGGACTTACCGCATAGGTACCCAGTCTATTCTTATCCATATAATCGGTCCAGGCATCGTAGTCCATATTATCAGCATGCACCAACTCAAAACGACGCGCATTAGCGTTATTGTTCACCGTGTTACCTCTCCATACAGATCCGTCATAGTTGACATGATAGATAACCAGTCCCTTGCCTGGTGCCCCTGCATCCCAACCCTGATGCTGACGGTTCTCAAGGAGGAGCCATTCCGAGTCAGAATGCTTGATGCGATAGACCTTTCCCCCATCGGAAGCAGGTTTCAAGCCAGTAATGGTAGCCGGACTATCCAAGTCGGTAAAAGAGAGCCATCCCAGTATCCATTTCTCTACAGGCGTGAAGTTAGGCGGACACCATCCATAATTAGTAAAATTGCCACCATCCATCAAGTCCCACTCATCGCAAACGGAGTAAGCATTACCATTTACGGGATAGATATCCGGCAATCCCAAAGAATGCGTGAACTCGTGGCATACAGTTCCTATACCGCAGGATCTGGGGTTACTCGTAGGCCACACCTCACCACTACAGGTATAGTTCTCAATTTTATAGCCATCCGGTGTTGTTATCGTGCCAAACGAAGACGTATTGGGCCATATATGTCCATCAGCTGACAAATTGCCAGGATATCCTGCATAGACATAGATAACCTGATCGACGTAGCGGTCGCCATCCCAGTCGTATACAGAGAAATCCATCCCAGGATTATCCGCAATCACCTTATTCGTAGCCTCCATTAAGACATCCTTGCCATAGTTTTTTGTTTTTGACGTAGGATTATCATAAGGCTGGGACTTTGTACTGACCTTCACAGGACCATAGACATCAAACTGCAAGTTCAGGATGCCATTTGACTGGTCGCGGAAATAATCAGCCACACAGCCTGGTCCATTGCCATCATTGAAGCCAGGCTCATTGAACATCCTATTATAAAAGGTGTTCGGGGTGCTGGAATAGCTGAATGATATATCGGTAAATTCAACAAGAATCACCAATTGCCTGTACGTTTTCTCCGGATCCCAATTCGTCTTCGCTGCAGGAAGTTTCTTCACCCCAGCCCTGCGACTTATCGTCGTTCCCTCAGGATTATCAGGCAAACAATCGCCATGCACAGGCGCGAATTCGCGCTGTGCATGGCCATAGATTGGCATCATGAGAAGAGCCAACAGGCAAATGATGTTTATTTTGCGCATGGAGTCCAGGGCTTCAAAGTCTTAAAGAAATCGTTGCCCTTATCATCTACGAGAATAAATGCGGGGAAGTCCTCCACGTCGATCTTCCACACAGCCTCCATACCCAACTCAGGATATTCTACGCACTCAATGCTCTTGATTGAACTCTTTGAGAGAACGGCAGCCACACCACCGATAGTACCCAGATAGAAGCCACCGTGTTTCTTACAAGCCTCAGTAACCACATCAGAACGGTTACCCTTAGCAATCATCACGAGAGAAGCACCATTAGCCTGGAACTCATCTACGTATGGATCCATACGGTTAGCCGTTGTTGGGCCCATAGAACCACAAGGATAACCCTCTGGAGTCTTGGCAGGCCCAGCATACAATACAGGATATTTCTTGAAGTACTCAGGCATACCCTCACCGGCATCCAGACGAGCCTTCAACTTAGCGTGAGCAATATCACGAGCCACGATAATGGTACCCTTCAGATTTACGCGAGTAGAAACAGGATACTTGCTCAGTTCCTTGCGCACAGCATCGATACCTTCGTTCAGGTTGATTTCGATACCCTTACCACCTTCGCCTGGTTTGCGCAGTTCCTCAGGAATCAACTCTGTAGGATTCTCATCCATTTTCTCCAACCAGATACCGTCAGCATTAATCTTCGCCTTGATATTGCGGTCTGCAGAACAAGACACGCCCATACCGATAGGACAGCTGGCACCGTGACGAGGCAGACGGATCACACGGATGTCGTGAGCCAGGTACTTACCACCAAACTGAGCACCAAGACCAATCTTATGAGCCTCTTTTAGCAGTTTCTCCTCAAGATCAATATCACGGAAGGCACGTCCAGTCTCATCACCTGTAGTAGGCAGGTTATCATAGAACTTGATAGAAGCGAGTTTCACTGTGAGCAAGTTCTTCTCAGCTGAAGTACCACCAATCACAAAAGCGATATGATAAGGAGGACAGGCAGCTGTACCCAGGGTCTTCATCTTCTCTACGAGGAAAGGAATCAGCGTACCCTCGTTCTGGATGGTAGCCTTTGTCATTGGGTAGAAATAGGTCTTGTTGGCCGATCCGCCACCCTTGGCCACCATCACAAATTTATACTCTGCGCCCTCAGTAGCCTCGATATCAATCTGAGCAGGCAGGTTGCAACGCGTATTCACTTCGTCATACATATTCAGAGGGGCATTCTGCGAGTAACGCAGATTGTCTTGTGTAAAGGTGTTGTACACACCACGGCTCAATGCCTCCTCATCCTCGAAACCGGTCCAGATCTGCTGACCCTTCTCACCATGAATGATGGCTGTACCTGTGTCCTGGCAGAAAGGCAGGATACCCTTGCAGGCCACATCGGCATTGCGCAGGAACTGCAGGGCTACATACTTATCATTCTCAGAAGCCTCAGGATCGGTCAGAATCTTAGCAACCTGGAGGTTGTGCTCACGACGCAACATAAACTCTACGTCGTGGAAAGCCTGCTGAGCCAAAAGCGTCAGAGCTTCCTTTGAAACCTTTACTATCTGTTTGCCTTCAAATTCAGCAGTAGTAATGCCTTCCTTAGAAAGCAGTCTATACTCGGTTTTGTCTTCGCCCACCTGAAACATCGGGGCATACTTGAATTCAACTGGTGTTGCCATAGTCTTGTTTTTTATTTAGTATTTATGGGTACAAAAGTACAATAAAAAAACGAGACTCACAAAAATGAGTCCCGTTTTTTTATGATATAGCCAGATTTAATATCCGAAGATTTCCTCAGTAGTCAGTCGTTTCACAGGACCATACTTCTCTAATGTTGCCATATCGAGGGCCTGCTCATTACCTAAGATGACGTAGCGATAAGGCTTACGCGCAATACGCTCATCAGCAAATTTCATGATGTCAGCCAGTGTCAGGTTGGGCATAGCCTCATAGATACGCTGGTTGATATCATAGTCAAGTCCGTTCTCCTGAGCCGACAGCCAAGCATTAATCAAACCAAACTTCGTGGTACGCATGCTAGCCAGGCGCTTGATGATAGACTCCTTAGCAATCTTCAATGCCCCTTCACTCTGAGGCACAGAGTCGAGGATATGGTGGAACTCCGCAATGCAGTCGGCCATCTTGTCATTCTGTGTGATGATATGTGTAAAGAACATATCCTTATAGTCCTTGTACGTAGGCTGCATATAGTAAGCAAAAGCATTGTATGCCAGTCCGCGCGCCTCGCGCAGTTCCTGGAATACGACGCTGTTCATCCCCCCACCAAAGAACTCATTGAAGAGAGCCTGAACGGGAGCATCCTCCGGATTCCAAGCGTTGCCCTCATTGTGATACATACGCATGTAAATATTCTGAGCATCATAAGGCGCCAGCAGTACCTCGTTGCTATCAGTAGGCTGCATCACATAGTGCTTATTCTCAGGCACATCCTTTGTAGAGACAGCAGGCTGAGAAGCATAAGAGGCCAAAGCCTCTGCCAGTTCGCCTTCACTCATTGGGCCATAGTACAACACCGTATGCTTGTACTGAGCAAGATCTTTCAGCAAACCAAGAAGTTCACTGGGATCTGTATTTGCCAGCGTATCAATAGAGATATCGTGACGACGAGGGTTGTAAGGTCCATAGACACCATAGCTGGCCAGCATATCAAAGTTTGTACGCTGATCGGTCTTTGCATCCATACGCGACTTAGCCTCCATACCCACAAACATCGCATAAGCCTCCTTATCCACCTTAGCATGCTGCATCAGATGCTCCAGAAGCGCCACAGCCTGCGACATGTTTTCACTAAGTCCGTTGAGACTGACAGAGAGACTGCGGTCGCCCACCTGGATATTGTAGTTACAAGCCAACTTATAGAACTGCTGCTTAATCTGCTCAGACGTCAGCGAGTCAGTGCCCAGATAGTCCAAATACTGCGCAGCATATCCATAGCGCAAGTCAGCCTCATTACCGAATTCATAACGGAAAGCCAGTTGGAAACGACCGTTCTCCTTGTTCTGTACATAAATAGTAGGCAACTGCTCATTGATATTGCCAAATATCAAGTCCTTCTTGAAATCCACGAAACGTGGCTGGATAGGTTTCACCTCCACGCTCTGTATATCCTTCACAAACTGACTCACATAGTCACGGTTTGTGGGGATAGGAGTGATGGTTGGCTTGTCAATCTTCTTAATAGTCGGATCAACGCCCTGCTTCTTGAACACCGTGACATAGTTGTCAACGAAATAACGATTGGCAAATGCCACAATCTGTTCCTTCGTGATACCAGCTACACGATCAAGCGCTTTCACCTCCTGCTCCCAGGGTGTACCATTGATAAAAGCGTTGACAAACATTCTGGCACGAGCCTGATTACTCTCCAATGCGTTGTAATATTCCAACTTCAGATTGTTGACAACAGAAGGTAGAAGGTCATCAGAGAAATCGCCAGCCTTCAACTTCCCAATCTCCTCGAGTAGCAGCGAGCGTACCTCTTCCAGGCTCTGCCCGTCCTTAGGAGTACCACCCAGAATCAGCATAGAGTAATCCTGCATAGGAACAGCAGCTCCCCAGGCACCTAACATTCTCATCTGCTGATTAATATCCAGATCAAGAAGTCCTGCAGTACCGTTGCTCAACATCTGCTGGATAACTTGCAACGTGTCAGACTGCAACGAACTAGCCCTCTCGAATTTCCAGCCCAGCCATAGGTTCTCAGCCTCCAGACCGATAACCGTTGTATCTACGGGGGCCGTCAGTTCTGGCTGCTTGTCGTAAACAGGCTGTTCTACATCCTCACCAGGCTGCCACTCACCAAAATATTTTTCAATGGTAGCCACCACCTCATCAGGATCAAAGTCACCACTCATACATATAGCCACATTATTGGGCACATACCATTTCTTGAAATAGTTCTTGATATTGGTGATTGAAGGATTCTTCAGGTGTTCCTGTGTACCGATGGTGGTCTGAGTGCCGTAGGGGTGCGTGGGGAACAACTTCGCCATCATGGCAGTATAGAGCTTGTCGCCATCATCCGTCAGACTGATGTTATACTCCTCATAGACAGCCTCCAGCTCCGTATGGAAACCACGTATGGTCATATTCATGAAGCGGTCGGCCTGAATCTTTGCCCAATTATCAATCTCGTTAGAGGGGATATCCTCCACGTAGCAAGTCACATCATTAGACGTGTAGGCATTTGAGCCCTCACTACCGATGGTAGCCATCAACTTGTCGTATTCGTTGGGAATATTATACTTGGCTGCCAACTGGCTCACAGAGTCAATCTCATGATAAGCCTTTTTGCGAGCCTCAGGATCAGTCAACCTGCGATAAGCCTCATAGCGATTCTCGATATCCTCCAGATAAGGAGCCTCCGCCTTGGGGTCAGTCACGCCAAAATGGCTGGTACCCTTAAACATCAGATGCTCCAGGTAGTGTGCCAGTCCAGTAGTCTCTGCTGGGTCGTTCTTAGAACCTGTACGCACAGCGATATACGTCTGAATACGCGGCTCCTCCTTGTTGACGCTCAGATAAATCTTCAATCCGTTTTTCAACGTGTAGATGCGGGTCTGAGCCATATCGCCCTTCACCTCCTCATAATCATACTTTGAGCAGCTGCTCAAAGCGAGGCCCATCAGGGCCATTCCAAACAAAAATTTTAGTTTCATGCCTAATTATTTAGTTTTCATAGTCAATCTCGTGGTCGAGTTTAGAGAGGAAGTCATCCAGCACCTCCTGCTCCACATCGCCCATCTGGAACTCCTTTTCAGCATCCTTTCGTATCTCTGCAATCCAGGCTCGACGCGCCTTTACATAATCCTCACGAATACGTTCGCAGGCAGCAGCATCAATCTCCGTCAGATGATAGTAATCCAGAATCAGCTGATAGCTCCATGCCCAACGGTAGTCGCTGTAACAATCATTGATTTTCTCAAAGCGCGTCAGCACCTGCTGGATATTATCGATAGTTCCCTCCTTCACATCGTTTATTAGTCGCTGTTCTTCACTCTCAGGCAACAGCAGTCCACTGAGGTCAGACCAGGCACCCTTGCCTATATCCGACTTCGGATAGCCAAAGAAGCCCTCCTTCTGAGCACGTTTCAGCACTGCGCCCATATAGATACGCAAGGCGATATCATAGTACTTCAAGCCCTTCTTCAGAGAAGAAGCATTAATAACATACTCGTGGAAGTTATACGCTGTAACATTGTCGCCTGAAGCATTGCGCAAGGCCTTCAGAATCTCGATACCTTCGATAATCTCACCTACCGTAAAAGGACTCAGCCAGTCGAAATTAATAATACTCTTCTTCGACTGCTTTGAACGCTTGTCGCGCTTTGGCCATTTCTTAATATCACGATACAGTCCCACAGTAGTAATATTTCTGCCAGGCACCAAATACATCGTCTCACCATAAGCAATGAGATACGAGAACGGAAGATTGCGCGTGTCAGGATGGTGCATCAGTTTGCCGAAACACACAGAGAAAGCACCAATTGTAGCAGGCATCAGCACATACGAGCCAGAAGCAGTCTTCGTACCACGCTCCAGGGTGCCATAGTGCAGAGGTCCCATCTTATAGGCATGGTTTGAGAAGTTCGTATTAGACCCAGCGTTGTAGAAAGAGAACTGTCCACCAATCAACAGCGAACTCTTATGATGCGATGCAGAGAAAGGTCCGCAGAAGGCAGCACAAGCCTCGCCATTAGCCATAAACGAGTTGGCAAAGAAGAGCGAAGCCTCGGCCGTGAAGCCATTAGTAATCTGACAAGCCTCACCCACGAAGCAGTCCTGCATCTTCACAGAGTTATTTATCGAACAACCGTCACAGATAATAGAGTTTTCACAAATGACACCTGTGCCAATAAATACTGGTGCATCCTCACTACTCAGAATCGTACACTCATTCAGTCGTGCACATCCACTGATCTCACAGTCGCCCTTTATCACCGTGTTGATGATATCCTTAGTATTGATAATCTTCACACTATTACCAATAGTACCACGTTCCGGCATAGAGATACGTACCTCATCGTCTATCAACTGACGCAGACGGTTCACTAAGGCCTTATCGCGATTATGCTTCACCATAAAAGCAGCCAACTGAGAGTTTAGTTCACGGAACAATACGATATTACCATCCCCCATCTCGTTGAGCACGCTGATGGTTGAGCCCGCACCATAACTAGCCCCCTCGCGTGTCTCCATCGTCGAGATATTCGATATATAGCAGTCGTCACCAATCGTATAATTATTGATGAAATTACCCACCTTCTCAATCAGGCAATCATCGCCCACGGTGACATTTCGCAACGTTGCATCGTTGATACCTGAATGTTTGAAAAAGCCCTGAGCCACCTCAATCTTTTTCTCAAACTTACCCAAGCGAATATCGCCATAAAACATCACACGGTGGAAGTTATAGGGACGGAAATCCTCGTCTACCAGAACTCTGTTCCAATCTTCAGCCCAACAAACGTTGTTCTCAAGCACCTGAATCTCTTCCTGTGTCAGTTGTCTGTACTCTCTCATAATTTATTTAATGTGTTAGGTTCAATTCTCTTCTATTGTATAAAGGAAGTCGTTGTACGGATATTTCTGCACGTGCAACTCACGCACCTTATCATAAAGCGTGGTGCGCAGTTCCTCGATATTCTCCTTCTGTCTGGCAGAAATAAAGAGACAGTCGCCGTGCATCTTCGCCATCCATGTTTTCTTCAATTCCTCCAACGACACGTTTTCCTTCGTAGGCTCCGTCAGGTCGTCTTCCTCCTGCGGCGTCCATGTGTAGGCATCAATCTTGTTGAATACCACCATCGAAGGCGTCTCCGAACAACCCAGTTCGCTGAGCGTCTGCTCCACCACCCGGATCTGGTCTTCGAAATCGGGATGCGAGATATCCACCACGTGTACCAGCAAATCAGCCTCGCGCACCTCGTCGAGCGTGCTCTTGAAGCTCTCAACCAAATCTGAGGGTAACTTACGGATGAATCCAACAGTATCAGCCAATAGGAACGGCAAGTTTTCGATAGTCACCTTTCTGACAGTCGTATCAAGTGTAGCAAAGAGCTTGTTCTCCGCAAACACCTCACTCTTCGACAATAGGTTCATCAACGTAGATTTACCCACGTTCGTATAACCCACCAACGCCACACGAATCAGACGTCCGCGATTTTTGCGCTGAGTAGTCTTCTGCTTGTCAATCTCTGTCAGACGTTGTTTCAGGAGCGTGATACGATGCAGGATGATACGACGGTCCATCTCCAACTGCGTCTCACCTGGTCCGCGCAGTCCCACAGATCCCTTTCCGCCACCGCCGCCAGAGCCACCGCCCTGACGCTCCAGGTGCGTCCAGAGTCGCTGCAGTCGGGGCAGCATATAGCGATGCTGTGCCAGTTCCACCTGTGCCTTAGCCTCGGCTGTCTGTGCACGCATAGCAAAGATATCCAAGATTAGCGATGTGCGGTCCAAAATTTTCACCTTCAGTTCCTTCTCGATATTACGTATCTGCTTGGCACTCAGTTCGTCGTCGAAGATAACCATACCGATGGGCTGAGGCATATCGGCCTCGCTCTCAAAATCCTCGCGATGCTCCATAGCTTCGTCATAGGCATCCTCACACATCTTGATATACTGCCTTATCTCTTCCAGTTTTCCACTGCCCACATAAGTCACACTGCTGGGACCGCCCACCTTTTGCGTAAAACGTTTCACGGTGCGAGCCCCTGCTGTCGTTGCCAGGAATTCCAGTTCGTCCAGATATTCGTTTGTCTTAGCTTCGTCCTGTTGTCCTGTAATCAGTCCTACTAATATGGCCGTCTCGGCCTTTGCTTCGGAGATGACAAATTCTTTCATTCAGTAAAAATATTATCGATAATCGCCGACAAAAGTAATAAATCTGTATGAAATATGCAAGGAATGAAATATTTTTCTTATCTTTGCAGCCACAAAAACAACTATAACATGAAACGAATCCTACTATCTATCGCATCTGTAGCGCTATGTTTAGGCCTTACGGCACAACCCAAATATGATTATTCCAAGCTCAGTACGGAGCATCTGGACCGCGGCGTGGTGGCTGTTCGTCAGCCCGACGGCAAGGTCTTCGTGTCGTGGCGCATCCTGCGTGACGACCAGAAAGGCCAGTCCTTTGATATCTATCGCAACGGTATGAAACTCAACAAGTCATCGCTCACCGATGGCGGTTCTTTCTTCATAGACGAGCATCCCCTGAAAGAGGATGCCCTCTACGAAGTTAAGGGAGGCTGCGCCAGCGGACAGTTCACGCTTTGTCAAGATGCCCCCATAGGCTATATCCCTATCAGGCTCAACAAGCCCGAAGGCGGCAAGGTGCCTACCATTCAGGACCAGCAGCGTCCCAATCGTAATGGCTGGCGATGGCGCGACACAGGAGAGTATGCATATACCGCCAATGATGCCACCGTGGCCGATGTTGACGGCGACGGACAGTATGAGATTATCCTGAAATGGGACCCCACGAATGCACGCGACAACAGTCACGACGGCTACACAGGTCCTACCCTGCTCGACTGCTACCGTCTGAACGGCCAGCAGCTCTGGCGCATCAACCTCGGACGTAACATCCGCTCCGGTGCCCACTATACCCCTTTTATCGTCTATGACTTTGATGGCGACGGCCGTGCCGAACTGATGGTAAAGACTGCCGACGGCACCCGCGATGCCTTCGGTAGTGTAGTCGGCGACTCGGTCGCCGACTACCGCAACAAGGCAGGCCGTATCCTCTCTGGCCCTGAATACATCAGCGTCTTCGACGGTCTCACGGGGCGCCTCCTCGACACCAAGCCCTACATCCCCGAACGTGGTGTACTGAAAGCCTGGGGCGACGAGAAGGGCAACCGCTCAGAGCGCTATTTGGCAGGAGTAGGCTATTTGGGCGGTTCCCTGCCCAGTGCCATTTTCTGTCGCGGCTACTACACCCGCTCCGTTATCGCTGCCTGGGACTGGGACGGCACATCGCTAAAAGAGCGTTGGACCTTCGACACCAACAATCCAGAGTGGCGCACTTATGCCGGACAGGGCAATCACAACCTGCGTATTGCCGATGTGGATGGCGACGGCTACGACGAGATAATCTATGGGTCCATGGCCGTAGATCACGACGGCCGCGGACTCTACAACACCCGTATGGGGCATGGTGATGCTATCCATCTCATTGCCGACCCCAAGGACGACCGTCTGTATATCTGGGACTGCCATGAGAACAAACGCGACGGATCTGATCTGCGCGATGCTGCCACAGGCAAAGTAATCTTCCAAATTAAGAGTGGTGCAGACGTAGGCCGCTGTATGGCAGCCGACATAGACCCAACCAACCCTGGAGTGGAAATGTGGAGTGCCGACAGTCACGGCATCAGGAATATGAAAGGCGAGATAGTCTGCACGGCCAGAGATTCTGACGACCCTCAACACAATAATTTCCTCGTGATGAATGGCAGGTGGCTCTCCATGAATTTCGGCATCTGGTGGGATGGTGACCTGCTACGCGAGCTGCTTGACCACGAGACCATATCGAAATACGACTGGCAGAACCAAAGGATTGTGGATCTGCAACGTCTGGACGGCCAGTTCAATAACGGCACGAAATCCAATCCCTGTCTGGCGGCCGATATCCTGGGCGACTGGCGCGAAGAGGTGCTTATCCGCAACCGCGAGAGCACAGAACTACGTCTCTACGTCTCCACAATTCCCACGTCCCATCGCATCAACTGCCTAATGCAGGATATCCCCTATCGTCTCTCAGCTGCCTATCAGAACGTGGGCTACAACCAGCCATCAGAACCAGGTTACTACATTGGTCCAGACAAGAAGGATTATCTGAAATAAAAGAATAAATTCAAAACTATGACGACATTTTTAGATTTAGTTAAACAGAGGTATAGCTGCAGAAGCTATCAGGAGAAGAGTGTGGAACAGGAAAAGCTGGACTACG
>CAMOGP010000049.1 GCA_946614175.1 uncultured Prevotella sp. | reverse complement strand
ATCCCATCGGTGCGTGAGTACGCTGTACTGCTGGAGGTGAATACCAACACCGCCGTGAAGGCCTATGATGAACTGGCTCGCGCGAACATTATATATAATAAAAGGGGACTGGGCTACTTTGTGACTAAAGGGGCGAAGAAACAGATCCTGAAGGAGCGCAAGCATGTGTTCATGAAAGAGCAACTCCCAGAGCTGTTCCGACAGATGCAACTACTGGGTATAACGTTAGAAGATGTTAAAGATGCGTATATTCTGCAACAAACTTGATATTCCTAGCGTCTAAGGAATAAAAACGAAAACGATATCTCGTTATGATGTTCCTCATTGTGACGAATATTATTAAGAAACGAATGATACACTTAGAAAACGTAAACAAGACTTACTTTGGTGCTCAGCCCTTGCATGTACTGAAAGGAATCAACCTCGACATCGAGGCAGGCGAGTTCGTGAGTATCATGGGTGCCTCAGGTTCGGGCAAGTCCACCTTGCTGAATATCCTGGGTATCCTCGACAACTACGACTCGGGACTCTACACCCTGAATGGTGTGCGTATCTGGAACCTCTCTGAGAGCAAGGCTGCCGAGTATCGTAACCACATGATTGGATTTATCTTCCAGTCGTTTAATCTCATCTCGTTTAAGAATGCTGTGGAAAATGTGGAGTTGCCACTCTTCTATCAAGGGGTGTCGCGTAAGAAGCGACACACCCTTGCCATGGAATACTTGGAGCGCCTGGGTTTAAAAGACTGGGCCGACCACTATCCCAATGAACTCTCGGGTGGACAGAAACAGCGTGTGGCCATAGCCCGTGCTTTGATTACAAAACCACAGATGATTCTGGCCGACGAGCCAACAGGTGCGCTCGACTCGAAGACCTCTGTTGAGGTGATGCAACTCCTTAAGGATCTGAATGCTCAGGAACATATCACACAGGTCATCGTGACCCACGACCCAGGTGTGGCAGAGCAAACCAATCGCATTATTCGTATTAAGGATGGAGTTATTGAATGAAATATGGCAGACCGCGCGACGGAATAAGTTGCGCACGGGCCTTACTGGCTTTGCTGTAGCATGGGGCATCTTTATGCTCATCGTGCTGCTGGGAGCTGGTAATGGACTCATCAATGCCAATATGACACAGATGAATCGCTTCCTGAGCAACTCAATGGTGGTCTATGGTGGTGAAACGTCTATGCCTTATCAGGGTATGAAGGAGGGGCGTTGGATCAACCTGAAGGCACGCGACATCGACATTAGCAGTGAAGAGTTTCAGACCGTTATTGATGAGGTGGGTGCCCAATATCGTACTTCTGGTATGGTGAGCAACGGACAGCAGTATCTGACGGGTTCGATTGCTGGCGTCTATCCTAATCATATCAAGATTGATAAGGTGGAAATGTTACAAGGACGCTTTATCAACACTATTGATATCAATGGAAAACGTAAGGTTCTGATCATTAGTAACAAACAGGCAAAAGAACTCAAAACGCATGTAGGACAGTATGTGAAGGTGGGAAATTTCGCCTATAAGATTGTGGGTATCTACAAAGAACAGGAGAACGGACGCGCTGATATGTTTTCTGCCTATAGCACTATCAAGAGTATTTATGGTGCCAAGACGGATGACGCAGGACGCATAGAGTTCACTTTCCACGGTCTTGAGACAGAAGGTGATAACGAAGCCTTTGAAAAGGACTACCGTCAGCGCATCAATACGGCACATCAAGCTCATCCAGATGACGAGAGTGCTATCTGGTTGTGGAACCGCTACACGCAGAACTTGCAGATGCAGAAAGGTATCGGTATTATCCGTACGGCCCTGTGGATTGTAGGACTCTTCACGTTGCTGAGTGGCATCGTGGGTGTCTCGAATATCATGCTGATAACGGTGAAGGAGCGTACCCATGAATTTGGTATCCGTAAGGCTATTGGTGCCAAACCTTGGAGCATTCTGAAGTTGATTATCATCGAGAGTATCATCATCACCACTATCTTTGGCTATATTGGTATGATTCTCGGCATTGCTGCCAATGAGTATATGGATGCCACTTTGGGTCATACGAAGGTGGATGCGGGTCTGTTCAAGGCCACCATGTTCCTGGACCCCACGGTGGGGCTCGATGTGTGCTTTGAGGCAACGATGGTCATGATTATCGCTGGTACTATTGCAGGGCTTATTCCTGCCTTTAAAGCAAGTAGAATCCGTCCCATAGAAGCACTCCGTGCCGACTAATAATGAACTGTGAACTGATATGAGATTAGATATAGATACATATAGAGAGATTCTCGACACGCTGACGCGCAACAAGAGTCGTTCGTTCCTGACGGGCTTCGGGGTGTTTTGGGGTGTCTTCATGCTTGTGGCGCTGATTGGTGGCGGACAGGGTATGAAGGAATTGCTCAATCAGAATTTCGAAGGGTTCGCTACCAATAGTGCTATGATTTGGGCACAACCTACCACAAAGGCTTACAAGGGTTTTCGCAAGGGGCGTCGATGGGATATGGAGTACAAGGACGTGCAACGTCTGAAAAGTCGCATACCAGAACTCGAAGTGGTGAGTCCTGTGCTTTTCTCTAATGGTGGTACGGCCTATTTCGGTGATCGTAAGACAACTGTCAGCATCAATGGTGTGCAGGAGGACTATCAGCGAGTGAGTGAACCTAAGATGCGCTATGGGCGCTACCTCAACGATATGGACGTGGCACAGCGTCGTAAGGTGTGTGTCATTCAGAAAAAGACCTATAAGGACCTCTTTCCTGGAGGTGGCGACCCCTGTGGCAGTTTTATACGTGTAGATTCCGTCTATTACCAGATAGTAGGTGTTGACTATAGCTCTGCCGAAGGGATTAGCTTCGGTGGCGAGTCAGGTACAACGATGCTCCTGCCTATCACACTGATGCAACAGACCTATAACATGGGGCAGAATGTTCACATGATAGCTGTAACGGGTAAAAAGGGCGTGGTGATGTCTACCATCACCGATCGTATTCGAGAGACGATAGCCCGTGCCCATACTATTGACCCGGAAGACGAGCAAGGTGTGATGGTGTTTAATACAGAGGTGCTATTCCAGATGTTGGATAGCCTGTTTAGAGGTGTCAACTTCCTGATATGGCTAGTGGGTCTCGGCACTTTGCTCGCTGGTGCCATTGGTGTGTCAAACATCATGATGGTCACCGTGCGTGAACGAACCATTGAGATAGGTATCCGTCGTGCCATTGGTGCCACGCCGAAGATGATTCTCTCGCAGATTATCTCTGAGAGTATTGTACTGACAATGGTGGCAGGTATGAGTGGTATCCTCTTTGCCGTGATGATTCTTCAGATGTTGGAACTGGCCAATACAGAAGATGGTATCCTGTCTGCTCATTTCCAGGTGGGGTTCTGGACGGCTATCTTTGCTGCGTTCGCTATTGCAGCGATGGGCGTGCTGGCCGGATTGGCGCCTGCAGCACGCGCTATGAGCATCAAACCGGTAGATGCTATGAGAGACGAGTAAGGGTAAAAAGGTGAAAAAGTAAAAGGGTAAAATAATAAAAAGATATAGATATGAAAAAGTATTTCAAACTGGTCATCGCTGCCATCGTGGCGCTGATTTTCATCGGAACTTTCGTATTCCTGTGGCAGAAGAGTCAGCCAAAGGAGATACAGTATGCAGAGTTCTCTGCTGCTATGGACAGCATCCGTAAGACAACCATCATTACAGGTAAGATTGAACCTCGTAATGAAGTCAACGTCAAACCACAGATCAGTGGTATCATTGCTGAACTGATGAAGCAGCCTGGCGACCGTGTGGAACAGGGCGAGGTGATTGCCAAGGTAAAGGTGATTCCTGATATGGGACAGCTGTCGAGTGCGGAGAGTCGTGTGCGACTGGCTGATATCAACCTGAAACAAGTGGAGACCGACTATGCCCGCACTAAGAACCTGCACGACCAGAAGTTGGTGAGCGACGAGGATTATGAGAAGGCGCGCCAGCAGTTGAAGCAGGCACAGGAAGAGAAGGCTGCCGCTGTAGATGCCCTGCAGGTGGTGCGCGATGGTGTGTCGAAGTCGAACGCTTCTGCATCGAGCACGCTGATTCGTTCTACGATCAGTGGTATCATCCTGGATATCCCTGTTAAGGTGGGCAACTCGGTAATCAATTCAAATACGTTTAATGATGGTACGACGATTGCCACCGTTGCTAATATGAATGATCTCATCTTCCGTGGTAATATCGACGAGACAGAAGTGGGACAGTTGGCTATCGGCGTGCCTATGAAGATTACCATTGGTGCCCTGCAGGATTTGCAGTTTGATGCTACCTTGGAGTATATCTCGCCTAAGGCTACAGAGAGCAATGGTGCAAACCAGTTTGAAATCAAGGCTGCTGTTGTTGTACCTTCCGATGGTAAGATTCGTTCTGGCTATAGCGCCAATGCCGAGATTGTGCTGGCTGAGGCCAACGATGTGCTGTGTGTGCCCGAGAGCACGATAGAATTTGTGGGTGACTCCACCTTTGTCTATGTGGTGAAAGCTGAAGGCAAACAGAAGACTTACGAGCGTCAGGCTGTGGTGACGGGCCTTAGTGATGGCGTGAATATTGAGATTAAGAAGGGCCTCAAGAAAGACCAGAAGGTGCGTGGCCCGCAGATTATTTCAGAAGACGATAAAAACGAGTAATTACTATGTCAATCATCATTATTGTACTTGGACTGCTTGCTGTGATGTTTGCCATGCCTATACATGCCCAGACACAGCCTTGGTCACTGGAACAATGTTGCAACTATGCCGTGGAGCATAATATCACGATTAAGCAACAGGAGAACCAGTGTCGCCAGCAGGAGATACAGCTCTCGAATGCTAAGAATCAGCGCCTGCCTGATTTGAGTGGCGGTGCCAGTCAGAACTTCTCTTTCGGACGCGGACTGACTGCTGAGAATACGTACACGAATACCAACACGTCGTCAACATCGTTTTCGCTGGGTACGAGTGTGCCGTTGTTCACAGGTTTTCAGATTCCTAATACTATCAAGTTGAACAAGTTGAACCTTGAGGCTGCTACGCACGACCTGGAGAAAGCGAAAAATGACATCCGTACGCAGGTGGCACAGGCTTATGTGCAGATACTTTATAATATGGAGATGGCCGATGTGGCCCATCGTCAGATTAGTATTGACAGCGCACAGGTGGCTCGTCTGCAGGCACTCCTTAATATCGGTAGGGCCAGTGAGGCAGAACTGGCGCAGCAAAAGGCAACACTGGCTCAGAGCCAGTTGACAGCGACGCAGGCCAATAATAACCTGCAGTTGGCGATTCTGTCTATGACGCAACTGCTGGAACTGGAAAGTCCTGAGGGCTTTTCCGTGGTCCGTCCGGAGATCAGTTCTGTAGGTCGCGATATTATCGCGACTCCTGATGACATCTATGCTGCTGCCCTGGCCACAAAACCAGAGATTCAGGCTCAGCAGCTGCGCCTGCGTGCTACGGAGAACAGTATCAAGATTGCGCAGGCAGGATATTATCCCACGTTGAGTTTCAGTGCCGGCCTGGGGACTAACTATTATAAGACGTCTGGTTTCAAGGCTGACGGCTTTGCCACACAGTTAAAGAATAACTTCAGTCAGTATCTGGGTTTCAATCTGAATATCCCCATCTTCAACCGTTTCCAGACACGCAATAGTGTGCGCTCGGCTAAGATTGACCGCGATAACCAGACGCTGCAGCTCGATAATACGAAGAAGGCATTGTATAAGGAGATTCAGCAGGTGTATTATAATGCCGTTGCTGCCAACCAAAAACTGTCAAGCAGTGAGCAGGCCAGCGAGAGTAGCGCGACGGCTTTCCGCTTGACTCAGGCGAAATACGAACAGGGTAAGTCCACGATTACGGAGTTTAATGAGGCAAAGAATAACTGGCTGAAGTCGGAAAGTGACTTGACGCAGGCTCGATACGAGTATCTTTATCAGTTAGCCCTTATCCGTTTTTATTCAGGGCAGACCTTAAAACTTTAATCGCGCAGTCTTAATTTGTCCCACGACGTGAAATACTTGTTCCACGTCGTGGGATATTTGTACCACGTCGTGGAATTCTTATCCCACGTCGTGGAACGCTTTTTACGTGTGTGATGGCATGTTTTTTTTGTGGCACGGGCTGTTGTTCTCATGGCATGAAAATAGATTTTCTTGCTATGTAAAAGTTGAATTGTAGGCAAATAAATGATATAATGATTGCCTACACCATTTTTTTTCTGTACTTTTGCATACTGTGAAACAGAGGATAACGGAAACAGTACCTTTATTGATGCCAGCCGTAAGTATGGCTATAGGTATCGCTGTGGCGCCTGTGATACCTCATGCGGGTATCATCCTGACGTCATTTGTTGTATGTATCCTGCTGTCGTGGATGCTTCGCCGTTGGGCGCTTGTGCAGAGCATGGGTATTCTGTTGTGCTTCTTTTTCATGGGTATGCTGGTAGGACAGCGTGCTGAGAGGTCTTATAGCCCCCAGCGAGAGCTACAGTTGCAGACAGAGAAACGGCCTTTCTTCAGCATGGAACGGGTAAAGCAGCGATGTCTGGATTACCGTCAGGAGATGCTATACCGCTATAAGACGCCATCGACAGAAGAAGATGAGTATGCAGTACTGGCAGCTATGACGTTAGGGGATAAATCGGCCCTGACAAAAGAGTTGCGTGAGACCTACTCAAAGACGGGTGCATCGCATATCCTGGCACTTAGTGGTCTGCATTTGGGCATGATTTATCTACTGCTTTTCCGACTGACATTAGGACGAAAACGCTTCTGGGTGTCGCAGGTGATTATCATCCTGTGCATCTGGGCTTTTGCCTTCTTGACGGGATTGTCAACGAGTGTGGTCCGTTCGGCCACGATGATTAGCATCTATGCCTTGTTCTCTGTGGGCGGTCGTCAGCGCTCCCCAGTAAATATCCTGTGCTTTACGGCTATCCTGATGCTGTTGGTGAACCCAGATGCATTGTTCGATATTGGTTTTCAGTTGTCTTTCTCGGCGGTTTTCGCTATTCTGCTTCTGATGCCTTTGTTCGAGAGCTTCTTTCCCGAAAATTATTTCGTAGGGCGTCCGTTTCAGCGCTATATATATAATATGGTGGGACTCTCCGTGGCAGCACAGATAGGTGTGGCACCGCTGATAGCCTATCACTTCGGACGTTTTTCTGTTTATTTCCTCCTGACCAACTTCATCGTGATACCTGCGGCTACGGTGATTCTCTATGGCGCCTTATGCGTGGTGCTGATACCTTCACTGGCTCCTGTGCTATCTGCTGTTGTGGGTATATTGAACAAGGCACTTGGGTGGGTTTCCCAAATGCCTTGTGCCAGTATTGACGGTCTTCATCCGTCAGTTCTTCAGATATGTCTTTTGTATGTTGTGTTCGCCTGTGTCTATTTTGCCTTACGGACACTACAGCGGGTGCCTCCCATTACATGATGTGCAGATAGCGCAAGATGTCGTTCAGGTTGGCCACCACCATCAAGAGGATGAGGGCGCCAAAACCTATGTATTCTGCCTTGATGAGGAAATTCTCTGAAGGTTTCTTGCGTGTAATCATCTCGTAGAGCAGGAACAGCACATGACCGCCATCCAATGCGGGGATAGGCAGGATGTTCATAAAGGCCAGTACGATGCTGAGGAAAGCTGTCATCAACCAGAACTGATGCCAGTCCCATGCTGATGGAAACAGACTGCCGATGGCGCCAAAGCCACCTAACTGTTTCACACCGTCACTTGAGAACAGGTATTTCAAGTCGCTCACATAGCTGCTCAGGGTGTTCCAGCCATACTTGATGCCTGCAGGGAAACTCTCGAAGAAACCATATTCGAAGGTGGTGGGCTCGTATAGAGCGGTGGGCGCAAAGCCCAGTTTCAGGTCGTCTGCCAACAGGGTAGAGACAGTCTCAATTTTTTCGCCACGCTGAATCACCAATGTCAGTAAGCGGGCATTGATGCTGTCTGTATGTGTCTTTGCTGAGGCTAGCACGTCGTTCATTCGCGTCAGTTCGTCCGTAAATCCGTAGAATGACTTCACTTGCTGGTTGTTGGCAGCCAGGATCTTGTCGCCTTTCAATAATCCAACTTTGTCGGCTGGTGTGTTAGGAATAACGCTGTCGATGACGGCTGGAATAAGTGGACGTACAAAGGTGGGGATAGTTTGTGCCATCTCTACCAGACTGAGACCTTCTGGCATCTGGATGGTGACAGGCTTGCCGTGACGCAAGACATGAACTTCCTCTGCGTTGCAGAGCATGCGATACATATCGGCATCAGCCTTCTTGAAGTCTTTCTCGTTGGTGGACATCAGGATGTCGCCATTTTGGAAACCAATGGCTTTCGCCTGCTCGTTGAACTCCATACCCTGTGTCATCTTCTGCAGGGGAACGTATGTCTCACCCCATGTGAAGAGCACCATAGAGTAGATAAACAGTGCCAGCAGGAAGTTGACCAGCACACCACCAACCATAATCAGCAGACGCTGCCAGGTGGGCTTGGTGCGGAACTCCCAAGGCTTAGCCACCTCAGAGAGTTTCTGGTTGGTCTCGTCTATCATACCGTCGATGGCGCAATAGCCGCCTAAGGGCAGCCAGCCCAGTCCGTATTCTGTACCAATGTATTCTTTCTTCTCATTACCTTCTTCATCCTTGACGGTGGGCACCACCTCGGGCTTCAGTCTGAACAGCCGGCGCACCCAGGTGTCGTAGGTACTCATGATGTGGAACTTAGGATTGAAGAAGAGGTAGAACTTTGAGACACGTACCTTGAAGATTTTAGCAAACGTGAAGTGACCCAGTTCGTGGAGCAGTACCAGCAGACTGATAGCCATCAGAAACTGCAGGGCTTTTATCAGAAATACTTCCATTATCTTTTTACCTTTTTATGATTTACTTTTTCAATAGTTCTGTAGCTATGCGACGTGCCTCAGCATCGCTCTGAAGATAATCTTCATAGGTGGGCTTCTTGATGAAGGTGGCACGCTGCATAGTGGCCTCGATGATGTCGCCCATCTGCAGGAATCCGCAACGGTCCTCCAGGAAAGCACGGTTTACAATCTCGTTGGCCGCATTGACAATACAGGGCATGTTGCCTCCTTGGTTCAGTGCTTCGTAGGCCATAGCCAGGCAGCGGAATTTCTTCAGATCGGGTTCAAAGAAATCCAGATGTTGCACAGCAAACAAATCCAGTCTGTCGCCGCTCAGGGGCAGTCTGTGAGGGAACGAGAAGGCATACTGGATGGGCAGACGCATATCGGGCACTCCGAGTTGTGCTTTCACGCTGCCGTCCATAAACTGCACAGCGCTGTGCACGATGCTCTGCGGATGAACCAATACCTGTATCTGTTTGGCGTCAACGCCAAAGAGCCATTTTGCCTCGATCACCTCAAAACCTTTGTTCATCATAGACGCAGAGTCGATGGTAATCTTCGCACCCATATCCCAGGTAGGATGGCGCAGAGCGTCGGCCTTAGTGACGTGGGCAATCTCTTCCATGGATTTCAGACGGAAAGGACCACCGCTGGCTGTGAGCAGAATCTTATCAATAGGATTCTCGTCTTCACCTACCAGCGACTGGAAGATAGCCGAGTGTTCACTATCTACAGGGAGGATAGAACAGTGGTTTTCCATAGCCAACTGACAAATCAGTTCACCTGCCACCACCAGTGTCTCCTTATTGGCCAGGCAGATGGTCTTGTGTGCCTTGATGGCATGGATGGTAGGACTGAGACCTGCGAAGCCCACCATAGCGGTGAGCACCATGTCGATAGGACCAGCCTCTACAATCTCGTCGAGGGCACGTGCACCGGCATACACCTTCACGTCGGGCATGTCGCTCATCAGTTGTTTAAGTTCGTCATAGCGTGCCTCGTTGGCAATGACGATGGCAGCAGGCTTGAATTTATGAGCCTGTTCGGCCAGCAGTTCCACTTTATTATTAGCAGTCAGGCAGTACACCTCATAGAGGTCACTATGCTCCTCAATCACTTCGAGGGCCTGTGTGCCGATGCTTCCTGTAGAGCCAAGAATGGCTATTTGTCTTTTCATAAGTCTAAGATGCCCTCGGGTAGGGCTATTGTAATCGTTTTGTTTTCTTTGTCAATGTCTGTTATCAGTTCCTCACTGGCAGGTATCAGTCTGCCGTCTTCCAGTTCAAAGAGGATGTTAAGGGTGCTGTCGTCAACGCTGGCGATGGTGCCTGTCTTCTTACCCGTACTGGCGTCAACGATATCGAAACCTACGAGGAAAGAGTAGGTGAGTACCTCTTCTTCATCATCCTCTGCAAGATTGCGTGGAAAGAAAACATCACAGTTGGTCAGTTCGCGTGCGCGTTCCTGCGTGTCGATGTCTTCGAACTTCACCAAGGCGGTATTGTCTGAGCGAAAGCGATACTCCTCCATGAAGAATGGTACCAAGATACCGTCAACTTCGAGGATGAGGTATTCTGCTTCTACACGGTCGAACACGTCGTCATCGAAATTGAATGATACCTCGCCTTTGACACCATGTGCCTTTCCTATGCGACCTATCTTGTAGACATCTTCCTTCTTTATCATGGTGGAAATGGGGTTAATGGGGATGATGGGGATGATGGGCTTTAGGGGAGACGGGTGATCTTTGCGCCAAGGGCATTGAGACGTCCTTCGATATCCTCGTAGCCGCGATCTATCTGTTCGATATTATCAATACGACTGGTACCTTTCGCGCTCAGGGCGGCAATCAGCAGGGCTATACCGGCGCGGATGTCGGGGCTCGACATGCGTCCGCCGCGCAGTTGCAGTTTGCGATCATGGCCTACTATCACGGCACGATGCGGGTCGCAAAGGATAATCTGGGCACCCATGTCGATGAGCTTGTCCACGAAGAACAGGCGACTCTCGAACATCTTCTGGTGTACCAGCACAGAACCGCGTGCCTGGGTGGCCACGGTGATGAGTACAGAGAGAAGGTCGGGGGTCAGACCGGGCCAGGGGGCATCTGCCAGTGTCATGATGGTACCGTCGATAAACGACTGTATCTCGTAGTGTTGCATTTGCGGGATATAGAGATCATCGTCCTCTTCCTTGATAGTGATACCCATGCGACGGAAAGTGTTGGGGATGATGCCCAAGTCTTTGATGGAAACATTCTTGATGCGGATGCCGTTGCCAACCATTGCGGCCATACCAATAAACGAGCCTACCTCGATCATATCGGGCAGGATGGTATGCTCAGTACCTTTCAGTTGACCGACACCCTCTATGGTCAGCAGGTTTGATGCGATGCCGCTGATGCGTGCACCCATTTTGTTGAGCATCTTGCAGAGCTGTTGTAAGTAGGGCTCGCAAGCCGCATTGTAAATCGTTGTGGTACCTTGCGCCATCACAGCAGCCATCACGATATTGGCTGTACCTGTGACAGATGCCTCGTCGAGCAACATATAACAGCCTTTGAGTTGCTGGGCGTGAATCTCATAGACATCGCGCTCTGCAACATGATGGAACTGCGCTCCTAGGCGTTCGAAGCCCAGGAAATGCGTATCCAGGCGACGGCGTCCTATCTTGTCACCGCCAGGTTTGGCAATCGTAGCCTTACCCATGCGAGCCAGCAGCGGACCAATCATCATGACCGACCCGCGCAACTGGGCACATTTCTGTACAAACTCGTTGCTTTGCAGGTAGTCCAGATTCAGTTCGTCGGCTTGGAACGTGTAGGTGTTGCCATCAGCAGCCACCTTCACCCCTACATCCTTGAGCAACTGGATAAGCGTCATCACATCCCGGATTTGTGGGATGTTATGAATGGTCACTTTCTCGCTGGTCAGCAGCGTTGCACAAATCACCTGCAGGGCCTCGTTCTTGGCGCCCTGTGGCTGTATCTCTCCGCTTAGCGGATGTCCTCCTTCAATAATGAATGCTGCCATTTATTTCTTTTTCTTTCCAGATGAACGCTTCTGTTGTGGTTCGCTGATATTGATACGCTCGAAGACGAAATTGCTGAGGTCCAGCTGTACGGCACCGTCCGTCATACGTGCCATATCGTCGGCAACTTTCTCGTCATCAATCGAACCGTGTCCCCACTGTACCAAGTCGCGTTTCATCTGATTAGCAGTCAGACGTATCAACTCGTTACGTTCGCCACCTTCTGGCATGTCCTTGAGTTTCTCCAGCAGTTCGCTGACCAACTTGCCGTAATGGCGCAGGCGCACATTGCTCTGAGGCAGTTTCATGGGCTGGGGCTTATTGTGGAATTTCTCTGCCCCGCTGATATCATAGGGCCAGTCAATATCCAGTTGCTTGTGACTCATGATATACAGATGATCCCAAAGTGTCTGCTCGTAACCACTGTTTTCATGAATCTGGGGCACCTTCGTCTCCATCAGTTTCACGATAGTCTTCGCGCAGAGCAGTCGCTCCTCTTTAGTGGGGAGTGTGACGGCATGGTCTATCATCCGCTGAATCTCGCGTCCGTATTCAGGCATCTGCAGCAGTTCGCGCTGCGTGTTGTAGTCTAAACCTTGTATGTTCATAGCGTTAAATCAGTTTCTTTGGCATTTTTGCCACATAATCCTTCAGGTAGAATGGCTCAAAATAAGCCACGTCCTCGGTCTGCCCGTTCAGCAGACGACGTTCTGCCAGGGGTTGCATCCATTTTGCCAAGGGCTCGATACCCTCGATGAGATGGGCGTTGGGGTGGTTGATGGCCTCCATACATTTTGCGGCACCGTTACCGAAGAAGTAAATGGGATGCTTCTCCAGCCATTCTTTGTAGGTGTCTGCATCCACCACGTCGGCACCTACAGGACGAATCTCATGGAGAGCGCGGTCATAGATACCAGCATAGACCTCCATGCGACGGGCATCAATCATCGGGCAGAGTAGGGCATCCTCCTCTACCATCTCGCGCAGTAATACCGGTACACACATCAGTTCTAGTGTGGGCACGGCGATGAGCTTCAGGTTGCGGCCATAGCAGATGCCTTTGGCCATAGAGACACCAATACGCAGACCCGTATATGAGCCAGGACCGCAACTCACGGCGACGGCATCAAACGGGATAGCATGATTATCAGTAAACGAGAGCGCCTCGTCCACCATGGAACCCAGACGCTCGGCATGATTTGGCCCGCTATGGTCTTCCTGCTGGAAGATGACGTGCGAGTCTTCAGAGACAGCTACGGAGCACACTTGTGTGCTTGTTTCAATATGTAGTATGCAAGCCATTTTTCTTATACCTTATTATATACGAATGTGCAAAGGTACGCATTTTTTCCTAAACCGCCATTGATTTTAGAAAAATTATGTTTTGTTTCTGACCGGAAATTCCATGCAACATCTTGAAGCAAAGAAGGGATGTCTTCTTGCTTGTTGGAATCAGACGCTAAATTGAGGGGTTGCTCTTGCCCATGATAATCTTCTGCTGATAAGTCAATAAAGACACTTCTT
>CAMOGP010000048.1 GCA_946614175.1 uncultured Prevotella sp. | reverse complement strand
TCAAAATGGCAGGTATCAGTCCGAAGGACATGTGTTAAAATTAGCACATCATTCTCCGCGACCTCATGCTTCATGAGTCGCAGGAAGAGATAGTTAAAAACGAAGAATACAGCATCTTCAAATACTATATTCGTCCTACGTTTGACTTCATACAGGAAATCCTATTGAACGGTGAGAGCATGGAAGTGTTGGAGCCCCTGTCACTACGTGAAGAGATAGCAGGAATCATTAACCGAATGAACAGCAAGTACACAATATATAATACTTAACTAAAGTTTCGCAAGTGATGGCGCACCTGCATAATTTAACATAAAATAGGAATAAAAAAGGCTTCGAAGTTTGTGTAACTCACAGAAAATGAGTACCTTTATAATCGCCAAAAAATAAAGTTCAGTAACTTATTTATTGTAATCGTATCTCAGTGACTTTGTAATCGTATCTCTGTGACTTTGAAATCATATCTCAGTGACTTTGAAATCATAACTCAGTGACTTAGCAGTGATAACTATATGGTTTACGATGTCTAACTCTATGGTTTCTGATGCCTAAGTATATGAGTTACGATGCCTAAGTGATATACTTTGGTGACACAGGGAATATCTGTAATTTATATTTGTTTTCAATGTAAATTTACCTTTCACCATCACTGTAAATCGTTGAATCTTATGAATATATGGTGAAGGGTACTTTTGAGTGGGAGATGCGAGGACAAAAATACAAAGATACAGATGATACAGATAGTACAGATGATTTCAAGAAACACTTTGCGTACATATGCGCATATACGTACGCGAAAAAGTCTTTAGATATTACTGTATCATCTGTATCTGTATTCAGAGAGCGCTTTGAAAACGTCAGAGTAGATGCAAAGAGGTTGATCTTTCCTGTCATAGCATTTCTGAAAAGAAGTTCTGCAGCATCTGCTCCATCCCTATTCAGGTAATAGTCAAGGAGTATGTTGGTGTCGATAAAAACTTTGATCATTTGTTCAGGATGTATGCTAGGCGGTCATCTTTGTCAATATCTTCTTGGGTGAAGTGTCCCATGCCTCTTATCTGCTTAAACTCCTTGGGGAGCTCAGGCAGGTCGTTCCAATCGGTCTTTTCATTCGTGGCCTTAGCCTTGGAGGCACGTCGATGCGAGGTGGTGATACGACGGAGAGCCTTGATAGCTTTCTCCATCATCCCCTCATCTGTAACAATGACATTTAATTCACGGAATAACTCCGCATTTAATTGTAATGCAGTCATAGCTCATCCTTTTAATTCACGCTGCAAAAATACAAATAAAAAATGAAATAACAAGCGAAATAGAAAAAAATCATTTGTCGAAGGTACTTGCGCTCGACAATAAAAACAAAAAATCGATTTTCGTTTTGTATTGTTCTCGCTTATTCGTACCTTTGCACCCCACTTAACTGACTATGAACAGGATAATATATCATTTAACGGCTTTTCTGGTGGTGGCTTTATGGGGCACCACGTTTGTTTATACTAAACTATTATTGATGGCGGGACTCACGGCGGCACAGATATTTGTGCTGCGATTCATCATCGCTTACGTGATGCTGCTGGCTTATTCCCTGCCAAAGAAATCGTTCAGGTTGTTTGCTTCGTCGTGGAAGGACGAATTGCTGATGGCGGCACTGGGATTGACGGGCGGCTCGCTGTATTTCCTGACGGAGAACAGTTCGATGATTTATACCACGACGACAAACACGTCGCTCATCGTCTGTCTGAGTCCGCTATTCGCTACTGCACTGATTAGTTTGTTTTATCGCTCCCAGCGGTTGCATGGTATTCAGATTGTGGGCACGCTGATGGCGGCATTAGGTGTTATCGTGGTGGTGCTCAATGGCCATTTTGTGCTCCATCTGTCGCCCCTTGGTGACACGCTGGCTTTCATGGCCTGTCTCTGTTGGGCGTTCTACTCTCTGCTGATGATTCCTGCCAACCAGCGGTATCGCACGCTGTTTATTACTAGGAAAGTGTTTTTCTATGGCTTGGTATTTATGATTCCCTATTTCATGATATGGCCGGAGATGCCTCCGCTCAGCGTGGTGATGCGCGCTGATGTGCTGGGTAACCTGCTGTTCCTGGGATGTATCGCTTCGATGGTGTGCTTCCTGGCGTGGAACTGGGCCATGAAGAAGATAGGTGAGGTGGCGGTGACCAACTATGTGTATTTCAACCCCGTGACCACGGTGCTCTTTGCCTGGATGGTGCTCTCAGAGCGTATCACCCTCTATTTCATTATCGGCACGGTGCTGATACTCGCAGGCATGTACCTTTGTAATAAGGCTGAGGGCTGAGGGCTGAGGGAAGATGTAAGATGGAAGATGGAAGATGTAAGATGGAAGATGGAAGATGTAAGAGGGATGATTGAATAAAAAATACAAAAAATCATACCGTTTTATTGCGCAATTCAAATAATTGTGGTAAATTTGTCAGCAGAAATTTAAATAGATACAAAAATGATTGACGTAAAAGAGACTTTAGGACAGGCAGAAGAGCGCATGGAAATGGCGGCCATGTACCTGGAAGAAGAACTGAACCGTATTCGCGCCGGTCGTGCTAATACCGCCATTCTGGATGGCGTTCGTGTGGAATCCTACGGCAGTCGCGTACCCCTGAATCAGGTGGCTACCGTGAACTGTCCCGATGCTCGTACCATTGCTATCAAGCCTTGGGATAAGAAGCAGATTCGTGATATTGAGAAGGCTATCATGGATAGCGATGTAGGCATCACCCCAGAGAATAACGGCGAGATTATCCGTCTGGCTATCCCTCAGCCCACTGAGGAGCGTCGTCGTGACTTGGTGAAGCAGTGCAACAAGATTGCAGAGAAGGCTAAGGTGGAGGTGCGCAATGTGCGTGGAGACATCAAGGAAAAACTGAAGAAGGCTATCAAGGATGGACTCTCTGAGGACTTGGAGAAGGATGCTGAGAACGACCTTCAGAAGTTGCACGACAAGTACATCAAGAGACTTGACGAACTGATGGAAGCCAAGAATAAGGAAATTATGACGGTTTAATTGGTAATTGACAATTGATAATTGATAATTGACAATTGAAAGGACTCGTCGTTAAAAATACAGGCAGTTGGTACACCGTTCGCACGGACGATGGCCAACTGCTTGATTGTAAGGTGAAGGGTAACTTTCGCCTGAAAGGTATCCGTACGACCAATCCTGTGGCTGTGGGCGACAGGGTAGAGGTTAATGAGGAGGGATGGATTATCAACATCGAGGATCGTCGTAACTATATTATCCGCAAGAGTATCAATCTCTCGAAGCAGAGTCATATCATTGCGGCTAATGTGGATCAGGCTTTCCTGATTGTCACCGTGGCTAATCCGCAGACCTCAACGACCTTTATAGACCGTTTCCTGGCTTCGGCCGAGGCTTACCGTGTGCCGGTGGTGCTGATATTCAACAAGACGGACTTGCTGGATGAGGATGCGTTGCACTATCAGCAGGCCGTGGTGAATCTCTATGAGACCATTGGGTATGAGTGTCGTCAGATATCGGCAGAGACGGGCGAGGGCGTGGATGAACTGCACGCCATGTTGGATGGTAAGATAACGCTGCTCAGCGGAAACAGTGGTGTGGGTAAGTCTACGCTCATTAATCGCTTGGTGCCTGGTGCCAACCTGCGCACAGCCGAGATTAGTGATGCCCACAATACGGGTATGCATACCACCACGTTTAGTGAGATGATTGAGCTCTCCTCTGGTTATCTGATTGACACACCGGGAATCAAGGGATTCGGAACGTTCGACATGGAGCCGGAAGAGATTACCAGTTATTTCAAGGATATCTTCCACTTCTCAAAGGATTGCCGCTTTTCTAACTGTACGCATACCCATGAGCCTGGATGTGCGGTGCTGAAAGCCGTGGAGGAACATTATATTGCAGAGAGCCGCTATCAGTCGTACCTCTCGATGCTCGATGACAAGGAGGAGGGGAAATACCGCGAAGCACAATGATTATTGAGGTTTCTTCATTAAATGAGTCAGGACTGGAGGTTTTTGGCCGGTTGACCGAAGCCCAGTTGCGCAATGCCCTTGACCCAGAGAAAGGCATCTTTATTGCAGAGAGTCCCAAGGTAATCCGTGTGGCGCTCGATGCAGGCTACGAACCGTTGTCGCTGCTCTGTGAGCGTCGTCATATCACTGGCGATGCAGCTGATATCATTGCCCGTTGTGGCGATATTCCTGTTTATACAGGCGACCGTGATTTGCTGGCGCAACTCACGGGTTATACCCTGACGCGTGGTGTGCTTTGTGCCATGCGCCGTCCGCAGGCCAGGCCCTTGCAGGAGGTGATCAGGGATGCACGTCGTGTGGTGGTCATCGATGGGGTGGTGGATACCACGAATATCGGTGCCATCTTCCGTTCGGCTGCTGCCCTGGGTATCGAGGCGGTGCTGCTCACGCGTAACTCGTGCGACCCGTGGAACCGCCGTGCCGTGCGTGTGTCTATGGGCTCCGTATTTCTGGTGCCTTGGACGTGGCTCGATAGCTATGCCGATTTGAAAGCGTTGGGCTTCAAAACGGTAGCGATGGCCCTAACGGATAAATCCATCTCGCTCGATGACCCTGTCCTTAAAGCCGAAGCCCGTCTAGCTATTGTGATGGGCACCGAGGGCGACGGACTCCCTAAGGAGACTATCGCCTCCACTGATTATGTGGTGCGCATCCCTATGGCGCATGGCGTTGACTCCCTCAATGTGGCGGCAGCAGCGGCTGTGGCTTTCTGGGAACTGGGGAAATGCCAATAATTTTTATTTGAATAAAACATTGTCGATATATTTTTTTTTCTTACCTTTGTACCCGAAAACCAATTACTAATATACAAAACTAATCAATGAAATCAAAATTTTATGCTTTAATGGCATTATTGCTGATGCTATGTACTATAGCGGGCAGCGCTAAGAAGGTGCACACCTTGGGTGATTCTACGATGGCACCTTATGACGAGAACGCTACGAATACCCGTGGATGGGGTATGTATTTCGGAAACTTCCTGACCAATGGCTGGACATCGGTCAACTATGCCAAGGGCGGACGCGATTCGCGTGCCGGCTATAATGAGTTGTGGAACAATGCGAAGAATAATGTGCAGGCGGGCGACTACGTGCTTATACAGTTTGCACACAACGACGGAAAATACAATGGTGTGGATAACCTGGAACTGCAGGCTTACTACACCGCCAAGGGTGATGCCACGAATGCCGCTGCCGTGAAGAGCGACGGACGAGGCACGACGCCCTCTACAACCTATAAGGAGTGCTTGAAGCAGATTGTCGATGCGGTGAAGGAGAAGGGTGCAACGCCTGTCCTCGTATCGGCTGTATGTCGTTGCTACTTTGGAAGTGACAACAAAATTACCCGTCCTGGTCGTCATGACTTAGGTGATAAGTTTGATGCCATCATCGACGGACAACTGAAGACGGGACAGAAGAATGCAGCCTCTGATCATACGATGGACTATGGTTATCAGATGCAGCAACTAGCTTCTGAACTGAATGTTGCTTTCATTGATATGACCAGCGCCACGAAGGAACTCTACGAGAGTTATGGAACGTATGACAAATGCTATGCGGCTTTGTTTGACAAAGGTGCTGAGAAGGATAACACCCATTATAACCTGACAGGTGCGCTGACGGCAGCCCGTCTCTGTGCACAGCTGATGAAGGAAAAAGGTATCCTTACTGATGATATCGTGATTCCTACAGAACTCTCTATAGCTCCCGCTTCTGTTGATATGGGTGAGGGCTACTTGGGTAAGACGGCTATGAAGGAACTGACACTTAGCGGACTGGGACTGGAACCAGCTGCAGGTACGGTGAATGTTGCTGCTACGGAAGGTCTCATGCTCTCCACCGATAAGCAGAACTGGCAGAACTCTTTAGAGGTGAACTATCAGAACGGTTCACTCATCAAGACTTTCTATGCCCGCGTGTCGCTCACTGCTGTGGGGAAGTTCAATGGTACTGTTACTGCCACACAGGGCACAAAGAGTATTGAAGTGCCCGTCACAGTTAATGTGATAGAACTGGGCGGAGGCGAGCCTTTTTCTGCTTCCTGGCCCATGGTTCCTAATGATGAGGCAACCGTTACGGGAAATGTCGTAGCTGCAGCGGCTAAATTGGAAGGTCTAGGCAAATATGGCAATGTGAACGGCTACGGTGCCCTCATAGCTCCCGATGGGAAAACAGGCGCATGGTCTTCTGCAGGTATCGATGACTCGCCTAATCAGTATGTACAGTTTGCTGTGACCGCCCCTGAGGGCAAGAAACTTGATATCAACAGTCTGGCTATGAAAATCAAGGCACAGGGTGGGGGCGCCCTCCAGTGTCATGTCTATTATTCTACCGATGGTTTTGTTACCCGAAAGACCATCTTCTCGTCTGCTGTGCTTACCAGTACATGGAACGAAATTACTTCTGACGATGTCATCAAGGTGGACGAGGGTGACAAGTTGCTCATCCGTGTCTATCCCTGGTCGAAAAACGTGGATAATGGCAGGTGGATATGTGTTTCCGATGTCACTATAGGCGGTCAGGTGAAAGATGCTGCTGGCGTGAACGTCACGGGTTCTGTCACTTATACCCTTGACAAGGGCGGACTGGCTCAGGGTGATGATGTCGTGTTTTCCCCTGAAACGCTGAGCGCTGGTTTTGCCGCTAAGAAATGGTCGGCAGGTTCGGCTTTGACTGTTGATGGAACGATTCAGTATGTAGGTCAGAATAATGACAAGACAAATCAGACTAAGATTTATAACGGTACTGCGGGCAGTCTTAGCAGTAGTCGGGTTGACGATAATGCACTCAAGCTGACACTCACTCCTGAGGATGGTTTCACTTTCGTCCCTTCAAAGGTGGGTTTTAAGGCTGCCCGCTATGGTACGGATGGTGGTAATATCGGTGCTGCCGTAAAGGCTGGTGACGAAGAGGTGGTGCTGGTAGATAATGCGGCTGTAAACCGTGGCGGCAAGAATCTTGATATAGCTTCATTCAGCGAACCTGTTGATGGTATTACGGCTACGGCGGAAAAGCCTCTGGAACTGAGTTTCTATTTCCTCGGTTTGGGTAAGACCAAGTCAATGGGTATCTCGGATGTCGTTATTGAGGGACAGCTGGTCGGTGCTGCTGCGCAGGTGACGAAATACACCTTGAATACACAGGTAGTACCATCTGTTGAGGCCGGAAATATCAGTCGTGAGCCTGACATGGAACAGTTTAAGGAGGGTACGGTAGTAACGCTGAAAGCAACGAAGAACTTCGGTTATCGTTTTAAGGAGTGGCAGGATGCTGAGGGTGTAGTGATTAGTTCTGAGCCTACTGTCACAGTCACCATGGATTCTGAGAAGACCGTGAAGGCGGTTTTTGAGTCTGTGCCTGTATATAAGGTTACGACAAAGGTAACTAATGATGCTGAACGTCAGATGGGTAGTGTTGTATTGTCGCCCAATGAACATGATGGTCAGTACGAGGCCGGAACCAAGATTGTTGCAACAGCCAATGAATCGAAGATTCTGAAGTTTCTCTCATGGACTGATGCCAATGAGAATGCCAATGCCCTGAAAGAACGTGAACTCACGGTGAATGGTGACATGGAGTTGGTGGCCAACTACGAAGTACAGGATTTTATTGCCGTATTTGATGCCAGCAGCAATCAGAGTTATGCTTATACAACAACTGCTGGCTATCCTTTTGCTGCTGATGAGACATGGGATAGTGAGCGTAATGCCATAAGTAGTGTGGTAAAGATGAGTGATGGTTCGCTGTGCTATACGAAGGACGGTGGTACACCAGTGGTTCGAAACCGGGAGAGTGTGGTAATTAGTGCTATCAATGGTCTTTATCAGAATGGCTATCGCACCAGCGACATCGCCTTCCAGTATCAGTTCTCAACAAAGGGCTTCACGACTGCTACCTTTACGGCTGATATGTGTGCCAAGAATGCTGCCACCAGGAAATACAAGGCGCTAATCTCTGTTAATGGTGCAGAATTTACGGAATTGAAGGAAGCTTGGGATGTAACAGCCAATGCTGTCAACCCTATTGAATTGGTATTGCCAAGTGAAGCGATGGGGCAGGAGCGTGTGGCCATTCGCATCACGGGTGTTGGCGATGAGGTCTACAATACCAACTATCCATTCGATAAACAATTTGACGGACTGGAATATTGCGACCATTCTGAGAGTGGCGTGGGCAATGTCTTTATTCTTGGTGAGGCTGTCGTAGAAGCTGATGAGCAGGTACCCGTGGTTACTGCTACGATTCCTGCTGATCATGCTACAGGTATTAGTGCGACAGGAAAGATTACCATTTCGTTTGACGAGCGTATTACGGCTGTAGAGGGAGCCGGCAAAGCTATGCTTGACGGCAAGGAACTGCAGCCTGTATGGAGCAGTCGCAGTGTGAGCTTCGACTACAGTATGCTGGACTATGGCAAACAGTATACCTTTACCATGCCAGCCAACTATGTGCAGGACCGCTCTGGAAACAAGCTTGCAGAGCCTGTAAGCATTACCTTCACAACGATGCAGCGTCCAACTGTTGCAAAGGGACTTTATGACTTTATTGTACCTGATAACGGTACCATCAGCGAGGCACTGGCTGCTGCCAATAGCCGTGCTGACAAGAACGTGCGCTATCGTGTATTCATCAAGAACGGTAATTATGTATTTGATACTAATGGTAAGACCACGGGTGGCGACGGTAAGGAATACGACGACCCACGCTCGTACCTGAAAGCACCCAATACCAGTTTTATCGGTGAGTCGATGGAAGGGGTCGTGATTACCAACCAAACACCAGCTGCTACATGGGATAATGGTTTCGGCCAGGCTTGTCCGTTGGAAGGTATTGGCAAGGGCGACGTCCTTATTATCGAGGGTTCGGCTGTCAACAGCTATTTCCAGAACCTGACATTGAAATCATCCATGGGTGATGCTCACGGTCGAGATATCGTGCTTCACGACTATTCTACGCATACTATTTTCAAGGATGCCTGCATCTGGGCATATCAGGACACCTACGTATCGAATAAACAAGATGGTGCCTACTATTTCGAGGGTGGCGTTATCCGTGGTCGTACTGACTTTATCTGTGGCTCGGGTGACGTGTTCTTTAATAAGGTGGATATCATCATGTGCGAGAAAGGCGGCTACGTCGTTGCTCCACAGGGTAACGGCAAGTATGGCTACGTGTTCAAGGACTGCACCATAGAGGGTGGCAAGAGCGATGTAGACGGCACCTACTATCTGGGACGTGCCTGGACAACTGCGGCAGAAACCTACTTCATCAACACTACGATGAAGGCCAAGCCAGCCAAGGCAGGATGGCATGAGTGGAACAACGGTCCTACGCGTTTCGCAGAATACAAATCCGTCAATGCCAATGGTGCCGCTATTGATCTGAGCCAGCGTGCTACTAGTATCAATGGTACACAGAATAATCCCGTTCTGACAGATGAGGAGGCTACAGTCATCGGTGATATGGCTAATACTTTTGGCGACTGGCAGCCCTCGCTGACAACTGAGCAGGCTCCTGTGCCAACAAATGTAACACTGAATGGCTCTGCACTCTCATGGGACAATAGTGACTACGCCTTACTTTGGGCAATCTGTAAGGATGGTGCAGTCGTCGCATTTACCACGAATCCTACCTATATAGTAACTGAACCTGGCGTCTATACTGTTCGTGCAGCCAACGAGGCAGGAGGCTTGAGTAAGGAGTCGGAAGGTGTAGTTGTCACCAACGAATCACTGACAGACGTAAAGGAAGTGAGAAGTAAGAAGGAAGAAGTAAGAAGTGGTACTTACGACCTTCAAGGAAGAAACGTTGGTGCGATAGGAAAGAAAGGTGTCTATATTGTGGACGGACATAAGACGATTGTCCGGTAAACATGAGAACACAACTCATTACTAACTTACAAAACTGATTGATGAAATTAAGATGTTATGCTCTGATTGCATTGTTGATGATCATTTGCGTCACAACGGATGCACAGGATAAAGGGCAAAAAATAAAACCCTGGGAGCACGGAAGACTGCGGGTATCGGACAACCAGCGTTTTTTGCAACATGAGGATGGTACCCCCTTCTTCTGGCTCGGTGAGACGGCATGGCTGATGCCTCAGAGGTTGAACCGCGACGAGGTGCAGTACTATCTGCAGATATGCCATGAGGCGGAATATAATATGGTACAGGTGCAGGTGATGAATGAGGTGCCTTCGTATAATGTCTATGGACAGAAGTCGCTCACGGTAGACGCTGAAGGGACATGGCAGATGAGCGAACCCTATTGGGAACATATGGACCATATTGTACATCAGGCCGAACGTCAGGGCATTTACGTCGGTATGGTATGCATCTGGGGTAATGCCGTTAAGGCGGGGAAAATGGATGTCAGTCAGGCGAAGGCCTACGGAGCATTTCTGGCCAACCGCTATAAGAATCGCAAGAACATCATCTGGATTATCGGTGGTGATATCCAGGGAGATGTGAAGCCTGAGGTGTGGGATGCGCTTGCTACCACCATCAAGTCGATTGACAAGAATCATCTGATGACTTTTCATCCTCGTGGACGTACTACATCGGCCCATTGGTGGAGCAAGGCTTCGTGGATAGATTTTCATGCCTTTCAGAGTGGGCATCGTAAGTACGGTCAGCGCATGGGAACCGTGAACTATCCGATACCCGACAATACAGAGGAGGATAACTGGCAGTATGTGGACTCGGTATGGTCGTATCAGCCGCTGAAGCCTGTCATAGACGATGAACCCGTGTATGAGGAGATTCCCAAGGGACTGCACGTTACCGATGAGGGCTACTGGCACGCATCTGACGTGCGCCGCTACGCCTATTGGAGCGTCTTTGCTGGCAGTTGCGGGCATACCTACGGCCATAACGCTATCATGCAGTTCTATCGCAAGGGGCTTCCGCCTGCCTATTTCTGTGAAAAGGAATGGACGGAGGCGCTTCGTGACCCTGGCTTCAATCAGATGAAGTACCTGAAGCGACTGATGCTCTCGTTGCCCTATTTTGAGCGTGTGCCCGACCAGAGCATCATCCGGGAAAATGGTGTTCAGTACGACCGTCTGATTGCTGCTCGTGGCGCGGATTATCTGTTGGTCTATAACTATACAAGTCGTATAATGACCCTTGACCTGCGTAAGATATCAGGCGATAAGAAACGCGTGTGGTGGATGGATGCTGCCACAGGACGCTTCACTTTCCTGGGTGAGTTTGACAGTAAGGTGTGCACCTTCCGTCCTCATAAGACCATTGATGGTATTGAGGATGGTGTGCTCATTGCTGTTGATGCCTCAAGGAACTATCCTTTTTTGCCTTAGCAACCGTAAAACAAATTACTAATATACAAGACTAATCAATGAAATCAAGACTTCACATTTTAACAACGTTGCTTGTTGCGCTGTGTACGGTAGTAGCCAGTGCGGAAAAACTGCCTGACAGGGCACTATGGGCGAGCATCAACGGTGCCAGTAATGCGTCACTGGGTGACTATCAGCAGCATACGGGAAAGGTGCTGGTGTCGTGGCGCATGTTGCCTGGCGACAATGCCGACACAGGCTTTGACCTTTATCGCACCATTGGTACTGGTGCAGAGAAGAAAATCGCATCGAATATCAAGAATCGTACGTGCTATCAGGACGGCTCGGCCAGTAAGACGGCGGATAACCATTATCGTCTGACCTATGCGGGTAGTGCAGAGACACTATCAAGCTTTACGCTGACGAAGGCGCAGGTATCAGGTGGACTGCCTTATATCAGCATCCCATTGGCCGATACGAAGGATGTGTATGAGAATACGTCGAAGATTGTCTATACGGCAAACGACGTGAGCATAGGCGACTTGGATGGTGATGGCGAGTTTGAACTGGTGGTGAAGCGCCTGCAGAGTGTGAAGGACGAGAGCGGAAATATTGTGAGCGATGGCTCGGGCGCCAGTTATTCGCAGCAGGACTGTTTGTGGGCGGTCATCTGGGATGCATATAAACTGGACGGCACGCTGCTGTGGCGTGTGAAGGGCGGTCCCGGCGTTATCCTGGGTAATTCATCCAGTTTTGCCGTGGCCGACTTTGATGGTGACGGTTGTGCAGAGATGGCTATCCGCACTTGTGAGGGCACGGTATTTGGCGATGGCACGGAGATTCCTGACACCAACGGTGATGGGAAGATAGACTACCGTACGTGGGGCAATCTGAATACGTCGAAACCTGGCTATCTGGACCATTATAACTCTGCAGGACCAGAGTTCCTCAGTATCATCGACGGTAAGACTGGTCGTGAGTTGGCCCGTGACAACTTCATCAATCGCGAGACCAGTGAGTCCTGGGGAGATGGTTACTGGAAACGTGCCTGCTCCTTTCGTGTGGGAGTAGGCTGTTTCGATGAGACGGGACTGCCGTCGGTAGTGCTGGGACGTGGCGTCTATGGTCACAGCGTCATTGAGGCGTGGGACTGGCGTGACGGACAGCTCACGAAGCGTTGGCGCTTCGACACTAATGATGGTGGCACAGGCAAGGATGGCAAGAAGCATAGTACTTATGCCAGTCAGGGTAACCACTCGCTGAATGTGGCCGACCTCGACGGTGATGGTCTGGACGAGGTGATGTATGGCTCTATGGCCGTAGATAATGACGGTATAGGGCTTTGGAACACGGGACTGGGACATGGTGATGCCAATCACGTGGGTAAGTTCCTGCCTGAGCGTGAAGGCCTGCAGATGTTTCACTGTCTGGAGACAGGTAAGACGATGGTGGCACTCCACGATGCCCGCGACGGTTCAGTCATCTGGAAAAAGGACGCTACGAGTGACAACGACATGGGGCGCTGTCTGGTGGGCGACTTCTTCCCTGAATATCCGGGTTGCGAGTTCTTCTACTATCAGGGGAACTATATCAAGCAGGATGGGACGGAGACCACTATTAATACCAAGGGACAGAAGGGCGGATGCGGCATGGCTATCTGGTTCGATGGTTCGTTGTCACGTCAGTTGATAGAGGATAATATCGTTCAGAGTCCTAAGTACGGACGTACCTTTACGATGTATCGGTACTCGGAAACCTTCATCAACGGCACGAAGTCTAACCCGTCATGGTATGGTGACCTCGTGGGCGACTGGCGTGAGGAGATTATCGTGCCAGATAATACCCGCCTGCAGGATATCAAGATATTTTCTACCTGGTATCCCACGACGCATAAATTCCCATGGCTGATGACCGACCACTGCTATTGGATGTCGGCTCTCAACGAGAACATAGGCTACAACCAGCCCACCAATACCGGTTACTATCTGGGCAGCGACTTGAAGAGTGATGCTGAGGCGTGGGCGGAGGCAGAGAAGGTGCAGAACGTGAACATCCCAACGGCTATCAATAATGCTGCTACTTATAGGACTTCTGTTAATAGCAGCATCTATAATCTGTCAGGACAGCGTGTGGATGTGTCGTACAAAGGAATCCTTATTAAGAATGGAAAGAAAGTATATAATAAGTAAGGTATGAAGAAGTGTTTTTTATTCTATATACTGCTGATGCTCGTTGTGAGTGTGAATGCTACAGAGCGACAGAAA
>CAMOGP010000047.1 GCA_946614175.1 uncultured Prevotella sp. | reverse complement strand
TGGCAATGATGACGCGGATGCCTGCCTGCTGGACGCGGACGGCGGTGGCGTACTTAGACTGCATGCCGCCACGACCGGCCGAGCTCTTCTCGGTCTGGATATAGTTGGAGAGGTCGGTGCCGGGCAGCACCTCCTTGACGAGCTGCGACTGCGGGTCGGCGGGGTTGCCGGTGAAGATGCCGTCGATGTTTGACAAAAGGATGAGCGTGTCGGCCTGCATCATCTGGGCGATGAGTCCCGATAGCTCATCGTTATCGGTGAACATCAGTTCGGTGACTGAGACGGTGTCGTTCTCGTTGACGATGGGCAGCACGCCGTTCTCCAGCATCACCCGCATGCAGGCTTGCTGGTTGCGATACTGTTCGCCGGGCTCGAAGTTCTCCTTCATGGTGAGCACCTGACCGACGTGGATGTGGTACTCGCGGAACAGGTCGTAATACAGTCCGATGAGCTTGGCCTGGCCCATGGCCGAGAACAGCTGGCGCTGCTCCACAGAGTCGAGCTCATGTTCTATATCCAGTTCACGGCGTCCGCAGGCCACGGCACCTGATGAAACCAGTATTACCTCGCACCCTTTGGAGCGCAGCCACGCTATCTGGTCGACCAGTGCTGACATGCGCGTCACGTCGAGCCGTCCGTCATGACGCGTTAGTGCGTTGGAACCAACCTTAATGACGATTCTTCTATTCATTGTGTATCCTTTTATCGATAAAAAATAACAATCTGCTGCAAAATTACAATTTTTATTTTTAATTTTGCACCCTCATTGAGAAAAAGATTAAGAAAGTAGGAGTTTTACGCTATGATTGAAGTTATGATTACGCTTTTTGTCATTGTCGTGGTAGGTTATGCGGCTGGCAAGTTGGGATATATGGGGGGCGATTTTGACCGTAAGTTATCAAGTTTGGTAATCAACTGGACTTGCCCGGCATTGATCCTGTCGTCGTCAATGTCAGGCGACCTACCTGATCGGCAATATATCCTCCCTTTGTTGGGTATCAGCGTTTTGACCTATGTGGTGCTGACAGCCTTGGCATGGGGCTTCTCCCGTCTGCTGACGAAACGCATAGAGGATCGTGGCATCCTTGCTTTTGCGATGGTGTTTGGTAACGTGGGATTCATGGGGTATCCTGTGGTGGCTTCCATCTTTGGTCATCAGGCGGTGTTCTATGCTGCCGTGCTCAATGTGGTTAACACGTTTGCCGTCTTTACTATTGGCACCATGATGATTACTGGTGGTGAGGGTTCCGACCGAAAACGGTTTAATAAAAAGGTGCTCTACAGCACGCCGATGCTGTCAGCTTACCTGTCTATGCTGATAGTGGCCCTTGGTATAGACAATATTCCAGGCTTTGTCAGTCAGCCACTGACGATGATTGGTAATATCACCGTGCCTGCCGCCCTGCTGATTATTGGTTCTTCTATGTCGCAACTGCCCCTTCGGGCTTTGTTGGGTACCCCCGTAGTATATGCCACCACCTTTCTTCGCTTGGCTGTATTGCCCATAGGTGTGCATTTTCTTTGCCGTGCCCTTGGCTTCGACCCCTTTGTGACAAATATTAATACGGTGGTGATAGCCATGCCGGTAGCAACCTATGGCACTATTCTCTGTCTGAAGTATGGACGTGATACAACATTAATAGCAGAGTTGACGTTTATCACAACTCTGCTATCAATGATGACGATACCCTTGCTGGTAATACTCTTCTAGAGATTATTTCGTGGCATCTTTCTGTCGAATCTCCACACGGCGAATCTTTCCGCTGATGGTTTTGGGTAGTTCATCTACGAATTCGATGATGCGTGGATATTTGTAGGGAGCAGTCTCCTTCTTGACGTGCTGCTGCAGTTCCTTAATCAGATCATCGCCGGCCTTGTCCTTCCACTCCTTGCCGAGTACCACAGTTGCTTTCACCACCATGCCGCGCACATCATCAGGCACACCGGTAATGGCACATTCAACGACGGCGGGATGGGTCATCAGCGCGCTCTCTACCTCGAACGGACCGATGCGGTAGCCGCTGGACTTGATGACATCGTCGATGCGTCCCTCGAACCAGTAGTAGCCGTCTTCGTCGCGCCAGGCCATGTCGCCTGTATGATAAATGCCGTCGTGCCAAGCCTCGCGGGTTTTCTCTTCGTCGCGGTAGTAGCCTTTGAAGAGACCTACGGGTTTCTTGTCGCCTACGCGTACCACAATCTCGCCCTTCTCACCGTCCTCACAAGGCGTACCGTCGGCACGTAGCAGGTCGATGTCGTACTGGGCGTTGGGGATACCCATTGAGCCGGGCTTTGGCGTCATCCAGGGGAAGGTGCCCAAGGTCATAGTGGTCTCGGTCTGTCCGAAGCCTTCCATCATCTTGATGCCTGTCTTCTCATAGAACTTGTCGAACACGGCGGGGTTCAGCGCCTCGCCGGCTGTACAGCAATATTGCAGTGAGGAGAGGTCGTACTTCGACAGGTCCTCACGAATCATGAAGCGGTAGATGGTGGGCGGCGCACAGAATGAGGTTACCTTGTATTTCTCCATCTGGCGCAACAGTGTGTCGGCATTGAACTTCTCATGGTCGAACACAAATACCGTAGCTCCGGCAAACCACTGTCCGTAGAACTTGCCCCATACGGCTTTGCCCCAGCCGGTGTCGGCCACGGTCAGGTGCAGCGAACCCTCGTGCAAGTTGTGCCAGAAGACGCCCGTGGTCAGGTGGCCCATAGCATAGAGGTAGTCGTGAGCCACCATCTTAGGCTCACCACTGGTGCCGCTGGTGAAGTACATAATCATGGTGTCTTCGTTGTTGTTGACGAAGGCAGGACGCTCAAACTTAGGAGCCTTTACCACTTCCGACTGATAGTCGTGACAGAGTGAAGAGTGAAGAGTGAAGAGTGAAGAGTTTGCTGCCGCCTTGGGTTGGTGGTCGCCAACAACTATCACGCTTTTCAGCGTAGGACTCTCATCGACTGCCAGCCCTATCTGTTCGCAGACATAAGCGTCGTCCACGCAGATGATGGTCTTGATAGAGGCACGTGTGTTGCGATAGACGATATCGTGCTTGGTCAGCATGTGGGTGGCAGGAATGACGATGGCGCCAATCTTGCACAGGGCCAGCATCACAATCCACCATTCATAGCGACGCTTCAAGATTAGCATCACTGGGTCGCCTTTGCCAATGCCGAGTGACTGCAGATAGGAGGCAGCCTGGTCGCTCTGTTCTTTCAACTGTTTATAGGTGGCATGTATCTCCTTTCCCTGGTCATTTGTCCAGAGAAGTGCCAGTTTCTCGGGTGCTTCTTCTGCCCATGCATCCATCACGTCGTATGCAAAGTTGAAGTGCTCGGGGATGATGAACTCCAAGTTCTTATTGTAATCCTCCACTGAGGTGAAGCTTGTTTGCTTCAGAAATCTTTCTATCATTTCTAATACCTTTCGTTATAACGATATAACGTCATCGTGTTATTACGACTACTCTACTGTGAATGCTAAAAATTTGACGGCTTTGTCGCCCATGGCCAGCATGCCGTGGGGCTTGGTGGAGTCGAAATAGATGCTGTCGCCCTCTTCCAGTATAATGGTCTTACCGGCAATGTAGAGCTCCATCTTTCCTTCGAGCACCATATTGAACTCCTGCCCGGGATGTGAGTTCTTATAGATTACATGAGCCTCGGGCTTAGGTTCTACAGTGACGATGAATACGTCGGCCTTGTGGTTTACGAAACCGCCTACCAGACTCTGGTACTTGTATGCCTTCGTACGCTCAATGCTCATGCCTTGTCCCTTGCGTGTCACATAGTATGACTTCATGTGAGGTGCCTCGGCAAAAATCAGTTCCTCTGTAGAAACGCCGTATTTGTGGGCTATTTTCATCAGGTTGGAGATGGTGATGTCCATCTCGCCAGCCTCTATCTTCTCATATTTCTCCGATGAGATGCCGATGGTTTCTGCCATCTCGCTCACGGGGATGTCGAGCACGTCGCGCAGTCCGCGCAGACGCTCACCAATTTGTTTTAGTTGTTCGTCCATATTACTATGGTAAAAAGTGAATATTAATATTCATGTTAATTTCCTATACCTTTATTTCGCTCCAGCCTTCAGACCACGGATGACTGCGCTAGTGAAGCCTGCATGCTCCATTTCGTTTAGTCCCTTAATGGTTACACCGCCAGGTGTGGTCACCAGGTCGATGGCTGCCTCGGGATGCAATCCGCTGGCCTCCAGCAATTTTACGGCACCCAGCATGGTCTGCATCACAATCTCCTTGGCTTGGTCGGCCTTGAACCCCAGCTCTACACCGCCTTCCGAGGCTGCTCGTACATAGCGCATGGCATAGGCAATGCCGCAAGAGGCGAGGGTAGTGCCTGCTGCCAGGTGTTGCTCGTCGGTAATCAGCGTATTGCCCATTGCATCAAAGATGGCCTTCACCGTTTCTGTGTGTGACGATTCTGTTGCCACAGGCACCAAGAACGTCATTGACGCCAACTCTGCGATGGCGATATTCGGGATACAGAGAAACAGTGGGGGACATTGTGTGCCCAACCACTCCTGAATACTTGCTGATTTTACACCAGCGGCAATCACCACGAGAATCTGTTTCGTGGGATTCAGACTATCTTTGATGCCTTTCAATACTGTCTCAACCAACCAAGGTTTTACGAATACCATCACCACGTCGGCCTCTTTTGTGGCCGCTGCGTTGTCGGTAGTGGTACGGATGCCCTGGTCGGCGAACTTCTTTAGAACGACCTCGGCAGGATCGCTTACGATGATGTTGTTGTTATCGAAGTAGTCGGCCTTGATCATGCCTTCTACGGTGGCGCCGCCCATGGCTCCTGCGCCAATCACTGATATTTTCATAATCTTAAGTAAAATTTTTCATGATCCCCATTACCTTCATAATGCGGCTTCCAGACGCTTTACAAACTCATCTGCTTCGGCCTTGGTGAAGGTCAGTGGTGGTAACAGGCGGAGTACATTCTCGCCTGAGCAGCCTGTGAAGACGTGCTGCTCGTAAACCAGACGCTGGCGTACGGGCTTCTGAGGCGTATAGAGCTCAATGCCAATCATCAGACCGCGGCCACGTACCTCTTTGATTTTATCATTGTTCAGGTTGCGAATCTTCTCCATCAGGTATTCGCCTACCTCGCGGGCATTCTCCACCAGATTTTCCTGCTCCATCACGTCGATGACCGACAGGGCAGCAGTGCATGCCAAATGATTGCCGCCAAACGTGGTGCCCAACTGTCCGTAGACAGCTTCGAACTCGGGCGAGATGAGCACTGCGCTCATGGGGAAACCATTGCCGATACCCTTGGCCACAGTGATGATGTCGGGTTTGATGCCCAGCCACTGGTGTGCGAAAAATTTTCCGCTTCGGCCGTAGCCACACTGTATCTCGTCGCAAATCAGCAAGGCGCCATAGCGCTTGCAGGCATAGGCCAATTTTTGTGCAAACTCGGGTGTGGCCATCTGAATGCCGCCAACACCCTGGATGCACTCTAGAATAACGGCTGCAATGCCACCGCGAGACAGTTCACGCACCCAAGGCTCTATATCGTTGAGTGGCAGGAAACGCACGTGATGGTTGTCGTTGATGGGTGCCACAATCTTTGGATTGTTGGTCACCTCCACAGCCAGTGAAGTACGTCCGTGGAAAGCTTTCTCGCAAGACAGTACACGGATGTTGCCTGTCTTAAACGATGCCAGCTTCAGGGCATTCTCGTTGGCCTCGGCACCACTGTTTACTAAAAACAACTGATAATCCTCGTAACCGCTAATCTTGCCTAATCGTTCTGCCAGTTCTGTCTGAAGTTTGTTTTGTACGGAGTTGCTATAAAAGCCTAGTGTCTGCAACTGCTGCGTCATTTTCTCTACATAATGGGGGTGACAATGGCCAATGCTGATAACGGCATGACCGCCATAAAGGTCCATGTACTCCTGACCTTTATCGTCCCATACTTTGCACCCTTGTCCCTTTACTATATTCACGTCGAAAAGGGGATAAACGTCAAATAATTGCATATTGTTACGTTTTTGTTGTTATCTGCATGCAAAGTTATACAAAAAAAACGATTTGACGAACGATTTGCTGTTTTTTTTTGAATTTCGGACGTTTCTTATGATGTAAGTAAGATTGTCCATATAGTGAGGAAAAACTTGCTGATAGGTGAGAAGAAGCTTTTCTTGCTCTTCTTAAACATCTGGCTCACGCTGTCCAGGTAGTCGATGGGCATCACGCCAAAGGCAAACTTGAACGCCGAATTGAAGGTGTTGGTGTCTTTGAAACCGCTCCTGATGGCAATGTTGCCCAGCGAGCATTCCGTGGGATCCATCAGTATTTTGGCGGCATGCTCTGCACGCAGTGAGTTGATATACTCCATTGCTCTGTCGGGGTCGGCATAGCGCGGCACCAGTTTGCGGAACGTGTCCAGATCTACCTCCATGAACTGCGCCAGGGCCTGTTGGTCGAAATCGGGATCCGTGAAGGGTTTTTCTTTGTTGACGCGTGCGTCCATCTTCACGAAGAATGTTTGTGCTTCTCCCGTAGGAATGCTCTTGTTGGTATTCTGACTGATTTGCTTCTCCTTTAACTGTTTTTCCAGTTTGTCGAGCGTTAAGTCCTTGTTGCCCACGATGGCGCGGTAGTCGTTCAATGCATTAAGTATGCGGTTCAACTGCTCGTTGCGTCGATATACTATCCTGCTATAATGCAGGCCAAAGACTCCCGATACTAGAAGAAATATGATGATGCCCGAAAGTAGCATGATGATGGCGTCGGCCTCGGCTAGTGTCATTGTGTGCGCCTGGCAGACGGTAGTTGCTAAGAATAGCATTGCGGCAGTTAGTATGGTCTTCTTTCTCATAATCTCAATCTTTAGTTAAGTTATACGTCTTGTTTCTTTCTAAGTTTATGTTATTATTTGCAAATTTATAGATAATTTTTATAAAAACAAAGACGTAACATATTGAAGTCTCTTTATATTTGCAATTTTTAACAAAAATGAATATTTACTATGAGGGATTTATTTGTTCTAATCGTGGTCTATGGTTTTACTGTTTCTTTTGCGTCATGTTGAGTGTTTTGGCCTTTCTCTTGCAGCGTTGTATCTCAAATGCATCGCTAAGGTGCTACATACCCATTGTGGTTTACGAATAAATCAATCATTTTTCCTAAGAAAAAACTGTGGTCATTTTGGTGAAAGTCAAAATGACCACAGATATATTGAAATGAATAGAAAAAACTTTAGAATGCGCTGGCTTTCAGTAGAAGACCTGCGGTCTCGTCGATGCCGAACATGATGTTCATATTCTGTACGGCCTGACCAACAGCACCCTTCAGCAGGTTGTCGATACAGGAAATCATGAGGAGCTGGTCCTCGTATTTATCTACGTAGACCACAGCCTTGTTGGTATTGACCACTTGTTTGAGATCGGGACTCTTGGTGACGAAGTGGGTGAAGGCGGCATCCTTGTAGTAGTCGGCATAAATCTGTTGTACCTCTTCCAGTGACTTGTCGCACTTGGCATAGGCGGTGACGAAGATGCCGCGCGCAAAGCAGCCGCGCTGGGGAATGAACAGCACACGACCGGCATAGCCAGGCGCCAGTTCCTGCACCGTCTGGTTGATCTCCAGCAGGTGCTGATGGGTGAAGGTCTTGTAAACCGAACAGTTATCGTTGCGCCAAGAGAAATGGGTGGTGGCACCAGGTTTCTGTCCGGCACCGGTGCTGCCAGTGATACCGTTGACATGGATGTCGCCGCTGATGATGCCGCTCTTCAAGGCGGGAAGCATGGCCAGTTGGATACAGGTGGCAAAGCAACCGGGGTTAGCCAGGTGCTGCGCCTTGCTGATGGTATCGCGATGGGTCTCGGGGAGACCGTAGATATAATCGTGGTTGCCGGCGATGCGGAAGTCTTGCGCCAAGTCGATAATCTTTACGCTGGCAGGGATGGCGTGTTTCTGGAGGAAGGCCTCGCTCTTGCCGTGGCCGAAGCAAAAGAAGACCACATCAACCTGCTCGAAAGGCATCTGGTCGGTAAATGTTAGGTCGGTCTCGCCGATGAGGCCTTCATGTACATCTGATACCAGATTGCCTGCATTGCTCTCGCTGTTAGCAAAGACAATCTCTGCCTGGGGATGGTTGAGCAGCACACGGATGAGTTCGCCACCCGTATAGCCTGCAGCTCCCAGTATTCCAATCTTTATTCTTTCCATTGTCGTTCTTGGTGATAAAAATGTTGTTTTTTGTGTCTGTTCGGGGCGCAAAGATACTAATAATTCTACAAAGTGACAAACTTTGTGTCCGTTTTCGGAGGATTTTTTGTACCTTTGCTACCGAATTCAAGGTATTAGATTATGAAACAGACGAAAATTGTTGCTTCGATTAGTGATAGAAGATGTGACACGGAGTTTATACGTGCGCTTTTCAATGCGGGTATGAACGTGGTACGCATGAATACTGCACACGCTTCTGAGGAGGGTATCCGGCAGATTGTGAAGAATGTGCGAGAGGTGAGCCACCATATAGGTATCTTGATTGATACGAAAGGTCCAGAAGTGAGAACGACCGCCTGCGAAGATCTAATTCGGTATAAGACGGGCGACGTGGTGAAGATTTTTGGACGTCCGGAGATGGAGACGACACACGACATCATTAACGTGACCTACACCAATTTTGCGGCTGATGTGCATGAGGGTTGCCATCTTCTCTTTGACGACGGTGCCATTGACATGAAGGTGATTGGTATCAGTGGTCCTCAGGTGGTGGCTCAGGTGCAAAATGACGGCATACTGGGTTCTCGCAAGAGTGTGAATGTTCCTGGGGTACATATAGACTTGCCTGCGCTCACCGAGAAGGATCGCAAGAATATCTTACTGGCCATAGAACTGGACATCGAGTTTATTGCCCACTCGTTTGTGCGCTCGGCAGCCGACGTGAAGGCTGTACAGGATATCCTTGATGCGCATAACTCGGATATCAAGATTATTTCGAAGATTGAGAATCAGGAGGGTGTTGACAATATCGACGAGATCATCGAGGCGTCGTATGGTATTATGATTGCTCGTGGCGATTTGGGTATTGAGGTGCCTATAGAGCGCATCCCTGGCATCCAGCGTCGTATCATCCGTAAGTGTGTGCAGGCAAAGAAACCTGTCATCGTGGCTACACAGATGCTACACTCCATGATTCAGAATCCTCGCCCCACGCGTGCTGAGGTAACTGATATCGCCAATGCCATTTATTATCGTACGGATGCGCTGATGCTCTCTGGCGAGACGGCTACTGGTAAGTATCCGGTGGAGGCTGTGACGACAATGGCTCAGATTGCTGAGCAGGCCGAGCGTGACAAACTGCGTGAGAATGATATCGAAATACCGCTGTCGGCTAACTGTGATATTCATGAGTTTATGTCACATAGTGCCATCGAGGCAACGGAGAAACTGGGTGTAAAGGGTATTATCACTGACTCTATGACAGGTCTTACGGCGCGTTCTTTAGCGGCCTTCCGTGGTCCCAACCCGGTGTTGGCTATCTGTTATAACGACAAACTGCAGCGATTACTGGCTCTGAGCTATGGTGTGATTCCCGTATATCAGAAAGGTCATATCGACAGCGAAAACTTGTTTATGGCTGCTGTACGCATGCTACGACAGAAGGGCTATGTGGAGGAAGATGATAAGATAGCCTATCTGAGTGGAAATGTGGGCGAGTGTGGTGGCACGAAGTTCTTGGAGATTAATACGGTGAAAGAACTGTTCTGTAAAAAGTATCGTTTCCATCTGCCTCAGGTTGAATAGGCCAGGGCATATACGAGATAAAGCAACGGAGATGCATCTGTCATAATGCATCCCCGTTGCTTTTTTTATGTATGTTTATGTTGGGTTATCTCTTCTCGTCCTTATGGATACCGTAGTAAACGCGGAGTGGGGTAGAGCTGACCTTGATGAATCCCTTGGCTTCGTCGGCTGTCCAGCCAGTCTGGGTCTCACCATATTCACCAAGTTTTGACTTTGTCAGGTCGTTGTCTGAGTCGATACCTACTGTCTCAAAGCCATAGGGACGGAGCTTCAGGATGGCTGTACCGCTGACGTTGCGCTGACTTGAGGTAAGCATTGCCTCGATATCGGGCATGACGGGCTCCAGGTACTGACTCTCGTGCAGGAACATACCATACCAGTTGGCTACTTGGTCCTTCCAGTACTGCTGCCACTTGGAGAGGGTTGACTTCTCCAGCAGACGGTGTGCCTCGATGATGAGTTTAGGAGCGGCGGCCTCAAAACCTACACGACCCTTGATGCCGATGATGGTGTCGCCCACGTTGGCATCACGACCAATAGCGTATGATGCGCCTATTTCCTCAATCTTTTGGATGGCCTTGATCTTGTCATCGAACTTCTCGCCGTTGACAGCTGCGATTTCACCCTTGTCGAAGGTAATCTTCAGCAGAGCTTCGTTCTCCTTGGCCGTCACGTGCTTCAGATAAGCCTCTTCAGGCAGTCCTTGTGTGGGGTCGAGCAACTCGCCACCGCAGATAGATGTTCCCCAAATACCTACATTATAAGAATATTTCAACTTGGTGAAGTCGGCAAAGTAGCCGTTGGCATTCAGGTAGTCAACTTCCTCTTTACGTGTCAGGTTGCGGTCGCGTGTCAGGGTAATAATCTCTACACCTGGAGCCATCACCAGAAAAGTCATGTCGAAACGGATCTGGTCGTTGCCGGCACCGGTAGAACCGTGGGCAATAGCGTCGGCGCCAATTTCCTTGGCATAACGTGCAATGGCGATAGCCTGGAAGATGCGCTCTGATGATACACTGATGGGGTAGCAGTTGTTGCGCAGCACGTTACCGAAAATCATGTATTTCAGCGACTTGGCATAGTATTCTTGTGTCACGTCGAGGGTCACATATTTCACAGCGCCCAGCTTGTAGGCGTTCTCTTCGTTCTTCTTCAGTTGTTCAGCCGAAAAACCACCGGTGTTGGCACAGGCGGCATATACCTCATAACCTAACTCCTTGGTCAAATACATCACATTGTAGCTGGTGTCCAATCCACCGCTGAATGCTACTACGACTTTCTTCTTGCTCATACTTCTTTTATCTTGTTTGTTCTTCTAATTCTTGTAAATGCTTGATACGTGAGAGCACTTCGTCACTGAGTTTGCACGGCAGATGTTCTGTTGGGTCGAAGAGCATCGCGGTGCAGATGCAAAACTTGCGGTTGCGCTCTTTCAGTACGGGATAGTTTACACAACCTTCGCAACCTTTCCAGAAGGCTTCATCGTCGGTCAAATCGCCGAAGGTCACAGGCTGATAACCCAGAGCTGTGTTCATCTTCATCACAGCGGCACCACTGGTCAAAGAGAAAATCTTGGCGTGGGGCCAACGGGTGCGGGCCAGTGTGAAAGTCAGGTCTTTGATACGTTTTGCGATATGAAGACCGCGGAAATCGGGATGTACTATCAGACCTGATGTCGTTACATACTGCTGGTTCTCCCATGTCTCAATATAACTGAATCCGGCAAAGCGTCCGTCTTTTGTCAGAGCGATGACAGCCTTGGCCTCGGCCATCTTCTTTGCTACATATTCGTGAGTGCGCTTGGCAATACCTGTGCCGCGTACCTTAGCTGCCTCGGCGATGGTGTCGAGGATGGTGTCTACATAGATCTCGTGCTCAGGACGGGCTACAAGTACTTCAATTTCTTCTTTTTCCATTTCTTATTTAAGGGTCAACTTTATTTCAAATTAGGAACGGCTTCCTTCAGTGCCTCGGTCACCTCCTTATGGCTCACGCCTTCCTTGATGACAATAAAGATATTGTCGTCTCCGGCAATGGTTCCCAAGATTTCGGGGATGTCGCTGCGGTCAATATTCCAGGCAATGGCACTGGCGTAGCCGGGACGGGTCTTGATGACGCCCATGTTGCCTGAGAAATTGATACTGATGAAGCCTGGCATCTGCATCATTTCACGGACAGAAGAATGGGTGCTCACGCGCTTGTACATCGACTCGTTGGGGAGTACATAGACGTAGTTGCCACTCATGGTGGCAGCTTTGGCAACTTTCAGTTGTTTCAAGTCACGGCTCAGTGTGGCCTGTGTCAAGTTGAAACCCTCGCTTTGAAGTGCGTTCAACAACTCTTCCTGACTACCCATCTGCTGGCTTGAAATGATCAGCCTTAATGCTTCCAATCTATTCTTCTTATCCTTCATATTGGTATATTTATTCAGATTTGCCCTGCAAAAGTACAACTAATTTTGTATATATCCAAATTTTTATGCATAAACTTTGGCTTTTGTGTATAAAAAAAGGATGTGTCCTGCTAAGAACACATCCTTTTTGAATATGAATTAAATATGTATGCTTTTATTGCTCATCGATTACGGTTTCCTCGGCAAAGTCGAGCACATTTTTGCGGTTGGCCTGCATACGCTCGTACTCCTCCTTAGAACCAACAATAATCTTCTCGAACTCACGCAGACCTGTACCGGCCGGAATCAGGTGACCGCAGATCACGTTCTCCTTCATACCCTCCAGGTAGTCTTGCTTACCGCGGATTGCAGCCTCGTTGAGCACCTTTGTGGTCTCCTGGAACGATGCGGCCGACATGAACGACTTGGTCTGCAGAGCTGCGCGGGTGATACCTTGCAGGATCTGAGTTGACGTTGCTGGCACTGCATCACGCACCTGAACGGTACGCAGGTCACGGCGCTTCAGTGAGGTGTTCTCATCGCGCAGACGGCGGGCTGTAACAATCTGACCCTTCTGCAGCGTCTCTGAGTCACCGGCATCGGTAACCACTTTCTTACCCCAGATACGATCGTTCTCCTCTGCGAAGTCGAGCTTGTCGATGATGTCGCTCTCGAGGAATGATGTATCACCTGGGTCGTTGATCTGCACCTTACGCATCATCTGACGTACGATAATCTCGAAGTGCTTATCGTTGATCTTGATACCCTGCAGACGATACACGTCCTGTACCTCATTAACGATATACTCCTGCACAGCGGTGGGACCCTTAATAGCAAGGATATCGCTTGGGGTGATAGCACCATCAGACAGAGGTGTACCTGCACGCACGGCGTCATGTTCCTGTACCAGAATCTGCTTAGACAGCGATACGAGGTACTTGCGCTGGTCGCCAGTCTTAGAGGTTACGATAATCTCACGGTTACCACGTTTTACTTTACCCATGGTTACCTCACCGTCGATTTCTGATACGATAGCGGGGTTAGATGGGTTACGAGCCTCGAAGAGCTCGGTAACACGAGGCAGACCGGCGGTAATATCACCACCCTTGGCTGCTGCACGAGGAATCTTGACGAGGGTCTCACCAGTCTTCACTGTTTGACCATCCTCAACAACTACGTGACCACCCACAGGGAAGTTATAGGTACCAATCTTCTCACCATTGGCATCGAGGATGTCACAGGTTGGAACCTTGGTCTTGTCCTTAGACTCGGTAACAATCTTTTCTGTCAGACCGGTGGTTTCGTCGGTCTCGGCACGGAAGGTAACACCTTCGATAACGTCGTTGAATTTCAGGGTACCTGCGTACTCGGTTACGATAACGGCGTTGAAGGGGTCCCACTGGGCAATCTTGTCGCCTTTGTTGACCACGTCGCCGTTCTTGAAGTAGAGTGAAGAACCGTAAGGCACGTTGACGGTTGACAGCACAATCTTTGTGTTAGGGTCAACGAAACGCATCTCACCCAAACGGCTCACCACCATTTCGCACTCACGACCATCCTCATCGAATGATACGGTACGAACCTCTTCCAGTTCGATGCGTGCCGATTCATATTTACAAACGATTGTTGCGTTTGCTGCTGCGTTGGCAGCCACACCACCGGCGTGGAACGTACGCAGTGTCAAC
>CAMOGP010000046.1 GCA_946614175.1 uncultured Prevotella sp. | reverse complement strand
TATATAGCTCAAATCGTGAATTGAGCCGATTGAAGTTTTTAGGGGTATTATACTTGACTCTTAACCTATTTAATTTAGCCTTCACCATTTCTGCAAATAATTAAAAATTAGGTAGATGTGGTGAAGACCTTTTTCGTGGTTTCGTAAACCTATGGTTTAGACATCCTAAGTCATAGGTTTAGCACTCGCAAACCTATGACTTAGCAACCGTAAACCATAGAGTTGCGATCCCTCTCTAGAGTTGAGGTTCCACCCTTTTAATGTGGTAGGATTATGGCTCGAAAGATGAAGAAGTAACGTTACATCAGTTATTATCTCCTCAACCTCTAACATATGTATGAGAATGGAAAACAAGTATGGTGGTAATGCCACCACACGGGCCAAGGAAATAAGGCGATGCTTATTTCCTTGGCTCCTCTGCCTCAAGGCGTTCCACAGCACCTGTGATGGGATTCAGCCACAGATGCGTGGTATAACGCTTATTGAACAGTTCACCACTGAGCAATTCTACATTACCAAACTGCGCAGCAGGGTGCTCACAGGTCTGAATCGCCTCAATACCCTGATAGAGCGTCACGCGCATACGTCCGGGCACATTCACATAGACACCAGCCTCATAGCCCTTTTTCCTGGCCTTGGCAGCCTTCTCGTCGAACACAGGCTCTGGCACCGTCTTCAGATCCGTCACACTAATATAATAAGGTGCACCCGACAAGTCATCCTTGTCCACCAGCCCATTCACCTGAGAGAGACGGAACAGCAACTGACGGTCGAAGGAACCATCCGGACAAACCACAATCTCATGTTCGGTGGTATCACACTCATATGTACCCTTAAACATGCTGGTCAGCGCCTCATCCTGGGTATCAATCTGATGCAGCATCAGTCGCAACTGCTCACCATCCTTAGGCATAAAGTCGGCCTGTCCCTTAATCAGCAGGTTACGGTTCTCACGCAGGTCGTATATCTCCTGAGCAGTGAGCTGTGCCATCTTAGCGGTGCTACCAGCCGAGAGGATATCCTGATTCATCAACTGACGCGGGTTGATACGCTGAGGCTTTGCAGCAGCCCTGAACGGTGCCTCCTCCATGTCACCATTAGGTTCTGCATTAATAGCCAGCAGACGTCCATCGTCCGATAAAGCCACATTAGCAGCCACCGTCTTCGCGTCAAACCTGATAGCATATTTCTTGGTAGAGTCAATCACCGCAATAGGCGTCTGTTTGATCTGCAGAATACGATACTGCGTACTAGGCTCCTGTGCCACATCCTTCAGACGCATATAGCGCTGCGCATATGCGGCGAAATCGCCAGGCGTATAAGTTGTCTTCTCCACGAGGAACGTCAAGCGTACTGCAGTCTTAGGCAGAAAATAGACAGCCCCCTCAGTGGTCACACCAGGCTTATATTCAGTAAGTTGTGTCTGTGCGTTTAGTGCGCCGCAAAACACGGTGCTCATCATCAAGAATAAAAACTTCCTCATCTTTTTATCATTAACTTTTTTATTTTTTCACCTTCAAGAATGCCATCGGCAGATACCGGATGATATCACTGGCAACCAGGCTCTCCTCACCCAACTCACGAGCAGCCAGGTCGCCTGCCAGTCCGTGCAGATAGACGCCCAGCACACAAGCCTCGCGTTGCTGATAGCCACGGGCCAGCAGTCCCGTAATAATACCCGTCAGCACATCACCACTACCAGCAGTCGCCATTCCCGCATTACCCGTCGTATTAAAAGCCACGTGCCCGTCGGGCATGCAGACAGCCGTGTAATGCCCTTTCAAAATCACGTAGCCCTGCAGTTTCTCAGCCAGTTGGCGCGCCTTTGTCAGTCGTTCATAACTGTCGATGCACTGTCCCTCCATCCGTTCTAGCTCCTTGGGATGAGGTGTCAGAATAATCCCCTTGGGCAGTTGCTGCATCCAGGCATGGCGCATAGCCAGGATATTCAGGGCATCAGCATCAACAACCACCGGGCACTGCGCCCTGCGTACCTGCGATATCATGGCAATGCTGGTCTGTTCGGCAGTTCCCAGTCCTGGGCCGATGCCCAGTGCATTAAAACTTTCAGTGGGCACCGTCTCCGAGAAGATTGTCTCCTCACGGTCCAAATGGAGCACAGCCTCAGGCACGGATATCTGCAGTATCTGCGCATTACGCTTAGGCGAATGTACCGTCACTTTTCCGGCCCCCGACCGCATACAGGCTTTAGCGGCCAGCACAGCAGCGCCAGCCATACCATAACACCCCCCGATAATCAGGGCATGCCCCATCTGTCCTTTATGTGCAAAGACATGACGCGGGCGGAGCATCTCACGGATGTCAGCCTCCTCTGTACAGGTATATTGTGCCTCCAACTTATCCATACCCTCCTTACTCAGACGGATGTCCAGCACCTCCAGCTCGCCGATATACTGCTGGTTCTCTGCAAAGAAGAACGACAGTTTCTTCTGCTGAAGCGTCAACGTAAGGTCAGCATGTATCACATTGGCACGTACGTTATAAGTATTATCCTCCGTCATCAGTCCCGATGGCACATCAATACTCACTACCATGGCCGACGAGGCATTGATATATTTCACCAACGAGGCAAAACCGCCCGCCAGAGGTTTGTTGAGTCCAGAGCCAAACAGGCCGTCGATAACCAGCATCCCCTTCTCCAGACGTGGTGGATCAAACTCCTGAGTCACCTCTGTAAACAGGGAGTTTCCCAGTTTACTAACCAGTCGGTCCTTGTTCTCAGCACAATCGGCCGACAGCCGTCCAGAGATATTGAAAAGATAAGTCTGTACCTGATAATCCTGTTCAGTCAGCATCCTTGCCACAGCCAGTGCATCACCGCCGTTATTTCCCGGACCGGCAAACACCACCACAGGCACATCACTCATCCATCGCTGTGTGATAGCCTGCGTAATAGCACGAGCCGAACGCTCCATCAAGTCAATCGACTTAATTGGCTCGTTCGTAATGGTGTATTTATCAAGTTCTTGTATCTGTGTGTGCGTAAAAATCTTCATAACGATGCAAAAATACTAAATAATTGGTAATAAGTGACTATTTTTCTCATTTTTTTTGTAATTTTGCATCAAAATTACCATTAACGGTTATGAGTAGAGTAAAAATTTTGGATAAGACGTTTGAGACGTCGATGCCGGAAGCGCAGATTAAAGCACGCGTAAAAGAGTTAGCCCAGCAGATTTCCAAGGATATGGAGGGCAAGAATCCCTTGTTTCTCGCCGTACTCAACGGTGCATTTGTCTTTGCCGCCGATCTGATGCGCGAAATGACCATCCCCTGTGAGATCTCGTTTGTAAAACTGGCCTCTTATCAGGGCACCATGTCAACAGGCAAGATCAAGGAAGTGATGGGAATCAATGAGGATATCGCCGGTCGAAACGTCATCATCCTCGAAGACATCGTAGAGAGTGGGCTCACCATCCGTCAGATGATTGACTCACTCGGCACTCGCAATCCTGCCTCAATACATGTCTGCACGGCCTTCTTCAAGCCTGAGAAGTTGAAGGAGAACCTAAAGATTGACTACGCAGCTTTCGAGATTCCAAACGATTTCATCTTGGGCTACGGTCTGGACTACGACCAGCAGGGCCGCGGTCTGAAAGACCTTTACACTTTAGTAACGGAATAAACGTCACGATAACGTTGTAACGTTATCTAATCATCCCCCCAAAAGGAAAAAAGATTAAGGATAACCAATAAAAAATATAACTGGATTATGAAGAATATTGTAATTTTCGGTGCACCAGGTTCAGGCAAGGGCACTCAGAGTGACAAACTGATTGAGAAATATGGACTGGAACACATCTCCACAGGTGATGTACTTCGTGCAGAAATCAAGAAAGGAACAGAACTTGGCAAGACAGCTCAGGGCTATATTGACAATGGTCAACTGATTCCCGACGACCTGATGGTAAGCATCCTGGCATCTGTTTACGACTCATTCGGACGTGAGCACAAAGGTGTGATTTTCGATGGTTTCCCCCGCACCATCCCACAGGCCGAGGCACTGAAAGAGATGCTCAGCAAGCGTGGCGACAAAGTGGCTGCCATGATTGAACTGGCTGTCCCCGAAGATGAACTGATGAAACGCCTGATTCTGCGCGGCCAGCAGAGCGGACGTGCCGACGACAACGAGGAAACCATCAAGAAGCGCCTCGTGGTCTATCACTCTCAGACACAGCCCCTTATTGAGTGGTACAAGCAGGAAGGTCTGCACCACCATATTGACGGCCTGGGCGAATTAGACCGCATCTTTGCTGATATCTGCAAAGTGGTAGATAATATCTAGGAGATCTTAGGCAGTCCTAGGCTATCCTGGCAAAAATAAAGTATGGAAAGTAATTTCGTAGACTACGTTAAAATCATGTGCCGCTCGGGTAAGGGCGGTAAGGGTAGCATGCACCTAAAGCATGTGAAATACAATCCTAACGGCGGTCCCGACGGCGGCGACGGCGGCAAGGGTGGCAGTATCATTCTGCGTGGTAACCACAACTACTGGACACTGCTCCACCTGAAATACGAGCGCCACATCTTTGCAGAGCATGGCGGCAACGGCGGACGCGACAAATGTCATGGCACCGACGGCAAGGATATCTATATCGACGTGCCCCCTGGCACGGTGGTATATAATGCCGAGACAGGAAAATTTGTCTGCGACGTAGCCTACGACGGACAAGAGGTGCTGCTTTTGAAGGGCGGACGCGGCGGACTGGGCAATTTCCAGTTCCGCACAGCCACCAACCAGGCGCCACGCTATGCGCAGCCTGGCGAGCCGATGCAGGAGATGACCGTCATCCTGGAGCTGAAACTGCTGGCCGATGTCGGTCTGGTGGGTTTCCCCAATGCGGGCAAATCCACGCTGGTCAGTGCCCTGAGCAATGCCCGTCCCAAGATAGCCAACTATCCCTTCACCACGATGGAGCCCTCACTGGGTATCGTGGGCTATCGCGACGGCAAGTCATTTGTGATGGCCGACATCCCCGGCATCATCGAGGGAGCCTCCGAGGGAAAAGGTCTCGGACTGCGTTTCCTGCGCCACATAGAGCGCAACTCCCTGTTGCTCTTTATGGTACCAGGCGACACCGATGATATCAAACGCGAATACGAGATTCTGCTCAACGAACTAAAGCAGTTCAACCCCGAGATGCTCTCCAAGCACCGTGTGCTGGCAGTCACTAAATGCGACCTGCTTGACGAGGAACTTATCGAGATGCTCAAGGACACTCTCCCTCAGGACCTCCCCGTAGTCTTTATCTCTGCCGTCACCGGTTTCGGTCTGGAAGAACTAAAGGATGTGCTGTGGCGCGAACTGAATGCCGAGAGCAACAAGTTGCAGGCCATCACAGCAGAAGACACCTTAGTACACCGTGACAAGGATATGTCAGTCTTTGCCCAGGAACTGGAAGACGAGGGTGAGGACGAAGACATAGAATACGTGGATATTGAGGACGTTGACGACCTCGACGATTTTGAATACGAAGACGAAAATGAAGCAGAATGAGACATCGACTGTTTGCAGCCCTTCTTATATTCTTCCTGACTACTGTGAACTCCTGGGCACAGCCACCACTAAAGTTGCCAGGCTATAAGAAAAGTCTCATCAACTATAAGACACTTCATTTCGAGCTATACCCCTTTACGACCGACTTCTCGATGCCAAGGCATGCCATTGTGCCTATGGCATCGAGAAGTTACGTTTACAACCCCTTTGGCGGCGGCACACAGTTTATTCTTCACTTAGAGAATTTTTCCGACTCCGACTGGTGCTACCTGCTCAAGAAATCCAAAGTTATCAGTCCCTATGGCGGACGCGGCGGACGCCACCACTCCGGCACAGACATCAAGAGCTTCCGCAACGACAGCATACGCGCCGTCTTCGACGGTACCGTGGTGATGGCAGGCCCCTTTGCAGGCTACGGCTACTGCGTACAGATACGCCACATGAACGGCCTCACCACCCTTTACAGTCACAATAGTCGCAATCTGGTAAAGACCGGCGACCAAGTCGTTGCAGGTCAGACCATTGCCCTTGTGGGACGCACCGGACGTGCCACCACAGACCACGTACATTTCGAAATACGCGTGGCTGGTCGTCACTATAATTCCAATCTGATCTTCGACCACGAAAAACGCCGTCTCCACAAGCATCAAGTTGTATTCGAAAAGAACGGCAATGCCCATATTCGGAAGTAAGAATGAAAAAAGTATAAAAGGAATGCTAAAGTTTCAAAACTTTTTCGTATTTTTGCATCGCAAAAAGAACCTTAAATAACAAAAACAAACATCATTTATGCAGAAGAAACTATTCTTTCTGGTTGCCTTGATACTGACAATGACCTTGTCAGCAGTGGCACAGGTGACTACTTCCAGCATGACCGGTAAGGTCACATTGGACGGTAGTAACGAAGAGATTATTGGCGCATCTGTACAAGCAGTGCATGAGCCTTCAGGCACACGCTACACAGCCGTGACCAATGTGAACGGACGCTTCACCATTCAGGGTATGCGTACCGGTGGACCTTATGCAGTGACCGTATCCTACATCGGTCACCAGACTAAAACCATGAAGGGCATCACCCTTCAATTGGGCGAAACCTACAAGTTGGACGTAACGCTCTCCGAGAACAGCAACGATCTGACAGAAGTAGTGGTAAGCGGCAAAGCATCTAAGTTCTCTGCCGAGAAGACAGGTGCCTCAACCAACATCAGCAACGATCAGCTGATGATGATGCCTACACTTGATCGTAGTCTGGCTACCGTGGCAAAGCTATCTCCCTATTCTGGCGGCGGCATGAACCTGGCCGGTGCAGACCCCCGTTCAACTAACTTCACCATTGATGGTGCCAACTTCAACAACAGCTTTGGCCTTACCTCCGACCTGCCTGGCGGTGGCACGCCTATCTCTATCGATGCTATTGAGGAGATGCAGGTAGTCATTGCCCCCTTCGATGTGCGTCAGACCAACTTCATTGGTGGTGGCATCAACGCTGTCACCAAGTCGGGTACCAACGAGTTCAAGGGCACTGTCTATGGCTACTATCGCGACAAGTCTATGCGTGGCAACAAGATCAACGGCCAAGACCTTGGTCCTCGTGCTACCGACACCAAAAAGACCTATGGCTTCACGCTGGGAGGCCCAATCATCAAGAATAAGTTATTCTTCTTTGTCAACTACGAAAAGGAACTGACCCCGAAGGAGGTCGTTCAGTATCGTGCACGCGAGGATGGCGAGACGCCTGGCGGCATGGTATCACGTACCACCAAGACGGATATGGAGCGCGTGGCTAATTTCCTGCGCACACAGTATGGTTACGACCCAGGCTCCTACACAGACTTCCCCGCAGAAGACACCAACGAGAAATTCCTGGCTCGTCTGGACTGGAACATCACGGATGCCCATCACCTGGCTCTGCGCTATAACAAGACCAAGGTAGAGGACTGGCGTCCTACCAACGCTATGTCAAGCGACGTTTCCCTGTATGGCGGTACCAAGTTCAACCTCGGCCGTATCAGTGCCAGCAGTATGGCTTATTCAAACAGCCTGTACTATTTCCACAATGACGTGGAGTCTTTCTCTGCCGACTTGAACAGCCGTTTCGGTCAGAAGGCCAGCAACCAGTTGCTGTTTACCCATACTTTCCAGGACGACAGCCGTGGCACGCCTTCAAGCAACTTCCCCTTCATCGACATCCTGTATGATGGAGCCTACGAGCCTTATATCTCTGCCGGTTATGAGTTGTTCTCATACAACAACGGTGTGAAGACCAAGACTACCAACATCACGGACAACTTCACCCTCTACATGGGTTCTCATAAGCTCACTGCCGGTGCCCGCTTCGAGCATATCTATGCCGACAACTCTTATCTGCGTAACGGTACGGGTTACTACCGTTTCAAGAGCGTGGACGACTTCCTCAACATGAAGGCGCCCGATGCAGTAGCATTCACCTATGGCTATGATGGCATCGGCGATCCTACCAGCGCCGTGCGCTACAACCAGATTGGCCTGTACCTGCAGGATGAGTGGCAGGCTACCAACCACCTGAAGCTGACCTACGGTCTTCGTGCCGACAATATCATCTTCGACGATCAGGATATCGCACGTAATGATAAGATCTACGCACGCGACTTCGGTGGCTATCACATCGACACTGGCCGCTGGCCTGAAAGCAAGTGGCAGTTCTCTCCTCGTGTGGGCTTCACATGGGATGTCTTTGGCGACAAGAGCCTGAAGGTACGCGGAGGTTCTGGTCTCTTCCTGGGCCGCTTCCCCTTGGTTTACCTGACCAACATGCCTCAGAATGCTGCGATGTTCCAGTTCAACTATGCTGCCGGTTATACCGCAACAGGCACAGCTGCCGAGAACCTGGAGCGCACCACACCAATCGATATTGATGCCAAGCTGCAGGGCCTGGCTGGCAAGCTGCTGGGTGTGAACGACCTGAAGAACTACTTCGAGGTGCCCCTGACCAATGCCGACCACGTGGATGCCAAGAGCATGACTGGTGTAAGCAATGACTTCAAGATGCCTCAGGTATGGAAGTCAAGCATCGCCATCGACTATCAGCTCCCCGTTTCGTTCCCCTTCACGGTGACCGGTGAGTTCATCTACAACAAGAGCATTAATGCTGTCTACATGGACAACATCAATATCAAGGACGATGATCCTTCTTCTATGCAGCACTTCAACGGAGCCGACAGCCGTATCATGTATACCAGCAACGACTTCTACTACACACCGAAGAACTCATACTATGCTGTGATGCTGAAAAATACGTCCAAGGGATACGGCTATACAGCCAATATCACCCTGAACGCAGAGCCTGTGAAGAACCTGAAGCTCATGGCCGCCTACACACGCACAGAGTCTCAGGAGGTATCTGGTCTGCCTGGTCAGAATGCCGTTTCCACATGGACGAGCACCCTGTCTGTGAATGGTCCTAACTCTACCAAGTTGCACCGCTCTAACTATGTGACACCCGACCAGGTGATGGCATCTGCTAATTACTACATCCCTGCCAAGCTCAACAGCAGTTTCCTGCTGGGCACTCACATCGGACTGTTCTACAAGGCCTATTCCGCAGGCAACCTGAGCTTCACCTATAGCAACGATATGAATGGTGATGGTGTGTCAATGGACCTGATGTATATCCCCGCCAACGATAACGAGATTCAGTTTAAGAGCGAGGACGATCGCGTTGCTTTCTGGCGCTTCGTTGACCAGGACAGCTACCTGAGCAAGCACAAGGGAGAATATGCAGAGGCTTACGCAGCTCGTGCTCCCTGGGTACACCGCATTGACCTACATCTGGCAGAGGACTTCCAGGTAACCATCGGCAAGACCAAGCACAAGTTGCAGGCTTCGCTCGACCTGATTAACCTGGGCAACCTCATCAATTCCGAATGGGGTATTCCCAAGATTGCACAGGTGAGCAACTATGGTCAGATTCTGAAGTACGAAGGTGTTGACGCTACCAACAGACCTATCTTCTCTATGAACAAGGTCAACGGTAAATATCCCACCCAGACCTGGGATACCAACATGAGTTACAGTAACTGCTGGAAGATGCAGATTGGATTAAAATATTTCTTCAACTAAATCGAAGGAGAATACCTATAAATAAACTCCCTCCTGTAGGACATCTACAGCGAGGGAGTTTTTTATGCTAAAAAAAATGAAGAATTTAGAAGAAACCCTGATCCGCAGCGCGAATCAGGGTTTCAACATTCATCAGAAGTCGTAGTCTTCTTCCTCGTCGTCCCAATTGTTCTGCGAAAAAGTTTTTAAATTCGGTATAAAAGCACATCTTTTCTAAGAAATTCACTGTTTCTCAGCATCTTCTGTGGCATAGGTGGCCGCATCAATCACATTACCATACTCTGCCAAAGAGTAGAAGATATAACAAAAGACCGCGATACCCAGACAGAGTAACACGGTATAAGGGGTTATCCGATGAGGGAAAATGGCGGTGACCACGATGCTGCCAATACCAAAGAGCACGATGAGATGGCAGGATATCACAAAGGAGTGGTGACCACTCAAGACGGTACGTTTGGTTTCCGGTGTCCACCATTTCGGGGCCTTTTCATCGGCAGGCATCTGCATCAGGTTACGCCGTACCTGAAAATAGGTGTAATAGAAGATGAAGGCAATAGTACTGGCATGGACAAAGAAGATGATAAAGGAAAAATGGGAAAGGTACAGAGGCAGACTTACCACTGCTGTCCAATAGGAAATAAGACCAGCAACAAGGATGGTGAGATCGCGAACGACGATTTTCCTCGTCAGGTAGTCGGGACGCAGCAAAGAAGTGTGGCTCCATCCGAAAAGGACAGCGCCTACATGGAAATAGCTCACCGAAAGGGTTGAGGCTGCTGCCGGCCAGAAGGTGCGCCATTCGAGATAAGCATGCATGGCAAAGCCGGCGGCAAAAACGACATAACAAAGGGCTACCAGTATGCGAGCCCTGCAGTAAATACCATAATAACGGTACCAAATGTTATTATACAGCAACACGAAGGCTATCAAAAAATTGATGCCGGCTGCCATCAAAAGAATTGTATGATAGAGTTCGTGTGCCATAAATAAAGTTAAGGTTTATGGTTGACTAACATTTTTTCGGCTGCAAAGGTAAGGCTTTCTGCCAAAATAAAGTGTCAAAAATTCCACAATGGTGTTAGAAATTCAACAAGAATATGTTTAAATTCCGCGATTTTTAACACCAAACAGCCATTAATCGTCAATTATTTCGTAATTTTGCACACCGAAAATGGAACTAATGCAATTTTCTGCCGTCGTATTGCTGACGCTGCTCACGCTGAAGCTGTTGCTCCTGCCAAAGAAGGTGGGAGTGGATCCTGTGGTAGGAAATGCACGCTGGCTGATGACTGCAGGTATCGTATTGCTGGATATTCAGTTCCTGCTGCAATATACATTAGGATTGCGCACCATGGGTGTGACTCAGGCGGTGATGGTCAATCTGTTATTGTTTATCCCCTGTAGCTGGACTATTTCGCTAGCAGTGCTCTTCCTGCAGCGCAGAGGACTTGTCAGCACCATGGACAAATGGCTGGGGGGCATCGTATGGCTCACCACACTGCTGGTAATTGGCACTGCAGCCTATATTGACGGACAGCCGTTGTTCAGCGACACACCAGAACTGCGCTGGGCGGAGGTGGCGGCATCAGTACTCTACCTGCTGATGCAGGGCCACTACAATTGGCGACACCTGAAGAACCTGCGCTCTATGCGTAAATCCTTGCAGAACTACTACGACCGCGATATGGATGGCATGCTGCTATGGATGCAGTTCAGCATCCTGGTGCTGATGGTAATGGCCATGATGGTGCCACTGCTCATCTTTGTGAGAAGCAAGGGACTGGCGGTGTTTGGTATCCTGTTCTATGCAGGCATATTCTACCTGGTTGACAGTTTCTCGAACTATGTAGTCAGTTCAGCTCCGAAACGGATGCAAGAGGCCGAGGAAAGCGAGATGAACACAGAGAATGATGACAAGGTGGAGAATAACGCCCAACTTATCACGAAATGGATTGATGAAGGCGGATACCTGCAAGTTGGACTGAAACTGCCCAACGCTGCCGAAACCATCGGCATACCGCAATATCAGCTCTCTGCATGGATTAAGCAGCAGGGACTCACGTATGCCAGTTGGATAACCGGCCTGCGTATAGAAGAGGCAAAACGCGTGCTGTGCGAGCATCCCGACTGGAACAACGAGGCGGTGGCCCAGCATTGCGGATTCAATGACCGCAGCTATTTCCAGACGGTGTTTAAAAGGGAAACAGGGCAGACACCTTCCGATTTCCAGGAAATGAAAGAATAAAGAGAAAAAAACGGACTACAAATGATATATAAGAAAAGGCTCCCAGAAGAATCTTCGGGAGCCTTTATCATTGGTGTCACTGTATTTATCAATTCTTACTGGCCTTTTTGCGCTGGTCGTGGTCAAGGATAGCCTTACGGATACGCATTGACTTTGGTGTCACCTCTACCAACTCGTCCTCCTTGATATACTCAAGGCACTCTTCCAACGACATGATAACCTTAGGAATGATGCGGGCCTTATCATCGGTACCAGAGGCACGCACATTAGTGAGCTGCTTAGCCTTGCAGACATTAACAACGAGGTCGTTGTCGTGAACATGCTCACCGACTACCTGACCCATATAAACATCCTCACCCGGATCGATAAAGAACTTACCACGGTCCTGCAACTTATCAATAGCGTAGGCAAAGGCATTACCGGTCTCAAGGGCAATCATAGAACCATTGGCACGGCGCTCGATATCACCCTTATAGGGCTGATACTCCTTGAAGCGATGAGCCATGATAGCCTCACCCTGAGAGGCGGTCAGCACATTGGTACGCAGACCGATGATACCGCGTGAGGGGATGTCGAACTCGATATTTGTGCGCTCACCCTGGGCCTCCATAGAGGTCATCTCACCCTTACGGCGGGTAACCATATCAATCATCTTGGAAGCAAACTCCTCTGGCACATTGATGGTGAGCTCCTCGATAGGTTCGTTTTTCACACCGTCAATCTCCTTATAGATAACCTGAGGCTGACCAACCTGCAACTCGTAGCCCTCACGACGCATGGTCTCGATGAGCACAGAGAGATGGAGCACGCCACGGCCACTGACAATCCACTTATCGGTAGAGTCCTCAAACTGTTCCACATGGAGGGCGAGGTTCTTCTCAAGCTCTTTCTGCAGACGGTCGTTGATATGACGAGAGGTAACAAACTTACCTTCCTTTCCGAAGAAGGGAGAGTCGTTGATCTGGAAGAGCATAGACATGGTAGGCTCATCGATAGCAATAGGAGGCAGGGGCTCGGGATTCTCAAGATCGCAGATGGTGTCGCCAATCTCAAACTTCTCGAGACCGATGACGGCGCAGATATCACCGCATTCCACCTCGTCGGTACGCTGGTGCCCCATACCGTCAAAGGTGTGGAGCTCCTTAATCTTGGTCTTCTCCATAGAACCATCACGATGGGCAATGGTGACCTGCATGCCATCCTTCAGGGTGCCGCGATGCACGCGACCCACGGCGATACGGCCTGTATAAGAGCTATAGTCAAGAGAAGTGATAAGCATCTGAGGGGTACCCTCGATCTTCTGAGGAGCAGGAATCACCTCTACAATCTTATCCAGAAGATAGGTGATATCAGTGGTGGGATTGTTGTAGTCCTCACCCATCCAACCGTTCTTGGCAGAGCCATAGACAACGGGGAAATCAAGCTGATCCTCAGTAGCATTCAGCGAGAACATCAGGTCGAACACCATCTCGTAAACCTCCTCAGGACGACAGTTGGGCTTGTCCACCTTGTTGACTACAACGATAGGTTTCAGACCAATCTGCAATGCCTTTTGCAACACGAAACGCGTCTGAGGCATAGGACCTTCGAAGGCATCGACAAGCAACAGACAGCCGTCGGCCATATTGAGCACACGCTCTACCTCGCCACCGAAGTCGCTGTGTCCCGGAGTATCGATAATATTGATTTTAGTGCCTTTCCAATTGATAGATACATTCTTGGAAAGAATGGTGATTCCACGCTCGCGCTCCAGGTCATTGGCATCAAGTACCTGGTTGCTCAGGTCCTGTCCCTCACGGAAAAGATTTCCTGCCAGCATCATTTTGTCGACCAGTGTTGTCTTACCGTGGTCTACGTGTGCAATAATTGCAATGTTCCTAATGTCTTGCATAATACAAATACCTTAAAAAAAAATGCCGAGAAAGTATCCTCGGCACAATCTAGCTTTTCGCCTCTTTCAGTAGCGGGAGCCGGGATTGAACCGGCGACCTCATGATTATGAATCATGCGCT
>CAMOGP010000045.1 GCA_946614175.1 uncultured Prevotella sp. | reverse complement strand
GATATAGCATTTGCTACTTAGTTATAAAGATAATAATTCTCTAGAGAATTTTCTTGCTATCATATGCAAGGCAGATTGAAAGTCAGTAATAAGGACAGACTGTCGTTTAGAACTGATGTGTTATATCTTGGCAATCAGCGTGTCAGGGTATTTGGGCATAGCGCCATTCTGTGTGCAGACATAGGCACTGACCTCTACAGCTATGCGGTGAGCAGCCTCTAAGGGTTTGCCGTTGAGGATGGCTGCGCAGAACGAGCCCGTGAACGAGTCGCCAGCACCTACCGTGTCAGCAACGGTCACCTTCGGCGTCTCCTGGAAAGACGTCAGACCAGGCGCAAAGACGTACGAGCCATTGGTGCCACACGTCAGAACCAGCATCTTCAGCTTATATTCTGCCAGCATCTTCTCGCAGATGCCACGCATATCCAGATCGTCATAGCCATACATGCGCTTGATGACAACCAATTCTTCATCGTTAATCTTCAGGATGTTGCAGCGCTTCAGCGACTCTTCAATGACATCCTTGGTATAGAACTGCTGGCGCAGATTGATATCGAAAATCTTCAGGCAGTCCTCTGGCGTGTTGTCAAGGAACCGGCGGATGGTAGCCCATGAAGTGACATTGCGCTGAGCCAGCGAACCGAAACAAACGGCACGGCACTGACGGGCAGTCTCTGCAATTTCTGGTGTGTAGGGAATGTTGTCCCATGCCACATTCTCCTTGATCTCATAGGCAGGAATGCCATCGCCTGATAGCGTAACCTGTACTGTACCGGTAGGATAGGCCACGCGTGGCATCAGGTAATTTAAGTGATGTTCCTTCAGTGCTTCGATGGTTTCTTCTGCCAAATCGTCTTGACCCAAGGCACTGATAGCTACTGTCGGCAGTCCAAACTGTCCAGCATGATAGGCAAAGTTGGCGGGTGCACCACCCAGTTTCTTACCTTCGGGAAGAACATCCCATAAAGCCTCACCGAGACCTACTACAAATCGTTTCTGTTCCATTGTCTTATGCGGTTTTTAATTGTTTGATATACGTAAAGAGGTAGATGACGCCAACAGCCATGACAAACACGGCTCCTGCCTGTCCCATAGCGTCGCTCATGAAGCCCATCAGCAGCGGGAAGATGGTGCCACCAAACAGTCCCATTATCATCAGACCGCTCACCTCGTTCTGTTTCTCAGGCATCGACTCCAAAGCGGTAGCGAAACACATGGAGAAGACATTCGAGTTGCCGTAACCCACCAGGGCTATGGCAGTATAGAGCATCCACTGCTCAGTGCCGACGAACAGTCCGCACATCGACAGGGCCATCATGGCGATAGAGATGGTGAAGAAGGTGCGCATCTTCAGCACGCGGAGGAAGAACGAACCCGTCAGACAGCCCAGGGTACGGAAGATGAAGTACAGACTTGTGGCAAATGCCGCCTCGTTGAGCGTCATTCCCAGGCGCTCCATCAGAATCTTCGGTGCGGTAGTGTTAGTACCTACGTCAATACCCACATGACACATGATTCCCAAGAACGATAAGAGGACGATAGGTGTTCCCAGCAGTTTGAAACACTCTACAAAGGTCGACGGCCTGCCCTCAATGGGTGGCTCCTCGATAGGTGTTACGAAGAGCAGCACCGTAGACAGGATGCCCACCACGAAGAAGATGCCGAAGAGCACGCGCCAGTTCAGTCCGAACTCAGGAATGACCAGTGTAGCGCCCCACATAGCCAGATAAGGTGCCGAGAAGGAGGCAATAGCCTTGATGAACTGACCAAAGGTCAGCGTTGCTGCTAGGTTGCCGCCACCCATCACCGTTGATACCAGCGGGTTCAGCGAGGTCTGCATCAGTGCGTTGCCGATGCCCAGCAGTGAGAAGGCGATAAGCATCAGTGTAAACGTCTCGCCAAACAGTGGCAAGAGTAGCGACACGACAGTCACTACCAGTGACAGCAGTACAGTCTTCTTACGACCAATCTTGTTCATTAGCATGCCCGTGGGTACGCTGAAGATGAGGAACCAGAAGAATACTAGCGATGGCAGTACGTTGGCTACCGAGTCGCTCAGTGCGAGGTCTTCTTTTACATAGTTGGAGGCAATGCCCACCAAGTCCACGAAGCCCATGCAGAAGAAGCAGAGCATCACGGGAATCAGGTAAATTGTTTTGTTTTGCTTAGTCATAATATTTTATAATTATCAATTCTTAGCTGTTAGCTCTTCACTATCTTTCTTAACTCTTAATTTTTAATTCTTAACTTGATAGATCGTAGCCTTTCCACCTTTCACCTTGAGGGTGTTGTAGGGCTCTGACGGGAATACCAAGTTGGTCATAGCCATCTTGCCCTCTGCATCAAACACCTCGATGCTGCAGCGGTCGATGAAGATGCGCAGTTGTTTGACGGTGCCAAACGTTGGGGCTACCGTCACAGCAGGGAATGCCTCGCTGAAGCTGACGTCGCCACTCTTCACACGCTCCATCATAAACGTCTGCTGTTGGCCGTCGTATTTCATCGTCACCTTCTCGCCCTTGTTGTTGGAGAGTACTATCTCCGTCTGGCTCTTTGTGTCGATGAGAATCTCGCAGGCCTCGGTAGGATTCTTTATCTTTGCGCCACGCACGGCCAGCATCTCCTTGGAAGGTATTACGCTGACGTAAGTCTCTTCACCATGACGGAACAGTCCTAGGTCGCGGGGTATGGAGTTGGCTGAGCGGAACTGCTTGGTGGGTACCTGGTTGGCATACTGCCAGTTGGACATCCATGCCAGTACCGTGCGGCGGTTGTCGGGTGCATTGTAGAACGACACCGTAGCATAGTGGTCTTTGCCGTAGTCCAGCCACTTCGTCACCTTCGGCATCGACTCGCACGTGAACTTGTGACCATCGAATTGTCCTACGAAATATTGCGTAGCACTACCGCCAAAGGGGCCACCAGGATTGATGTTGCAGATGAGCACCCACTTGTTGTCTATCTTGAACAGGTCAGGACACTCCCACACACCACTGTGGTTGCCATACTCCTTGCCAAACGACGACTCATACTTCCATGCCTTCAAGTCCTTTGACGAGTAGATGCGCATCTCTTGGCCTGCAGCCAGGATGAGGTTCCACATCTTGGCATCCTCGTTCCAGAATGCTTTGGGGTCGCGGAAGTCGGCAATGTCGCTGGTCGTCAGGATAGGATTGCCGCTATACTTCTTAAAGGTGCGGCCGCCATCCTTTGATACCGCCATGGATTGTGTTTGATGATGACCTGCAGAGGTGTAGAAAGCCACCACCTCGCTGCCGTTCGTTACACACGAGCCGCTGAAGATAGAACCTAACCAGTCGGCCTCGATAGCCAGTGGCTGAGCCTCCCAGTGTATTAAGTCCTTCGAGGTGCTGTGCCCCCATGTCATATTCTCCCACTGACTGCCGTAAGGATTATACTGGTAGTAGAGGTGCCACACACCGTCCTTGTAAAACATTCCGTTGGGATCGTTCATCCAACCATAGAGAGGGGTGTGGTGGTAGACAGGACGGAAGTGCTCACGGTTCTGAGTGTCGAAAGTATTGGAGTACTTCATCTCTCGCCAGCAAGCAAACTCACCCACAGCGCCCTTCTGGCGGCGGTCTCCGTGGAATTCGATATCCAACAGACAAGCACCCTTCAGTTCGTAAGGCACATAATAGTCTACGCGGTCAACGGCCAGCTTCACGTTGAGGCGTTGTACCATATTATTATAGTTGTCTAACACGGCGATGGCTGCGATGTCTTCCGTTTCCTGTACAGGCAATAGCAGATAGCGGGAGCTTTGCTCCATTTTCAACATGGCGTGCTTGTCGCCCAGCACGATAGGCTTCACCTGTGCTCCAACCGTACAGGTTAGCATGACAGTCATCAGTGTCAGTAAAAATCTTTTCTTCATTGTCGTTTGATGTTTTAGTGTAGAAATCTGTTGCAAATATACATGATTTCTCTTTTTGCTCCTATAAATTATGATACAAAAGCTAATAAAAAACGTTCATTGCAACAAAAAAGACAGACAATGAACGTATTTTCTATTTTTTTTCGTATTTTTGCCAACAAAACCTGTTAATACAATTCTAAAATGATGCATAAACAACTTTTTGGGGCTTTGCTGTTGGCGTTGCTACTGACTATATTAGGATGTGCCAACCCTAAACCTCATTATATAATAGGTGTATCTCAGTGTTCGGCAGATATCTGGCGTGAGAAGCAGAATGCCGAGCTGCGTATGGGAGCCTATTTCCATGATAATGTAGAACTGAAGTTTGCTGCGGCCTATGATAGCGACGAGCGCCAGGTGGAGCAGATTGACAGCCTCTTGAATGATGGCATCGACCTGCTGATTGTCGCACCAAATCAGGTGCAGACCATCTCACCAGCCATCGACCGTGCCTACGACAAGGGTATCCCTGTCATCGTGTTCGAACGCAAGACCAGTTCGCAGAAATATACCGCCTTTATCAGTGCCGACAACTATGAGATGGGGCGTGTGATGGGCGAATACATTGTCTCTCGGCTTCATGGACAGGGTACGGTGTTAGAGATAAAAGGTCTGGAAGGCTCGTCGCCTGCCATAGAGCGTCATAACGGTTTCATGGATGCCATCAAGGATGTTCCTGGCATCAAGGTGGTAGGTTCACTCCAGGGTGACTGGACGGAGGAGACAGCTTACAAAACTACCCAACAGTGGCTTGCTAATAATAAGGATGTACGCGTAGACCTTGTGTTTGGTGCCAACGACCGCACGGCGATGGGAGCGAGGAAAAGCCTCACCTCCGCGAGAGGGGGAGGGGGTGGGACTCTGTACTGCGGCATCGACGGCCTTCCGGGTGAGAATGGCGGCATCCAACTGGTGCGCGACTCTTTGCTTGATGCATCCTACATCTATCCTACACACGGTGATCAAATCATAGAATTGGCCGTTAATATTCTCGAAGGCAAGCCCTACGAGAAGGAAACTATGCTGATGTCGGCCCTGGTGACAAGCGATAATGCCAAGGTGCTGGAGATGCAAGGGGAAGAGTTGATGCGACAGGCTGACCGTCTGGATCAGTTGCACGAGAAAGCAGACAGCTATCTGCACAAGTTGGACATACAGCATGTCGTCAACTGGATGTCGATGGGTGTCATTCTGCTCTTGGTGGTAACCATCGTGTTGTTCTATCTGTATCATCTCCGTAACGTGAAGTTACAGCAAGAGCGTGTTGTCAGTACCCTGTGGAATATGGAGATAGAGTCAGCACCTGTTGCTGACGAAACAAAGGAGCATACAGCAGACAGCTCGGCAGACGAGGAACCGTCCGTCGTTGCCGAAAGTGCCTTCCTGGCACGGTTCCGCGAGGTCGTTGAGGCTCGCATGGAAGATAGCGAGGTCAGTGTCGACGACCTGGCAGCAGAGATGAGCCTCAGTCGTGTACAGCTCTATCGTAAGATTAAGACTATAACCGGTTCCTCACCCGTAGAACTGCTGCGCTCCACACGCTTGAAGCGCGCCTATCAGATGCTGCTCACCACCGACAAGAGTGTCAGCGAGGTGGCATACGCTGTCGGATTCACTGCCCCCAGCTACTTCTCCAAATGTTTCAAAGAGGAGTACGGCATGGTGCCTGGCGACATCCGGAAATAGCACGGAAATATTTGTAATACTAAGATTATTCGTTCATTCCATTGTAATTTTGTTACATTGCAACAATTTTTGAATGGGATGAACGATTTTTTTCATACCAATAACTATATCATTACTACTTTTGCGTCAGAATCTAAAACGAGAGTATTAACTAAAAACGTAAAGCAAATGAAACAATCGAAACGAGTGTTTTTGAGTTTCCTGACTCTGATGCTGAGTACTTTAATGTACGCGCAAACAGAGATTACGGGAACGGTGATCGATGATTTCGGCGACGGAGTTATCGGAGCTACGGTGAAGGAGAAAGACTCGGCCAATGGCACGGTGACCGACTTAGTCGGTAACTTCAAGATTAAAGTCAAGGCGGGTGCTATCCTTTCCATCTCTTATGTCGGCTACCAGACGCAGGATGTTCCTGCGCAGAACGGTATGAAGGTGCAATTGCAACCCGATGACAAAGTGCTGCAGGAGGTGGTGGTGACGGGTTATACCACCCAGCGCAAGGCTGATCTGACAGGTGCCATCTCAACGGTGAGTATTGACGAGATAGCCAAGCAGAATGAAAATAACCCGATGAAGGCTCTGCAAGGTCGTGTACCGGGCATGAACATCTCTGCCGATGGTAATCCATCAGGAGCTGCCACGGTACGTATCCGTGGTTTGGGTACGTTGAACAACAATGATCCTTTATATATTATAGATGGTGTGCCCACCAAGTCGGGCATGCACGAGCTGAACGGCAATGATATCGAGTCTATTCAGGTTCTGAAGGATGCCGCTTCGGCTTCTATCTATGGTTCGCGTGCTGCCAATGGTGTGATTATCATCACGACCAAGCGCGGCAAGGAAGGAAAGGTGAGAGTAGATTTTGACGGTAGTGTCGCTGCTTCTTTCTACGCTCATAAGATTGAGACCCTCAATGCCCGCCAGTTTGGTCAGGCACTTTGGCAGGCAAACATCAACGATGGCAAGAATCCCAATAATAATATTGTGGGCTATAACTTTGACTGGGGATACGATCAGAACGGTCATCCGCAGCTCTATGGCGTGACCATGGACAACTATCTGGACGCCAACGGCACAGTGCACGCTGGCGACACCGACTGGTTTGACGAGGTCACTCGCACAGGCATCGTTCAGCAGTACAACCTCTCTGTGAGCAGTGGTTCGGAGAAGGGTAGCTCGTTCTTCTCTATGGGCTATTACGATAATAAAGGTACGATCAAAGAGTCAGAGTTCAGTCGTCTGTCGGCACGTGCCAATACCGAATATAAGTTGCTGGATGGCATTGTAACGATTGGTGAGAACTTTACCCTGAACCGCACCAAGGGAACCGATGCTCCTGGCGATATTCTCAGAAACGCCTTGCAGTTCAGTCCCAATTTCCCCATCTATGCCGAAAATGGTGAGTACGCTCAGCCCGTGGAAGCATTCCCAGAGCGTGAGAATCCCCTGAGTATGCTTTCAAGAACGAAAGACAACGAATATACGATGTGGCGTATCTTTGGTGATGCCCACATCAGCATTACGCCGTTTAAGAATTTCATGATTCGTTCTACCGTCGGCTTGGACTACAGTCAGAAGCAACAGCGCAATTTCCAGTATCCCGTGGCTAATGGTAAGATTGCCAACTCCGAGACCGCTGCTGAGATGCGTCAGGAGCATGCCCAGCGCTGGATGTGGAATGCCATTGCTACTTATAATTTGGAGATTGGCAAGCATCGTGCAGACGCAATGATTGGTACAGAGTTGAACCGCACGGACGACAACTGGAGTAATGCCCGTCGCTATGGCATGGCAGTACTCACTACCGATTATATGTGGCCCACAGCAGGCTCTGGTCGTCAGGTGGCCGAAGGCTCAGGTGGTGGCTTCTCGCTGGTTTCTTTCTTCGGAAAAGCCAACTATACCTATAATGATACTTACATGGCATCTTTCACCTTGCGTCGCGATGGTTCAAGCCGTTTTGGTAAGAACAACCGATACGGTACCTTCCCCTCTGCATCAGCTGGTTGGCGTATCACTCAGGAGAAATTCATGGAAGGCACCAGAAGTTGGCTCGATGATTTGAAGGTACGTTATTCTTGGGGTATGACTGGTAACCAGGAAATCTCGAATACAGCCCGGTTCACCATGTATGCACCCGTCGTTACCACCGAGTTGTGGAATGGTGAGGCCCCTGCCGGCACCGTTTACGACATCACCGGAAGCAATGGTGGCACCAACCTCCCCAGTGGTTATATCCGCAAGCAGATTGGCAACGAGGATATCAAGTGGGAAACCACCACGCAGCATAACATCGGTTTGGACTTTGCATTGAAAGGTAATGAGATTTACGGTTCGTTTGATTGGTTCAATAAGAAAACGACAGACATCCTCGTCGAGATGAAAGGACTTGGCACACAGGGTGAAGGTTCTTCGCAGTGGATCAATGCCGGCGAGGTGAAGAACGTAGGTTGGGAGTTCTCGTTGGGCTATCGTCATAAACAGGCCAACGGCTTCTCTTGGGACATCACCGGAAACATCAGTAAGTACACCAACGAAGTAACGAAACTGCCAGAGACCGTCGCTGCTGCCGGTACCTACGGTGGCAATGGCGTGTTCAGCATCATCGGTCACCCCATGTATTCAGAGGTTGGCTATGTGGCAGACGGTTTGTTCCGCACGCAGGAAGAAATCAATAACCACGCCTCTCAGGAGGCTGCCGGACTGGGCCGTATTCGCTATCTCGATGTGGTTAAGGACGGCACTATCAACGAGAGCGACCAGGCATGGATCTACGACCCCACACCCGACTTTACCTGGGGTCTGAACATCTATCTGCAGTATAAGGATTGGGACCTGTCCATGTTCTGGCAGGGCGTTCAGGGCGTTGATGTCAACTGCTACGACTATAAGACCCAGACCGATTTCTGGACCAATACTTATGATAAGGTGAACCTTCCCTATTTGAATAAGGGCACCCGAGTACTTGACGCATGGAGCCCTGCCAATCCTGGTAGCGATATCCCTGCGCTGAGCACCAGAGATGTTGCCAACGAAGGCCGTCTGTCTTCATATTACATAGAGGATGGCTCATTTGCTAAGCTTCGTACCATTCAGCTGGGCTACAACCTGCCCAAGTCTCTTGTCAACAAGTTGAAGATGGAACGTGTACGTCTTTATGCTTCAGCCCAGAACCTGCTGACCATCAAGAGCAGCAAGTTCACGGGTGTCGATCCTGAGAATCCTGGCTTCGGCTATCCAATCCCTCTCAACCTCACATTCGGCATGAATGTATCGTTTTAATTGATAACAGACAATCGAAATATGATAATTATGAAGACTATATATAAAGCATTTTTCGCATGTTGTGCGCTTGGTGGTTTAACTTCTTGCTCTGACTTCCTCGACGACCAACTGCCACAGGCTACACTGACCGAGGAACAAGCAAAGGATCCTGCTAACGCAGACAACATCCTTACCTCTGCATATGCCGGACTGGTAACCATCGAGGATATGAACGCCTCGTTCTCCTTGTGGAACTACGACACGCGCTCGGACGATGCATATGTTGGTGGTGCCGACCATTCTGATGGTACTCCTTTCCATAACCTGGAGCTATGTACCGGTGTGATGACCACCGACTGGAACTTCAGTTCCATCTGGACCAGACTCTATAAGTATTTGTCGCGCGTTAATCTTTGTCTTAATGTGCTGTCGAATGGCAATCAGGACGATGCAGCCGTTCAGGAGCACATAGCAGAGATGCGCTTCCTGCGTGCCTACGGTCACTTCCAGCTGAAGCGCTTGTTCAAGAAGATTCCTTTTGTCAACAAGCCTAATCTGGAGGAAGAAGATATTAAGAATATCTCAAATACCGAATACACCAACGACGAAGGTTGGATGCAGATCATCGAGGACTTGAACTACGCCTACGAGCATCTGCCTCAGACGCAGGCCGACAAAGGTCGCCCCAACAAGTCTGCTGCCGCTGCCTTCCTCGCCAAGGCTTATCTCTACAAGGCCTACCGCCAGGACGATGCCAACAGCAATCAGGTAACCAGCATCAATGAGGACGACCTGAAGAAAGTGGTGGAATACACTGAGCTCACCCTGTATCGTGGCTACGACCTTGAGGGCGACCTGCACAACAACTTCCGTCCTGAAGAAGCCTACGAGAATGGCAAGGAGAGCATCTGGGCCATTCAGTATTCAAAGAACGACGGTACGAACTACGGTAACCTGAACTTCTCAAACCGTCTGATTCCACCTGAGCTTGAAGGTATCCTGGGCGGTTGCGACTTCTACAAGCCCTCACACAATTTGGTGAATGCCTACAAGACCGACTTCGAGGGCCATCCCATGTTTGATGAGGCTAATGCCACAGACTATGCTGTGCTTGTAGGCAAGACCGTCGGCAACAGCCAGACTGTTGATCCACGACTCTTTATCACCGTGGGCATGCCCGGTACACAGTTTATGTTCAATCCCAGTCCCAAACTTACCATTGGTGAGGGCAAGCCTTGGAGTCGTTCTAATGGCAACTATGGCAATTTCATCTCCCTCAAGCAGTGCGTTGACCCCGACCTGACAGATAAGTACATCTTCAATGCAGACAACCAGTGGGCCACATCAATGAACCGCATCGTGTTCCGCTATGCCGACGTGCTGCTGATGCGTGCAGAGGCACTGGCACAACTGAACCGGACTGGCGAGGCTATTCAGCTGGTGAACAAGCTGCGCAATCGCGCCAAGAGCATGCAGTCAAGCAGTGTTGTGGCCAACTATCCCAGTACGTTGAACGTACGTTACAATGTGAAGCCCTACGAAGGCACTTACGACAAAGCCAAGACATTGAGTATTGTCAAGATGGAACGTCGTCTGGAACTGGCTATGGAGTGCGAGCGCTTCTTCGACTTAGTGCGTTGGGGCGAAGCAGCCAGCGTGATCAATAACTTCTATGCCACCGAGAGCAAAAGTGCCAAATTCCTTGAAGGTGCACAATTCGTGGCCGACAAGAACGAATACCTGCCTGTGCCTCACGAGCAGATGGCTGCCTCTAATGGAAAGTACACTCAGAACTGTGGTAATTGGTAATAAGAACATTTAAACTGAATATTATGAAGACTAAAATATTTAATATCATCTGTGCACTGATGGTTGCCTGCGGGTTTGCTGCCTGCTCAGACGATCATACAGGCAGTCTCAGCGTCGGTGGCGATTGCCTGGTGCAGAAGTTCGTGCTTAACGACCAGTACGAAGCAACCATCGACATGGCCACCAAGCTGATCAAAGTGAAGGTGCCCGTCGATTTTACCGCTAAGAACGACATGGTTGTCACCAGCATGATTGTTTCGCCAGGAGCATCCAGCAATATCAAGCAGGGCGACCATATCAATGTGGAAGCCGACCAGACCTTGCGCATCACCAATGGCGACCTGATGATGGAATATCGCATTGCCGTGCGCAATGACGAGGCCAAGCTCTATAACTTCTACCTTTCAGGCATCAAAGGTGCCATCAACGAAGAAGACAAAACCATCACCGTCTATGTGCTGGGCATCAGTGGCATCGACCTGAGCAATGCTTCCTTCACTGTAGATAATAGCGAGGATGCTGTCAGTTTCCCGGCCAGCGGTTCGACCGCCGATTTTAGCGATCCGAACAATCCGTTCCAGCTCACGCTGAACGATGGTACGGCTACTAATACATATACCGTGAAGATCGTGCTGATCGATAAACCTGTAGCCATCTTCGCAGGCAACGCAGCTAATGTCGATGAACTGAAAGACGAAGAGAAGGCTGCTGCCAAATGGCTGACCAGCAATATTCAGGGCTCGGCTTATGTCTCTTGGGAACAGATTGCCAACTTCGACGGTCTGCTGGACGAGTGTAAGTTCATCTTCTTCCATCGCCAGACAGGTGCTTATACCTCCTTCTCTGGATTTGAGGGAGGCGAGAAGAGTGCCATGGATGCTCTGCCAAAACTGAAGGAATACTGGAAGAAAGGTGGCGCTTTCGTGCTGCAGCGCATGGGTGTTAACCTGGCAGCAGCGTTAGGTGCTATGCCACAAGACGGTTGTCCTAACAACTGTTGGGGTGGCAATGGCGAAGGTGGTCCACAGATGGGGGATGATCCCTGGACGTTGCCTGTCTTCGACAAGAACCATGCTTTGTGGCAAGGACTTGTTGTCAACCCTGCCAATCCCGAAGCCATTTACACGCTTGATAAGGATTACACCATCTGTAACTCAGCATCTCAGTATCACTGGGACGGCGTTTCCGACGAAGCCCTCTATCAGAAGTTCGACGAAGTGACTGGTGGTAAGGCTCGCCGCCTGACCGGACATGGCAACGAGATATCCTCTTGGGAGTTGAAGAATTACGATGGCAATTTCGGAAAGGGTGGTATCATCTGTTTCGGTGCCGGTCTGCTCGACTGGTATTCTCCCACCGACTATACCTCTGTTTACCATGAGAACATGGGCAAGATTCTGATGAATGCCTATCATTATCTCACCGGTGAATAATCAATAACTGTCTAACCTTATATAATAGAACAATATGAACACTAAAAGCATAAATAAATTGTCCCACACAATGACAGTGATGAGTTTTTGCTTGGCGGCCATTGCACTCTTTTCCTGCTCTGACGACAAGATTGTAGGCGATCCCGGCAAGGACTGGAATAGCAGCGAAGAGCGTTATTCGCCTGTTGACGAAGATGCTTTTTTGACCTACTATAAGCCCGCACTTGGACGCGTAGGCGACCCCATGCCGTTCTACGACCAGAAGGCAGGCAACTTCAAGGTGCTCTATCTGCAAGACTATGATGACAATGCCAAGTATTGTTTCCACCCCTATTGGGGCGTTCAGACCACCGATGGATGTAACTATCAGTCGATTGGCGAGGTGCTGGCAGTAGGTAGCAACGACTATCAGCAGGATGCTGCGCTTGGCACTGGCTGCTGTTATTATAACGAGAGTGAAGGTCTGTACTATATTTACTACACTGGCGAGAACGCCGACTGTAAGGATCGCCAGGTGGTAATGCGTGCCACATCACCCGACTTCAAGACCTGGACGCGCGACAATCTTTGGCAGCTCCATGGTTCCGACTATGGCTATTCTGGCTGGGACTTCCGCGACCCACAGATCTTCGTGGCCGACGACGGTCTCTATCACATGGTCATCTCTACCAAACCTTCCTACGGTGGCGATCCCAAGTTCGCCGACTTCAAGTCTGCCGATATGAAGAACTGGGAGCACGTCGGTCAGTTCAACATGGTGTGGGAGCGCATGTGCGAATGCCCCGATGTGTTTAAGATGGGCGACTGGTGGTATCTCGTGTTCAGCGAGGGACAGGCAGTCAACTGGAGCCGCAAGGTGAAGTATGTCAAGGCCAAGAGCTGGGACGAGCTGAAGACTTGCCTCAACGACCCCAAGGTGTGGCCCGACTATAAGGAAGGCGTGCTCGACAGTCGTGGTTTCTATGCCGGCAAGACGGCCTCAAACGGCACCGACCGTTATATTTGGGGATGGTGCCCATACCGTTCTGGCGCAGATATCGATGCCAAGAATGTCAATGTGGGTGCTGGCGGCGAGCCAAACTGGGGTGGTGCGCTGGTTTGCCACAAGATTATCCAGCACGAAGACGGTACCATCTCACTCGGCGAGGTGCCTGCCATGGCAGCCAAGTACAACAAGCAGCAGGCGCTTCAGGTGGTGGCTAGCAATGGTTACGCCAATAGTCAGCTCACTGGCGAAGGCGCCTATGTGATGTTCGGCCGACTGGGTTATCACAACCACATCAGCATGACGGTGAAGACCGAAGGCAATGCTGACAGATTCGGCATCTCGCTGGTTCGCAGTGTCGATGCCAAGAAGTACTATACGCTGATGGTAAACCCCGAGGCCGGTGGCGAAAAGCGCAAGGTGAACTTCGAGCAGGAGGGCGAGGAAGGCAAGGGCTTCATCGAGGCAATCGATGGCTACGAGGTTCCACGTCCTGAGGATAATACCTATCAGATTGATATCTACACCGACAATTCCGTCCTTGTGATGTATATCAATGACAATGTCTGCTATACCCAGCGCATCTATGGCATCCAGAAGAACTGCTGGAGCATCAACAACTATGGTGGTAACATCACCATTAGCGACTTGAAGATCAGTCAGCAGTAAGAGATTATTTGCGACAAATAAGAAAAAACGTTCAAGGTAGCGTAAAAATGTTACCCTGAACGTTTTTTTTTATTCTATGAAACATTATTGATAGTACTTATTGTATTTTGATACTAATTTTGCAGCAACCAAAAACAATATTAATTCTAAAACAACAACGCTTATGAAAAAAGTATTTTTACTCGCAATGCTCTTCGCAG
>CAMOGP010000044.1 GCA_946614175.1 uncultured Prevotella sp. | reverse complement strand
CCATCACCAGGACAAACTTGGTCCACTGCTTTTTCATATTCAGTTTCTTCTTTTCTCTTTTTTCCATGATTGTTTAGAATTTAAACATATCACTGATGGTCAGCAGACCATTGTGATCCTTGGTATATTCGGCAGCCAACACGGCGCCAAGGGCAAAGCCACGACGAGAATGGGCGTCATGAGTTATCGTGATGATATCGGCATCAGAGTCATAGCGGATGGTATGAATACCAGGCACCTCACCACGGCGGATATGATCCACACGCAGCAGTTTGGGGTCTGTGGTATCTTCTGCCCAGGCTTCTTTGCGGTCGATATTCTCCACAATCTCCTCGGCCAGCGTGATAGCCGTACCACTGGGATGGTCAAGTTTATGCACATGGTGCGTCTCTTCAATCTCCACATCGTACTGCGGAAACTGGTTCATGATTTTGGCTAAGTATCGGTTAACGGCAGAGAAGATGGCCACGCCGATAGAGAAATTTGATGCCCAGAACAACGTCTGGCCGTTCTCGCAAGCCTGACGGACATCATCTCCATGTTCCTTCATCCAACCTGTTGAACCAGACACCACCTTTACGCCTTTTGCCCACGCTTTCAGATAGTTACCATAAGCAGCCTGGGGCGCCGTAAACTCAATGGCCACATCTGCTGATGCAAAGGCCTCACTCTCAAAGTCCTGTTGATTGTCAATGTCGATGATACTAACAATCTCATGGCCACGGCTGCGAGCTATCTCTTCAATCATTTTGCCCATCTTGCCATAGCCGATTAATGCTATTTTCATTTTAATTCGAATTAAATTGCGCTGCAAAGTTAATAATTAATTCTGAAAATCAGTAAGTTTCGGTCTTCATTTTCAATTTATTGACGAAATGAAGGTCACATTTTTGTTTTAGGTGAGGTCATTTTCAGGTATTATGAACACGATTTTTTTTTCATATCAACACCGTTTTAAAGTTTTTTTGTTATCTTTGCACCCACAGAACAATTGGAAAACTTTGTTTCTGTAACATTATTCATATAAACCATTAATATTATGGGAAAGAAAAGAGGAGGAAAAAGACTTAATAAACGTGATGTGGCTAATGCCTTGCAGGCTCTGTTTCAAGCCCATCCAAGTGAGACACTGAGTTTTAAACAGATATTCAAGGCACTGAAATTTGATACGCATCCCGTGAAGATGCTCGCTATCGACGTGATGGAAGAGATGGCATGGGATGATTATCTGTCGAAAGTAGGTGACAGCGCTTATAAACTGAATCTGAAGACGCAGGTGCAGGAGGGTACTTTCATCCGTAAAGCCAACGGCAAGAACTCGTTCCAGCCTGATGATGGCGGCAAACCTGTCTTTGTAGCAGAGCGTAACTCGATGTTCGCTCTTAATGGCGACCGTGTAAGAGTAGCTTATATGGCACGCCGTCAGAACCATATCAAGGAAGCCATCGTTACAGATATTCTGGAACGCAAGCACGACCAGGCCGTAGGTATCTTGCAAGTAGAGAAAGACTTTGCCTTTCTCAATGCTGAAGGCAACTTCTTCGTTCACGACATTCTGATTCCCAAGAAGAAACTCAAGGGCGGTAAGACTGGCGAGAAGGCCGTTGTAAAAATCACGCAGTGGCCATCGGCAGAATCAAAGAATATTGTCGGTGAAGTCATTGACGTGCTTGGCAAACAAGGCGAAAACAATGTTGAGATGCATGCCATCCTGGCGCAGTATGGTCTGCCTTATAAGTATCCGAAACGTGTAGAGGATGCTGCTCAGAAGATTAACGCAGAGATTTCCGAAGAAGAAATTGCCCGTCGTGAGGACTTCCGCAATGTATTCACTTGCACCATCGACCCTAAAGACGCCAAGGACTTTGACGATGCGCTCTCAATCCGTAAGCACAACAAATACTGGGAGGTGGGCGTACATATTGCCGATGTGAGTCACTATGTCACAGAAGGCAGCATCATAGACCGCGAAGCCGAAGAGCGTGCCACCAGTGTCTATCTGGTTGACCGTACCATACCTATGTTGCCAGAGCGTCTGTGCAACTTCATCTGCTCTCTGCGTCCAGACGAGGAAAAGCTCTGCTATAGTGTCATCTTTGTCTTAGACGATGATGCCAACATCAAAGACTGGCACCTGGCTCATACGGTCATCAAGAGTAATCGCCGATACGCTTACGAAGAAGTACAAGAGATTCTGGAAGGCAAAGATGGTGACAACGCTGAAGAGCTGCGTATCCTTGACAAGATGGCCAAACATCTGCGCGAACGCCGCTTTAAGAATGGCGCAGTAAAATTCGACCGCGAAGAGCTGCATTTCGATATTGATGATGACGGAAAGCCCACGCGTTGCTATTTCAAGAAATCAACAGATGCCACACAGCTCATTGAGGAGTTTATGCTATTGGCCAACCGTACGGTAGCAGAGTTTATCGGTAAGGTTGGAAAAACAAAAAAAGATAATTCTGGCAAGCCCACCAAAGGTAAGACTTTCGTCTACCGTATCCACGACCAGCCAGACCCACAGAAGTTGGAGAACCTACGTACGGCCCTGGCCCCCTTTGGCTATAAGGTCAAGACCAGCGGTACCAGGGGTGCTATCTCCAAGAACCTCAATAACCTGATGGAGGAAGCACAGGGAGAACGCGAGCAGAAACTCGTAGAGACGCTGACCCTGCGGGCTATGATGAAAGCCAAATACTCGACCCACAACATTGGACACTACGGACTGGCTTTCGACTATTACACGCACTTCACTTCGCCCATCCGCCGTTATCCCGACACGATGGTTCATCGCCTGCTCACCCGCTATCAGGATGGCGGACGTTCTGTAAATCAGGATCACTACGAGGAACTCTGCGAGCACTGCAGTCAGATGGAGCAGACCGCTCAGAATGCCGAGCGCGACTCTATCAAGTATAAGATGGTGGAATTCATGGCCGATAAGGTAGGTATGGAGTTTGACGCCCACATCAGCGGAGTACAGTCGTATGGCATCTACTGCGAGATTGATGACAACCACTGCGAAGGACTTGTGGGCATGCACGACCTCGATGGCGACTATTATGAGTTTGACGAGCGTAACTACTGTCTGGTGGGGCGTCGTCATCACCAAAAATATCAACTTGGCGATGCCGTTCGCATCAAGGTGGCTCGTGCCAACATTGAGAAACGTCAGCTCGACTTTGTCCTTGCTGACTAGCCCTCAACTCTCAAACCTCAAACCAAAAATGGCAATAAGATACACACACAAGGAGGAAGTTTGGAATTCATGGAGTCATGCTGGCGGTGCTATAATGGCCGGAGCAGTGGGCATCGCATTTTTTATCGTCGTATTATTAGGCAATAACGACCGCTCATGGGCAGCTATTGGTGTTGGGCTTTACCTCTTCGGTATGCTGGGCAGCTATTTGGCATCTACCATTTATCACGCCCTGAAACTCAGGAATCCATGGCGAGAACATTTCCGGAAGTGGGACCATGCAGCCATCTATTGGCACATAGCAGGCAGCTATTCGCCTATCACACTGATGGCACTACGCAATGAAGGATATTGGGGATGGACGCTTTTCACCTTTGTTTGGGTCTGCGCCCTCATAGGTACCCTGATCAGTTTCATCAAACTGAAAGACCACTCAAATATCGAAACGGCATGCTTTGTGATAATGGGTCTTAGCGTATTGGCTGCCTTTAAGCCATTGGTTGACACAGTTTCAACGAATGCTTTCGTCTGGATTGTGCTCGAGGGAGTCTTTTATATCACGGGTGCTGTGTTCTATTCGTTCAACAAAAAGAAATATATGCATACCGTGTTCCATTTCTGCGTGCTGGCAGGCAGCATCTGTCATATCGTTGCCGTCTGGGACATTCTGATACGCGATATTTTCTAGGTCACACTGAAATCACTGAAATCACAGAAATTTCTTGACCCTGACACTGAGTGTAACTTTATTAAACTCGATACCTTTGCCTCGTTCAACAAACGCACTAAGCGCTCCATTCTGAGCCAATTCGTGTGGTGTTCCTATCTGGAGCTTTGCTCCTCTTTCTGTGATTTCAGTGATTTCTGTGTGAGGTCTAGTCATCAGCCAGATCTCGTCAGCCACCTGCAACGCCAGTTCCAAATCATGGGTCGATAGAAACACCGTTTTCTGTGCCTCCCTACTGATACGGCTCAGTAGCAAAAGCATGTCCACCTTACTGGGATAATCCAGAAAGGCTGTCGGCTCATCCAAATAGATAATAGGTGTCTGCTGTGCCAGTGTCTTTGCTATCATGACCTTCTGGCGCTCGCCATCGCTCAAAGTCTCAATCATCCTGTTTTTCAGATAACCAATGCCTATCAAAGCCATTGCATCTTCACAGGCTCTTCGGTCGTCATCATTCAGTCGCCCCCAAAATCCAGTATAGGGCGCCCGCCCCATCTCTACCAGTTCCAAGGCCGTCATCTGCTGCACATCAGGCTTCTCTGTTAATACGATGCCGATAGTACGCGCCAACTCACGCTCGCTGTATGCATTTAACTCGCGTCCTTGAACACAAATACTTCCACTCAGTTGCGAATGAAAGGCAGACAACGTCTTGAGCAGTGTCGACTTACCCACGCCATTCTCACCCAACAGACAAGTAAGACACCCCTGATGAATGTTGGCCGTGAGATGTTCAGCCACCACTCTGATACCTTGCTTATTCCTATAACCTATACTCAGGTCGTTCAGCGCGACAGATATATTGCCTTTCATTTTGTCGGAAGTCTTGACATTCTCCGTGCAAAAGTATGCTTTTTTTTTGATGTGAGCAAGTAATTACGAAAAAGTTTTGTACTTTTGCATTCAAATGCCGTTTCATCTTCTGCACACCCAGACGCCACGTCCAAAACAGATGAACAATCCGTTTTGCTACGAACCGCATCCGCTTTGTTTAGAGGCGGCCGATGAGGTGCGTGCCTATCTCAAGCAGCACCCAGAATGGAACGAAGAAATACAGGCTGGCAAGATGTTTGGTGTTTTAGTGTGCGAGAATCAGGAAAGAGAACTGGGTTTCCTTGCAGCTTATAGCGGGCAGATTGGCGGACGCGAAGACTGGCCTTGGTTTGTGCCAGCTGTCTTCGACTATCTGCAGCCCGATGGTTATTTCAAACAAGAGGAGGCTCGCATCTCTAGCATTAACCAACAGGTGAAAGCGTTAGAGAACAACGATGAATACCTCGACCTACAAGCCAAATGTCAGCAAGTCCAACTACAGGCAGAGCAAGAAATTACCGCCTATAAACTCCTGATGCAGCAATCAAAGAAGCTGCGCGATGAGCAACGGACAAGAATTGGTGAAACAGAGGCGATGATTCGCGAGAGTCAATATCAGAAAGCCGAACTACGCCGATTGAAAAAAAGGTGGCAAGAGCAAATAGATAGCATTGATAAGCGTCTGCAACCCTTCACCGCAGGAATCGCCTCTTTAAAAAACGAGCGCAAGCATCGCTCAGATGCCCTTCAGCGCTGGCTATTTGACCACTTCGTGATGGTGAATAATGAGCATAAATATCGCTCGCTGACCAACATCTTTTCCCAAACGCCTCAAGGAGTGCCTCCCTCTGGTTCAGGTGAATGCTGTGCCCCTAAGTTACTCCAGTATGCCTTTACCCATCACCTGCGTCCATTGAGTATGGCAGAATTCTGGCAAGGCAGGTCACCTCGCATGGAGATACGTCATCATAACCACTACTATCCTGCTTGTCGGGGTAAATGCAAACCTATCTTAGGATGGATGCTCCCTATGGAAGCCCATAAGACCTACCAGTCTCTGGAACCTGCCATCATCCACGAAGCAGCCAGTTTCCTCGTCATCTACAAACCCGCCGGCCTACTGTCCGTTCCGGGTCTCTCTGATGCGCCATCAGTGGAAAGTCTTCTCAAGAGACGATATCCAGAAATCCATATGGTCCACCGACTGGATATGGATACCTCTGGCGTGATGGTCGTGGCGCTGACCCAAGAGGCCTACCATCATTTGCAGAAACAGTTCCTAGAGCGAACCATACAGAAAGAGTATGTCGCCATATTGGAAAAAGACATACAGGGCTGTGGCACCATTAGCCTACCTTTACGACCAGATTTAACTGACCGGCCACGCCAGGTGGTGGATCCAGAATATGGTAAGTCTGCCTTGACAGAATATAAAGCCCAAGGCGATGGTCGAGTCCGACTGATTCCCCATACTGGTCGCACCCATCAGTTGCGTGTACACTGTGCCCACGAGCAAGGTCTTCATAATCCTATCAAAGGCGATCCGCTCTACGGCAGTCAGAAAGCCGACCGCTTGTATCTGCACGCCGAGCAGTTGTCCTTTTATGCCCCAGAAACAAACGAACGTCTGACGTTCCGCTATCCTGCACCATTTTAATTTATGAGCAAAGAAATAACATCCCCTATACTTGAACTGCAACGCCAGCGTGCTTTGTTGCAGATGGAATACGATGAAGAGAAGCGCGCCTTCCAACAGCAGACCGAAGCCCTCGGCATGCTGCGAAGGGTAAAACGTGGCGACGCCTGGATGCCTTTGCGTGTAGGTAAGTCATACTATAACTCCTTAAATCAATACTGCGTGGAGGTATTCCGCCAGGCAGACGATGACACAGACCATAACTTTGAATTCGGACGACCCGTTCAATTCTTCGTACAAAAGGAGAAAGAGATTCATTTCTTTCATGCCACTGGTAGTGTGAGCTATGTCGATGGCGACCGTATGGTCATCGCAGTGCCCGATGGTTTTCACGTTGTCGACCTGCAAGTTACCGATGGTCAGCTAGGTATCCAACTCTTCTTCGACGAGACCTCCTATCGCCTGATGTTTGATGCCCTCGACCGCACCATGCGTGCCAAAGGACGGTTAGGCTATCTGCGCGACCTTTTCTACTCGCATCAGAAAGCCGAGACATTTTCTTTTCCTGACATCGGTTTCTCGTATCTGAACGAAACCCAGCAGCATGCTGTCAACGAGGTGCTACGAGCCAAGGATGTTGCTATCGTACATGGTCCTCCAGGCACAGGAAAGACAACCACCCTTGTAGAAGCCATCTATGAGACCCTGCGTCGCGAGAGTCAGGTACTGGTATGTGCCCAGAGCAATACTGCTGTTGACTGGATATCAGAAAAACTCGTAGATAGAGGTCTGAACGTCCTGCGTATAGGAAACCCCGTCAGGGTAGACGATAAGATGCTCTCCTTTACCTACGAGCGCCGTTTCGAAGCACACCCCGACTATCCCCAGCTATCGGCTATCCGCAAGGCTATCCGTGAATTGCGCAGTCATAGTAAACGTACAGACAACTGGCACCAGAAGATGGACCGCCTGAAGAGTCGTGCCACCGAACTGGAGATACGTATCAATGCCGAACTTTTTGGTGAGGCACGCGTCATCGCCTGCACCTTGGTAGGCTCGGCCAACCGTCTGCTCGACGGCATGAAGTTTTGTACACTTTTCATCGACGAGGCCGCCCAGGCCCTTGAAGCAGCCTGTTGGATACCCATCCGCAGGGCCGGGCGTGTGATCCTGGCAGGCGACCATTGTCAGTTGCCCCCTACAGTAAAGTGCTATGAAGCCCTGAAAGGCGGACTAGGTCGCACACTGATGGAGCGTATCGCCGAGCAGAAGCCTGAGGTGGTGACCCTTCTGCGCATCCAATATCGCATGCACGAAGACATTATGCGATTCTCGTCCGACTGGTTCTACCATAACCAGATGGTGGCGGCACCAGAGGTGCAACACCGCAGCATCCTGGACCTCGACCTGCCCATGATGTGGATTGACACCTCACAATACGATGGTAAGGAGGAATTTGTAGGCGAATCCTTTGGACGAGTCAATAAGACGGAAGCCGAACTGACCCTGCTCTCCCTGCAAGCCTATTTCGAGCTCATCGGCAAACAGCGTATCCTGGACGAGCGACTCGACGTGGGCATCATCTCACCCTACCGTGCCCAAGTGCAGTATCTGCGTTCACAAATCCGCAAGAAGGAATGGATGAAGCCCTTCCGCACACGCATCAGCGTGAATACCGTTGACGGATTCCAAGGACAGGAGCGCGACATTATCGTCATCTCCCTGGTACGCTCTAACGACGACGGACAGATTGGATTCCTACGCGACCTACGACGCATGAACGTGGCTATCACCAGAGCACGAATGAAAGTCATCATCCTGGGCGATAGCAACACGTTGACACGCCATCCGTTCTATCGTAAGTTATACCAATATGTGAAGTCATTGAAAGGTGAAGAATGATCAACGCTAAGGAACAATATGATATACTTCAGGAACTGGCTGCTGGCAAACCGTCAACAGTCAACCTGCGACAACTGCACGAAGTCATCAAACTCTGTGCAGCAGAAGGCTGTCGCTCACAAGGGGGAACCTTTGGCAACCTTTTCTCGCAGATAGACTATGTCTGCAAGCACTATGGATTGAAGGCACAACAGAAATGGGCTATCCAACAGGCCCGACGCCATTCCAATGGCAGAGAAACGTTGTCTCGCGATGAGTGGTACTACGATTTGCGAGCAGTAACTCTACTTATCTCTACCATCTTCCACGAGGATGTGCCTGGCAGTCTGCTGCAACTGTTGCCTGTCAACCTACAGCCTCAACCCACGCAACTCAACATCAACAAGCGCTATATCCGCTGTATTGTCCGTTCGTACGACGACAAGACGATAACAGCAGACAGCGAAGAGGGGGAGATTGTCATTGACTATGGCAATACTGACGGGGGGCGCGATTTTGCCTATCTGCAAAAAATACTCCGCGAGGGTATGCAGCTGAACCTGCTGGATTGCCACTATGACGAAAAGATCGTTCCTGGTCTCATCGTGGTAGAGCCCGACTTTATGCTCGACATCTCGTCTCTGGCTGCCTGTTTCACAGCCTACGGGCATCATCCCCTACTCTACACCGTCAGTCGTCTGAAGCCACGCCCCAACACGCAAGCCACACTATTAGGTAACTTTGCCGGCACGGCTCTCGACGATATCATCCACAACCCGCAGGTCACGCTACAACAGTCATTGCAACGTTCCTATCGCGAACAGGCCGACCGCTTTGCTGCATGCGAGGACTTCAATAAAGAGAGCTTTGAACAGGCTGCGGCTGCGCAGATGGAGAATATCCGCCAGACGGCATCAATTCTTAATTCTGAATTCTTAATTCATAATTCCCTCCTCGAGCCTTCGTTTGTCTGCGAGCACCTTGGTCTTCAAGGACGTGTGGACCTGATGACGGCCGATATGAGTCTGCTTGTAGAACAGAAATCAGGCAAGAACCAGAAGATAGAATACCAGAGTCATGATGCCCATGGTCTGCAACTGGAGAGTCACTATGTGCAGTTGCTACTCTATTATGGCATCCTGCGCTATAATTTCAACAAAAGCGATAATCAGGTAGATACCCGTCTGCTCTATTCACGCTATGCGCCAGAGAAAGGACTGATAGCCGTCAACTACTATCGCACCCTGTTTCGCGAGGCCATCAAGTTGCGCAATCAGATTGTTGCTACCGAACTGCTCATCGCCCGCGACGGATTTGGTCGCATCATCCCCCTGCTCAATGCTGATATTATATATAAAGGTGTTGCCCGCGATGGTTATTTCCATCGTTATATCCTGCCAGAACTCTTAACTCTTAACTCTTATCTCTTAACTCTTAACCCTCTTGAACGTGCTTACTACGAGCGCATGATGACCTTTGTCTATCGCGAGCAGAGGGCACAGAAACTGGGCAGCAGTGAACAAACACTCCACCATGCCGGAGGATGCAGTTCCGACCTCTGGCTGATGCCCCTCAACGAGAAAAGAGAACAGGGCAACATCATCATGCCCCTTCATATCATTAAGCGCGAGAAGACAGACCCTGATGGTGGCTATAACCTCATCACACTCCGTTTTGTCACCAGTCACAACACGTCCCCGCTGGGCACCCTCAACTTCCGTAAGGGCGATATGATCTATCTTTACCAATACGATGAAGAACCGACTGTACGAAAAAGCATCCTCTACAAGGGCAGTATCGAGGATATCCATGACGGCAAGGTCATTATCCAATTGAACGATGGTCAGCAGAACGAGTCCGTCTTTGCCCTTTCAGACAAGACCTGGGCTATAGAACATGGTGGTAGTGATGTAGGTACCAACAGTAATATCCGCAGTATTCACCAGTTCATACAATCCTCGCCCCAGAAGAAGGCTCTGCTCTTAGGACAACGTACACCTGAGGCCGACACCTCACTCGTCCTGTCACAGTCCTACAACCCTTATTATGACGATATCCTTCTGAAGGTTAAACAGGCCCGCGACTACTTCCTTCTGGTTGGTCCTCCAGGCACAGGCAAGACCTCTATGGCCCTACGCTTCATGGTGGAAGAAGAACTAAAGGGTATCGATACGTCATCCATCCTTCTGATGGCCTATACCAATCGTGCTGTCGATGAGATTCGCTCCATGCTTGAAGATGCCGGTCTTGCTGACGATGAACGTATCCTCACAGGTACCACATCCATGATGCAGGCACGTCCGTTCCTCTTGGAAGGTCATCATTTCTCCTTGGCCATCATCGACGAGGCCTCGCAAGTATTAGAGCCAGGCCTCATCGGCTTACTGAGTAGCGACCAGATAGACCGATTCGTACTTATCGGCGACCACAAACAACTGCCTGCCGTGGTACAGCAGAATCCCGAAGAGAGCATCATCGACAACCCATTACTCAGGAATATCGGACTAAATGACTGCAGGCAGTCGCTCTTCCAGCGCCTTTACAACTGGGAGGTGCGACAACAGCGCACACAGTTCATCGGCACCCTTCATCGTCAAGGGCGCATGCATCCCGACGTGGCACAATTTGCCAGCAGCCATTTCTATAATACCTGGCTCCAACCTGTGCCTCTACCCCATCAACAGGAAACGCTTCTCAGCTACGACCTGCCTTCACAAGATGCTACCGACGATATCCTGAAGACCCGTCGCATGGTCTTCTTCGACGCCCAGGCCTCCAACCTCACTATCGATCTTGCCTTGCGCATCCGTCGTTTCTATGGCGACCACTTTAATCCAGAGAAGACCCTTGGCATCATCGTGACTTATCGTCATCAGATAGCAGCCATCCGCGAAGCCCTTCCAGACATCAGCATTGACACCGTAGAGCGCTACCAGGGTTCACAGCGTGATGTCATCATCTATGACATAGGTGTCAGTCGGCAGTATCAGTTGGAGTTTCTAACAGCCAGCACCTTTACCGATGACGAAGGACAGGTGGTGGACCGCAAGCTCAATGTTGCCCTGACGCGTGCTCGCAGGCAGATGCTTATCGTTGGATGCTCATCTATTCTGCGTCAAAACACCCTCTATCGCCAGTTAATCGATAATTTTTCTGTATAAAACAGGATGCCATTTACAGAAAATGTGTAAATTTGCACGCAGTTTTTATGACTTTAACAACAAAACAGTATGAAAAAAATTAGTTTAAGCGCAGCCTGTGTGCTGCTGGCAGGCAGTTTCCTCTGCAGTTCATGTATTGGTTCTTTCAGTATCTTCAACAAGTACGAGAAGTGGCAGTGCAACATGACCAGCAACAAGTACGTTAATGGTATCGTAGGTCTGATTCTGCAGCCTATCGTAGGTGGCGTATGCCTCTTCGTAGACGCTGTAGTACTCAACACCATCGAGTTCTGGACAGGCAGCAATCCTATGGCTGTAAACAAGGTGCAGACCGTGAAAGGTCAGGACGGCCGTTACTATGCTGTAAAGACTTTGAAGAACGGTTACGAGGTGAAGGCTCCTAACGGTGAGGTTACCCTCTTCATTCACGACAGCAAGACAGAGTCATGGTCAATCTCTCAGAACGGTGTTACTAAGGAGATTATCCGTTTCAATGCTGATGGCACCATCCAGGCTTCCCTGCAGAATGGCGAGAAGCTCACCGTGACCAACGACGAGGCTGGTATGCAGCAGGTCAAGGAAGCTGTTTACACAGACAACTGCTTCGCTCTGCGCTAAGCAAACCTACATCAATAAAAAAGTAATGGAGAGCCACTTGTGCTCTCCATTTTCTTTTCTTACCAGCGATCTTTCGTCTGGATATCATCAGCCCAACGGTGATCCTTGGGGAAAGGTTGTCCGCCCCAGGCTTTCACCTGCGTCCAAGGCTCAGCCTTGCAAGTCCAGAAATCATGACTGGCAGGCAGTCCAAGAGGCATCAGCGACAGACTGGTCATATAGAGCGAACCATTATTGGTGTACCAGTCGGCTGTCTCCGGCTGGTGTCCACAGAAGCCGATAGTGAGGAAACCGCCCTCATTGTAATTCTGCTGCTGGTCATACATCCTATGCATCACCTGCGTCAAGGCAGCACGTACCTGTCCGTTGCTCAGTTCCCGAGGCAGTTTCTGATACCAGGCCATCAAAGCCAATGGTTGCATAGCTGCCATACGATAGGGCGTAGAGCGGCCTATCACAGGGAAAGTACCCTCGGGCGAGATGAAACGCTCCAGGATAATCGAGAATTTCTGAGCACGCTTCAGTGCACGGTCATAATATTTCCTGTACTCCAAACGGGTATTTGCCCTCGCATCAATCATGTTCTGAAGGGTCTCCAGATACATGGCATGGAACACATAACTCGAGTAGTAATCGAAAGCGAACACAGGACCATCGGCATACCAGCCATCACCTACATACCATTCCTCTACCTTACGAATCGTCATCATCACACGGAAGTCGTCATACTCCCTCAGCCCAGCAGCCTTAGCGATAAAACTCTCTATCGTAGAAGAGAAAAGAAACCAGTTGGTATAAGGCGGCTCTATGGAGCGCAACTTCTTGAACTCCTTGATATAACGCTCCTTCGTTACCTTGTCGAGTGGCACCCACAAGGCATCATAAGCACGGATAAACGACTCTGCAATATAGGCAGCATCCACCAGGTTCTGGCCAGCCACACCCCAACAGAGGTAATCAGGACTCTCCGGATCTACTGAGTTCTTATACGAAGCCAGGGCCCACTCACGCAACTGGCGAACCTGTGCCAGTTCTTTCTGCTCGGCAGCAGAACTGCCAAATGCACTATCCGGCAAAGCCAACCAGGGAGCAATACCTGCCATCAGGCGACCAAACGTCTCCATATACACCACCTTGCGATTACGGTTGTCAAACGAGGGTGAGAACTCTGTCTGCATATTCTTCTGTAGCTCGCCCTTAGCCATGTTTTCCAATACCGGCTGTGCCATTTTATAGGCCTGCTCACACCAATACTCACGATCAGAAAGTTGTTTCGTTGCCTTCTTCTTTGCCTCTACAGGAAACAGTACAGAAAAAGCACAAATAGAAACCAATACAAGTATAAAACGTTTCATTTTGTAAGAAATAAATTGAATATTGTTGCAAAGTTAAAAAATAATTCATAGTTCATGGTTCTAAATTCATAATTATTTCTTACCTTTGCAACCATATTTCATTTTTTTAACTAAAACAATAATTTTACTAAATTAATCGCAAGGTATGAAAAAGCAGACATGGATGGCGGCAACATTAGCCGTAGTGCTGGCCGTTTTCAGCAGTACGGCAGCTATGGGACAGAAGAAAAAAGACACTCCCCTTTGGATGGAGGACTTTACCAGTCGTATCACCCTGAATGGCTATGCGCAAGGTGGCTGGTCGTATCAGGACCTCAACGGTGAGAAGACCAACTCCTACAATCTGAAACGCACGCTCCTTTGGGCAAAAGCCCGTATCACCGACCGCTGGTCGTTTCTCTTTATGCACGACTTCTCGAGTGTTCCACAAGAGTTTTATACCGATTTTCGCGTGACAAAGAATAACGCGCTGACCGTCCGTCTGGGACAGTTCAAGCACTCTTACACCATGGAAAACCCCATGTCTCCTACTCAACTGGAACTGATTGACGTCTATTCTCAGGCTGTGCTCTATCTGGCTGGCGAGGGTCCTGACCCACTGAATGGTGTGAACTATGGTCGCGACCAGGGATTGATG
>CAMOGP010000043.1 GCA_946614175.1 uncultured Prevotella sp. | reverse complement strand
CGTTATAGTGGAGGATGACGTGGTAGGGTTTCATCATCACGTCGTGGAACGGCTTTTCAAGAGCCTGCTTCATGGTGAACAGCTCGCGTTTGTCAGAACCCGAATTGTTCATCTGACTCTTTCCTGGTGTGGCTCCAATTAAATTAGGATGTACACCGAAAGCAAAGCACAGCGTGTTGGCAGCCTCCTGCATGTCGTCGGCCCAATCGCCACCCTCTTTCTTTCCCTGGTTCAGGTTGATGACACGAACCATGGAGTGCTCCTTGCCTGAGGGGTCAACGTAGTAGCCGCTGATGAGTGCCTTACCTGCATTCTTCGGACCGCATACAAAGTCGATGATACGCTGCTTTTCCTCCTTGATACGTGCCTTGCGCCCATCTTCATCAGTGATGCCATCATTGTCACAGACAACATCCCAATAGTCATCATGCACTTCGATCTGTAAGCGTGGCGCTGATGTATTCTGGATCATGAACCGTTTGCCGATGCCTATCAGTTCGTAGATATCAAACCATGAATCACGGAAGGCAGAGAAATAGTAGGGTCTGGAATATACCTGTCTGCCAGGTGTGGCCATGCGGCACACAATGGCAAACTCGCAGTCCTTGCCGTCCTTCGGTGCCTTGCGTTTCTCGCCTGTCATGGGGTCGGGCTCCTTGCCCATGCGGACCATCAGGTCGCCCAAGGGGTCGTAGAAGTCAAGCATCGGCAGCACCTCGATATCTTTTGGGTCTGGAGCACCGTCGCGCCAGTCACCATACAGCACGTATTCGAAGCGCTTCTTACCTGCCAGACGGGCAAAGCGGCAGTAGCACATCTCCTTGTGTCGCACCTTCACTATTCGGCTATGGTCACGGCAGAGGATGATCTTCGTGATGGAGGTGAAGAAGAACTTCATGTCCGTGGCTTGCTCTAGGAACAGCTCGTGCAGCGAGTTCCTGAGGCAGAAGGAGCGGATGTCCGCTTCCTGTGTGTCCTCGCGGGTGTCGCGGTCGATGAAGCGCACGCCCTGACCGTAGCAGGCCTGCACGTTGAACAGCTGGCACTGCGAGGTCACCATGTTCTCACCTATGCGCTGCATCACCTTGAACGGCAGCTGGTCATCATCGCCATAAGGCACATATTCGTAGTTCTGATTGCCGATGGTGATGGGAGTGGTATTCAGTTTCTCATCGAAGTCCTGAACAATGACGCGGCTCTCCTGGTACTTGGTGGCAGGGCTGCCCTCCTCAGCGATATCTACCACGCCTGCAGGGGCAACGCAGTATCGCGTCCATCCGGGTCGGTGCCCTATTGGCACCATCTCTTGCTTATACTCTTCGTTCATAGATATACTGTATGTCCGTTAAACTCATAAATCAGCACGTCAATGACGGCTCTCACTACCCCATTCTGGGGATTCATAAGGCGGTGGATGCCACCCCGCCAGTGGCCGGTGAGCGGTAGCCATCCGATATAGTCAACCTCGTTACCGTCCTTTTTCCATGCCCTGACGTCGACTTTCTTGCGCTCCTTGCCTGCCTTATCCAGCAGCTGCAGCACCTCGTTGATATGTACAGCTTCCTTCATATTTAGTTGAATGTATGGTCAAACGTGTTGTCGAAAATACGTCCGACGCGGTCCATCTGCAGCACATTATGTATGCGCTGCGCATACTGGTACGAGAACGTAAAGCGGGGCATATAGTCATAGTCGTTCTTATTCTCCGATTTCGAGTCGGTAATCACCACCTCTTTACCGCCGTCTCTGTCGGTCACCTCACCGTCGATCACGTTTACCACATACACCTGCACCGAGCGGAACAGGTCGTCGGCCCAGTTGGCCATAGCCGTGTTCAGGATGCCAGTATCAGCCTTGAAGATGCGCGTTTCCTCGATGCGGTAGTTCTTGAGCAAACCGCCGATGCGTGCCGATGAGCGCTTATAGTCGGGGCTCACCTGGTGCGTACCCGTACAGTATATATACTCCCAAACACCGAACGAGTTGTAGAACTCGAGTATCGGTGCACAGTCGGGCTGCTGCATGTCCATCTCAAAGCGCTGCCGGCGTTTGCCCGCCATCACGGTATATGCCACCAGCTGCTTACCTGCCACAATAAACTGGTCGGGGCACACGTTGATACAGGTATATGTGTCGCTGCCGCCTATGGCATCCACATCATACTGGGCCGTGCTACCATCCGAGTACTCAGCTGTTACGGTGGCTGCATCATCGCCATAATACCACAGCAGTTCGCGGCGACCGGTGGCGGTAACCTTGGTACCCATCAGGATCGAGAGGAAATAACTCTCGTAGAACTCCTCGGAATCAATACCCACATCCACTATGGCATAGAGCACCTGGAAGCTGGCCGACGTCTCGCCTGCAGATATCGACACGCTGCTCACCAGCTGCTTGCGAACGTATGGTTCCAGCAGCTCGCCCAGTTCGCTCAGGGTGATGAACCCAGACACAGGCCAGAGATGTTCCTGCAGCAGCTGCTCGCCGTCGCAGGTGATGGTTACCAACTGCGAGGTGCCGTCGATGCCGGCTATCTCTACATCAGGCATACCCGAGGTAAAGAACTTGCGCCCATTAAGTGATGTTATACTGATAGAATCCATTGCATTTTTATTTTCTAAGGCAAAGGTACGAATACACCCCTGAAACTAAAAATACAGCATACAGAAAACCGGTGGCGCATCATCACGACGGGCCACCGGGGAAATTTTCAATATTCGCAAATAAATATTAATCAACAATGTTGGATATAAACCCTAAGGTTCACGCCTGAACCCGGTCTGTGATATATCGCCAGATGGCCCACTTGGGGGTGCCGTCGGCAACAGTAGTAATATGGTAGTCGTGGGCACGAAGCCAGCCCACTACCACATCCTTCGACATGTTCATCATCGGCGTCAGGTCGTCAATGATATCCTCTGTGGTCTTAGGCTCCTCTACGGCGCGGCCCAAGCCCTTATCCTCCTCTGGCAGGTTGCGCCGGAAGGTGAAGTACGAGTCCAGAAGCTCAGCCTGGCACTTATCCTCTTCATCCAGCTGGTCGAGCCATTTGCTGATGCGCTCGGCCATTTTGTCGTTCATCTCTTTCATATATTCTCAGCTTTACGCATGGCTTTAAGTATGTTCATCATATCACGCTTCAGGTTGCGAAGCGACTTAAGGGTGTCCAGAACCTGAGCAGGTTCCTCAGTCTCATCATCGATGTAATGTTCCTCGATGCAGTCAATCAGGTCCACATTATTCTCCATCGTGGCCACGTCACCACAGAAGCCACACAGGGCCTCTGTCAGTTCTGGGGTAAGCGTCATCTTATTCATCCTTTGGTTCCCCCTTCGTTAGTCCACACGCTTCACGCCACTGGAACGAAAGTTTCTGATGGCGCTCCCAAAGCTTATTACGCTCATCCACATAGCGGGCATGAATTTCTGCCACCTCGCTGTTGCGCTTCATATTGGCACGCTGCACACCGTCGTGCATCTCCATCTTCAACCGGCGATGCTCCAAAGCGCACTTCTCTATGGCACGATTCTTGGCAACACCCTCCTCAATCTTCGACTCGCGCATCTGACTTTCGATGGCGCGTATCTCCTTCATATACTCCTCGTAATTCATAACTATTGCCTCCTATCCTTGAATTAAAGCACAAAATGAAATCAGGTAGAAGCCGCCTATAACGGATGCGGCAGCAAATGCCATCATGGGCAGATCTGCCTTAGTGAGAGAAATTCCCAACGAGGGAATATTTACTTCCCAGTTAGGGAATAATTTTTTCCCAGTTAGGGAACAATTGTTAACCACTGCACTTGCGCCATCAAGTATGGCGTGTGCTGCCTGCTGTTTCGCTGCAGAAGCGTCGGCGGGTTGCTGCATCTCATCGGCAAAGCCCTCGAACTGTAATGTCAACTGTTGCATATTGCATCGTTTTGTAACCATGCCAGCGAACCGCACTGGCGCAGAGACAGAGAAACGGCTGCACTTCCCGTTGGTTACAAAACGATGACTCACCCGAGGGCAATTCAGTTTTACGAGATAATGCAGCCGCAGTAGTATATTACGAGTAAATACTCTGATGGCAAAAAAAATGCCCGGCTGAAATAAGCTGAGCGTCTGACGTGCGCCCTGACGGATGGACTACCATCGTTTTGTAACCGAGGGCAAAGGTAAACAAAAATCCCGAAACCTGCAAGAGATTTCGGGAAAAATTTTATTTTTTTATCAAAATATACCTTTTGCTCAATACACATCATCACCTGTTTTACCTGGTTTCCAAGGTTCATCAGTATCAGTTTGCAATGATAAACCTTCCATAACTTGTTTTTCATCCGATATCTTTTTCTTCAAGACAAAGTAGATGATAAGCTGCTGCTTGAAATCGCGATCGGTATAAACGGCAGCGACATCCCATCCACGTCTTCCCATGTAGTTCAGGAAAGCGCCATTACTGTCGAACTGTTTTTTCTTCCCATCCTCATAGATCTGTTTGCGCTTGCTTGCTTTCTCAGAGAAGTCAAGGGTGATTGTGTACTTTGTGCTAAAGGCTTTGCCAAAGCACTGTGCTACGCAGTAAGCATACTGTTCGCTTTGAGCGAATGCACCTGTGGCTGCTACAGCCATCAGGCAGATAATAAGAATCCTTTTCATAAGCCATAAATAGAATTAATACGGCTGCAAAGATATAAAATTTTTCTTAGAGGAAAGCATCATCATGCCTTTTTTGACATTATCATTGCTTCCAATGTTTCATTGTATAGGTATGACATCATTGATTTCCATTCGTCCTTTGTGATATCCGAGACTACACCCCCTTTTCCACCTATTGCCTTGTAAAGCCTCATTAAGTGGATTTCATCCAAGGAGATAGCACCTTTTTGGAAACCGTTTTCACCTATGATGATTTTTATTTCATCAGCGTGCAGATAATAAAACCACACTATAACCTTAGACGAACTAAGCTTTTCAGTCCAAAGGAATCCTTCACCTGAATCATGCCAAATGCAGCCATCCTCTTTTATAAGACTTTTCAAATGATTGAAAAAGATAAAATCATTGTTATTTCCCATATAAATTACCTTTAGTGATATTATCGGCAAAATTCAATCCGTCAATCCACCCACAATGGCTACACCGTCCCGTGAGCGATGACAGGGGTCCTCCGCACTGGGGACAGCTTGACTGAAATGGAGATTCTCTTAATATTAACATGCCGCAAAGGTAAGCATTTTTATCCAAACAAAGAAACTTTCTGCAGACTTTTTCATTTTTCACTCAAAACGGGAGGCAATCGCCCATGGGCGACAGGCAAGTGACCCCGTTTTCCCGCTCTGGGCCCCGAATTGTCATCTCGGAGAGTGGCAATTTGGGTCGTTTTTTACAAAAAATTCCACTATCTCCCGCACGAAAACCTCGATAAAAAGCCCACTTTAGAGGTTTGAGTGCGGAAAACGAGCGAAGCGCCTGCTTTAGCTGCCCCCACCGCCCTACGCTCCCGAGGCAATTGCCCTTTTTGCCCGAGCGGTATATGTAAGGACTTTTTACTTGTAGCAATTGCCGCCTTGTGTCGCTGCCGAACACGTCAGCCGAACCATATCCGCGGTCGTGGCCAGCTATAGGACACAGCAAGGCAAGCACCTTCACGTATCAATACGTGCATACAGGGTGGCACGATGTCATCCGCTCCTGCAGCCACTACCCGAGTAGCATAGTGGAGCATCAGCCGCTGAGTGTGCCTGGCTGAGACGTGGCGGTGGTGCCTATAGCACGTCATCGATGTGTGTATGATGACAGTCATACTCTCTTCGATGCGAACCACCACATATCAGCCGATAAGGCTCTCTTGGCGGCTCATGTGCAACGGAGCGGAGCGTGGTACTGGCAGCGAGGGGCGTGGTGGCATGGTGTGCGTCCTGTATGGTGAACGTGAATGACTCTGTCTGTTCATCTGACAGTGTCGAATTATGAACGTTCAGGTGCGCAGGGGAATGAGGGTGGGCCATAAGACAACGGTGGCTTTGCCCCATTGCGCCTATCGTTCATCGGGCATAAGCTCAGCGCACGGCCCAGGGTGGGCGGGGTACGATAGGCGCAATACCTATTTCTCAGGGTCAGGAATTCGGACCTTTTCAGACCTTGTACCTCTTCGTCTTGGCGAGGAACATGGCCATGGTGACTGTTGCACCTGCTGATTCCATAGCTGCTATGAATGCAGCCGACGACTGCCCTGTGGTGTAGATATCATCGATGACCAGGACTTTACGGTTCCTGAAGTACTCGGCATCGATATGCACATAGTGCTTGATATTCGTCGCCAGCTCATAGTCACCAGTGACATGTGCCCGCTTGCGGCTACCGCTGACCTGTATGCGGTCGAAGCCGTCTATGGCGCCCGTCAACCGGCAGAGGATTTCAGAGAAGCGTTTCCAGCGTCTGACATTCGAATATCGAGTGCTGGCAGGTATGCAGACAATGACAGTATCCGATAAATCCATAGCTGACAGTGCACGAGCGAAAAGCCTTGCAGCCCATCGGGTGTAAAGGTTGCGACCGTCCTTGAATCCAAGGATCATACGGTGCAGATCCTGCAACTCGAAGGAAGCCTTACTCAGCTTCCGGTTCGGAACGTAGTCGAACAATGCGTACTTCAGCATGGCGATGCGGATTAAAAAAGGAGGCAGCCTAAGCCACCTCCTTGCGAAACAATGAACTTTCAATCATCTGAGCAGCCTTGCTCACGTCAGACAGTACGCTGACCAGGAACTTAGGCTCCTCTTTAAGGCTTTTCAGCCAACTGGAGAGATATGCAGCATTGTTCTCGCGAACCCTCGTGTTGAAACCGAGGCTGTGGCCTATAAGCGCTGCCGTGAGTTCTGCCACGAGTTCCTCCTTGGCATAGTCCTCAGAGCCGAAAGCACTGCCTCCAAGGCGGTTCAGGCGGTTTTTGCTGCCAGTGGAGTGAGCCATCTCATGCAGCATCGTCGAATAGAACTCCTGCCCAGCGAGGAAAACATCATCCTCGGAACCACCGAGGTTGAACTGTTGCTTCGTCGGCAGCGTGATGGAGTCGGTAGCAGGCGAGTAGAATGCCCTGTCCTGCTCTTTGCAGGCGACGGGACACACCCACGTCTGCTCATCGATGACGGCATCCAGCTCCGGATTGTCGTACATACCGTCCGTGCTACGCAACTCAGGAACGGCGAACTTGGACTCAACGAGTTTCTTCAGCTTCTCAGGCTGCACCTCCGCGAGGTTCGTCTGATCTACGTTGAACACGTTGTAGTACTTCAGTACAGGGTGGACGTCGCAGGCTCGCTGGTCAACGTGTGACATCTGCCTATAATCGTCCTCAGTGACATTCTGTCCGTTGGCATCCTTGATGTAGAGCTTCCAGAAAAGCACTGGAGCTGATTTCTCACCTTTCTTTACGGACGCTCCCAGCTCATTGGCCTTGTTGATCGTGACGAAGACCGGATACTGATAGCTCTTCGCCTCACAGAGCAGGTAAAGGAAGAATTCATTGAATCGGTTGTACTCGCGTCCGCCGAAGTTTACTGGACGCCCGTTTGCGGTGGTGCTGATCCATGTCTTTCGCCATCCGTTCTGGAGGCTGGTGATGGTCTCGATCATCATGTCGGCGAATTGTCCGACGATGCGGTCTGTACCGCTGACTGTTGTTGAACTGTTACTTTTCATGACTGTACTTGGTTTGAAATTGTTTGTGACTTACGGATTCTAATCTCTTGAATAAGGCGGTCGAAAGCGTCTTGGGCGATGTCCCTGCCTGTCTGTTTCTTCAGGATGAAGGCGTACCTGAGTGCCGTGAGGGCATTTCTGCAGTACTTCTTTTTGTAACTGCGGGTGCTGACGACCCATACATTGTTCTCTGACCTGTTGGACTTCTCGGTCTTAACCAGGATGAATAACTTCTGTTCCATAATCTCATATATTTAATCGGGTTAACGTTAAGCTAATTTGTAGACCTCGATGTAGGTCACGTCGATCATGCTGCTCTGGGCGATGCTGTCTGCCTTGGCATGTGCCTCTGCCTCAGATGAAGCCTCTATCTCGTACTCCTGATAGTTGCCGTCCTCAGCGTTGATCACTACATTGTAGATATTGCTTGCTCTTCTGTTTCTGCGATAGCCGAACTGAGAGTTGATTGCCGATGTCTGAATAACTGTTGTCATAACTTTATTTTTTTTGAGATTTAACTTAGAAGCTCTGGGAGCTTTTGTAATTTTTACGTTGCTTCTCACAGGTAGGAAGTGGTAGTGCCTGGATGCAAGGAATTTCAATCAAAATTCTGAAAAACCACATTTTCTTTAGCCACTACCTGGCGTTAAGAAGAAAATGCGGAAAGCGTGTCGGAATTTTGTGAAGAAATAGGGAGTTTGCGACCGGTACTTGCAGGGCACGGGCTTCCCCTACCTTTGCAAAGGAAAAATCAAAGCAGCCCTGACGCTGAAGAGTTCTCAGAAAAATGTTATGACAACAATCAGACGTCGCCAACGTAGTGCGGCAGCATGGAATAATGAGCAAGCATCAGGAAATGGAAATCAACGCCAGCACGGATAACGAAAGGAGTGAGAAATGAGGCATGAGAGGCAGAGCCCCAAGAGCAGACACGCCCGAGGGCAGCAGACCTGACCTACATGGTTGAAGAAGTAGCAACGGCAGACCCGAAGACAATGTGATGGAACGGATGTTATCCTCGGTACGACGGTGAAGTCAGGAGAGGGAACAAATGGGTTGTCACGCTTTGCAGTATATATATTGAAGCACGGAATGCCACACAGCACAAAGCGCCATACCATAAAAAAAAAGACAGGCCATCGTCTCACGACGCAGACCTGCCGGTGATATTAACTTAATTATCTAATCCGAGTCACAGAACGCTTTCAGGACATGTACATTAAAGATTCAGTTCAACTGTTAGGGTACTCGTTCGTCTGACCACCACGACCCCAAGCCACAGGATAACGCTCCACGCCTATGCAGAGGGTGTCGAAAGCATCAGAGCCATCGGTGCGGGCCTCCAGGCGGTCTTCCTCCGTCTCTGCGAGTTTCTCACCCGATTTATCCTTCTTTCCGTTACGCACACCAGCAGACTGTATGGAGATGAGCAAATCAGGGTTGTTGTCTTGGTTGATGAGTACCTGATGCTGGGCGCGTCCCTGGAACATACGGTTGATCAGCTCGTTTTTCTTGACATGGTCCCAGGGATTGCCGATATATTTTTCACGGACAGCCCACTGATGACGACGGAACATGCTCTTGATAATCGCGGCGAAGCTCTGACCTCTGGAAGACGCATATTCCTGCCCGAGGAACGTGGAATCGTAGTAGAAGATGACGCGATGGGTACGATGGTAATAGTAGTACTCCATGAAGTCCTCGCACAGTTCCTCCAGTTTGCGGTCGTATTTGACAAAGAACGATTTCAGGACACGGAGTTTACCGTCATCGCCCACCTGGCCGCACACGAGCCAGTTGATGAGCGCGTTCGCATCAAAGGCAATGATAATCGGTTTGTCCGCCTCCAGATCGCCGTCGGTGCGACAGTCATTGGGGATGCCACCTTCATTATTGAGGGCTTCCAGCTGGAGCACGGAGTTATTCGGTGCCGTATAGAGGTTCACCGACTCGCGCATACCGCCATAGAAACCGTCGAGGGAGATACCCACACGGATGCACATGATGGACGTCATGAAGGTAAGCAGAGGCAGTTCACGCTTCATGCGCTTGACGAACTCAGGCCCCAATACGGCGAGGTTCGTGATGCTGGAGTATTTACAGTAGAGCAGGCACTTGGAGCGGAAGAAGTTCAGCTGCTCTTCCTCTTTCCTGATCTTTTGTTCATAGTAGATTGCACGTTCAGGGTGCTTCTTCATCTTCTGCTTCAGCACCCAGACATGATTCACCAGCCCCTCGATGACCCGCACGAGCGCCGGATCCATCTGCTCCTCATAGCGGAAGTACCAGGATCCTTTCTTGGTCATGGCCGTATCGGAGGTGATGGTCATGCCATGATGCAGATAGCACTTGCCGAAGTACATCTGATTGCCACGGTTCGCCTGGAACGTCTCATCCTTCAGCTGCTCGAAGTCGAGAAGCTTAGCTTCGTCCAGGATAACGTAGTCGAGAGATAAAGAGTTGCTGGTACCGCTTCGGTCTTGGCTGATCAGGTTGATGATGGAGCCATTGTAGAATGCAATGGTATTTTCCCAGTTGGCAGGCTCGAAGATAGGCTTCTTCCAACCGAGGGCCTTCCACGGCTTTTTCCCTACGGTATAATGGCGGTCACGTCGCAGCCCCCAATTCTCCCAGTGTATCATCCATGAGGGAACGATGTTTGTCAGGCCACGTTTCACGGACGGACAGACGGCAGCGCCGCAGGATCCTTCCATCAGTTGAGCAGACTTAAGACCACGCCCTGCCTGTACAAGACCCTTACCGAAACCACGTCCGCACTCAGCCACGAGGTCGCGCGGCATCATCAGCAGCATGTAAGCCTGACCATCGTTCAGGTACTGCTCAAATATCGGTTCCTGCAGTTCCATCCTCTTCTACCTCTTCGTAATCCGTATAATCCTTCTCTTTCTCTATCTCACGGCTATAGCGCTTGTTCATCGTATCGATATCCTTACGCAGTGAGGCCTCATTGTCATAGCCTGGAATCTTAAGCGCAGCGGGATTGCTGGTAAACACGACACCAAAGAGCGGGATGCGGTCGTAGTTCGTATCCGGCTCATCCTCCTTATCGGTGCGGTTATTCAGCACACGTACCTTCTCGATGGCGGCTACGGCCTTGTGCTCTCCGGCACGGCGTGCTGCCTTCAGGTCATGTTCCAGATCCTGGTTGATCTTCCACCGCATGAAGTTACGGCTTGCCTGCTGCATGTTGCCCAGGATGATCTGCACCAGGCGCACGTCATCGTAAGCCTGTGCCCTGCCCACATTGAAGAGTGCCATATCCTGCTGCATGATATCGCGCTCGAACTTATCCGGGAACTGGAGCCAATAGGCGTACAGTCCACGCAGGCGGTGAAGCCGCTGGATAATGGTAGGACTCACTCGTTCTTCGAGGAGTTCTTCATCGCTCTTTACGATGTACTTTGTATAATCATCGAGGTTGGTAGGCAGTGGCATAGCATCTTTTTTTTAGACGGTTATTTCATTCAGGATGCGCTCGATGCGCTGCTGACAGTCAGCGATGGCCGAAGGGCTGCCGGCACGCATCAGGTCCAGCTGCTGCTGGCGCAGTTCCTTATCGGTCTCTTCCAGTCCTGAGTAGTAGGCACGTCGGGCAGGATGCCCGAGGGTGTTGATATCGTCATGAAGCTGCACTTCATCAATACCCAAACGGAAAGACACCATCGATGGGGTCATTAGTGTTCTCGCGCACCTGGTTATCTCTTTCAGTAATTCGGTTGAATAGTCCATTGAGTTGTATTGAGTTCTTATCCACGATATCGCGTAGTCCGCTATAGAGGTCATAGAATGCCATTTGGTCAGTCGTGACCATGGTACATTCCGCACGGTCGCCGTATGTCTGGTTCTGTGAGGAAATGACAGACACCAGGTGTGTGTCATTCTGCACGAGTACGATCTTCGAGTGGTTCATACCCAGATATACGGAATCAAAGCACGACTGCATCAGACGGTACAGATGCAGCGTTTTCCTAGAGGCCTTCAGGTCAGCTAACAGTACGCTGTGACCAATGAGTTTCTTCTTACGGAGGTTGTAGAAGCCATTCAGGAAAGCCTCGCTGGTGCTGAAGGTGCTGACATATACATCAGCACGCCCGGTCTGCTGAAGAATCCAGTTCAAGAGACCGAGCGTATGGAGTCCAGTACCCAGATAGCACTGAGAGGCGCACTTATTCAGTGGCTTGAGAATCGTCGCTATGTTCCTGCCCCTGCCCATCTGAATCAGAAATCTCGAGTTTGATGTCAGCCTCCGTCAGCTGCTGGCGGAGTTCATCCTTGATGACCTGTTTCGTGCGGATCAGCACGTCGACGCGCTGCTGTATGCGGTCGCGCCAACTCTCCAGTTCCTGAGCCTGAGCCTCAGTGAATCCTTCCTGCTTGGCGGCGGCCACGAGAGCGATCAACTTAGGGAGGTTTTTGGAGATGTAGGGACGTGCGGCATTGATGGCCTTCACATCCTCTGCAGACAACTGCACCTCTTCAGCATCAGGAGTCTGAGTCCCTGCTTCATCGTTTACACCAACGAGCACGTAGTGGTCGTAGATGTCGAAGTCCTTCTTATATTCTGCCCACAGTTCGGCAATGGCCGATGTGAACTCATAGCGGTCGCAGGCGGCGGTGAGGGTCTTACAGGTCTCGTGGGCCTGTTTGATCTTCTTATAGCGCTCTGCGTTCTTATCCCAGATGGCACGGATGGTTTCAGGAAGGGTGTCATGGTCGGTACGCTTGCCGCGTGCGACGATGGCATCCGTCTGCTTGTATGGCTCTTCAGTAGAGAGCGCCGGAGCAGGGAGGAAACTATCCTCAGGAATCTCACCGAGGGCTGCAGCAGCCTTATCAGTGGTTTCCTCTGTGTCAGCAATGGCCTTGCCGATGACAGGGAGGATTTTTTTCTCCAGCTTTTTCACATCCTCGAGATTCATGTCATCCTGAAGATAAGCCAGGTGTTTCTTCAACTCATAGACCATTTTCTCCTCATAGTGAGAAGGCTTTCGCATCATGGTGTTGTACATGGCGCGGTTGCGGTTGCACTGCAGCACCATCATAGCACCGTTGGCCAGGTCGGCCTCAGTGTGCTTTTTCTTTGAGAGCCATTCTTCAACTCTGGCTCGAAAAAGTTTGTCTATACCGTTCATATTTTTCTAATTCAAAAGGCGGAACGAGGCAACCTTGCCGCATCCCGCCTCCTTTTTTTTTATTAATTAATCTGTATGAATAGAGAAAATGAGGCTCTATGGAGTTAGAGTAACCTCACCAGTCGTGCAGTCTAACTCACCATCTGATACAGGAAGTTTTCCGTAATAGAAGGGAGCGGGCATCTCATCATCGGCAACGATCTCAAGAACCGTCTGGTTGGTGTCTGTGGGAGCCTGACCAGAGTCCTGATTGGGGTTCACCTCTGCAGGGAACTGATCAGAACCGACTACGCGGAACTTACCCGTGCGGGTAGGAACCACGGCAACAACCTCTGCATTGAGAAGTTCGGCAATCAAGCCGGTGATTTCCTCCTCAGTGCCAGGAGCATTACCAGTGTAGGTATTCTTGAAGGTCTTCGAACCGAAGGTACCCTGAGGCTCACAGACCAGCTTGCCGTTGTTGTTGATGATGTCCACCTGAGCGAAGAACTTTCCTGTAGCCATCACGAAGTTGTTGGCAACATTGGAGTCGCCAGACGCGATAGTGGCAGGATAGGTGGGAATGTTCGACAGTTTTGCACCCTCTGCTGAGCGGTCAGCCAGCTTCGGGAACTTCACGATATCACGGATATCCGCAATATATACGCGCTTCTTTGTTCCGGGAAGCGATTTCTTGCCCTGGCAGAACTTGACGTCCTGAAGCAGGGTCTTCTCGTTTGAACAATCTTGTGGCATTTTCTTTCGATATTTAAAGTGAATGAAAGAGGGGCGGCAGCCCCGACGCTTTTAATCCTTAGCCGCCAGCCCCGATACCTTATTCATCAGATGGCGGTATTGCCATCGATGGTAGCGAAGAGGATACGTTCAGCGTCGATGCTCTCGTACTGAACGCCGAAGAACATCGTAGCGATGAACTGGAGCACGAATGCCTTGAAGCGTGCCACCTCGACATTCTCCTTATCAGAGATCTGGTCGACACCATAGAGCATGTTGCGCTTGGTGGTCAGCTGCAGGAACGGTGAGCCGTTCTTACATGACAGCGGAACGAAGGTGACGTTCTCGAAGCCCTCGATGACGTACTTGTGGAACTCGCGGTTGTACGCAGTACCGCCAGTGGTGGTCTTGTAATCCTCCTCGTAGTCCCAAACGACATGCTTCGGGCAGAAAAGCAGAAGCTCTTCCTCATCCATGAGGTGCTCGTTGGCAGCCCTACAGATGGCGCGAAGGACATCATAGGCATTGTTCTTGGTGATGGCCTCGATAACCACCTTGTTTCCAAGAGCGGTGGTGATAGCAGCGGGCTTTGCCTCGATGCCCTGAGCCACGTTAGCCTCGATGGCGGTCATCTCGGTCT